>JAKVCB010000419.1 GCA_022448345.1 Pirellulales bacterium
AAAGTGCAGATTTAGCAGCAGAACTGCACAAATGCTGTCCCGCTGGAATCGATGTATTTTTCGATAACGTGGGCGGACCTCTTTCCGACGCGGCTTTTACGCAAATCAACCAATCTGCGCGGGTCGTCATCTGTGGCCAGATCGACCAGTACAACGCCGACGCTCCTCCCCAAGGCCCAAGGTTGTTGTGGCACTTGATCGTCAAACGGGCCCGCGTTCAGGGTTTTCTCGTCTTCGACTTTGTCGACAGGTACCGGCACGCACTGGAGCAGATCGACCAATGGATGCGAGAAGGCAAAATCCAGTATCGCGAAACCATCGTTGATGGCCTTGAAAATGCACCCAACGCGTTTATCGGCCTGTTCCGGGGTGAGAACCTCGGCAAGCAACTGGTACGGCTGGTCTAGAAAAACACGGCCTCGCTTCAGCTGGCAGCTCCCAGCTGAAGAAACCGCCTGCTTGCCTGCAGCTTGGATCACTCTGTTCCACCAGCTCGGATAACCCTCGCAACCTGGGTTTATGTGGTTACCTCCAGGTGCTCTGCGAGCAAATGCGTTCCCCTGTGCGGAACAGGCCGTTGAGTGATTCGGTAAACCGTCTGCAAGTCGGCTACAATCACGGCTGCACCACCTTGTCTTCTCATCGTCCGCCCCACTCGGCAACCTGTTCAGAGAGCCTCGACAGCACGGCCCCTGGCCTCAAACGACTGAACATCTGGAGCGCAGCCGCAACCTGGATTACGCCTCAACATCGCGGCTGTGCAACACTGGTTTCACCATGCACGACTCAACCGAACTCAATATTCCTCGTCGCTTTTTTTTTCGGGAGTGCCAATTCGGGGTTGCCAGCTTTGCACTGGCTTCACTACTTGGCGCTAAGACATTGCGTCCGGATACCGTCGCTGCGCGACACACTGGAAAACTACCTTCCTTACACTTCGCCCCCCGAGCGAAACGTGTCATTTTCCTGTTTATGGCCGGCGGTCCCAGTCAGCTTGATCTGTTCGACGAAAAGCCGACTCTCCAAAAACACGATGGAAAGCCGGTTCCAGCAACAATCTTGAAAGGTCAAGACCTTCCCTTTATTGAATCCGATGCCGCTTTGATGGCGTCACCAGTGAAATTCAATCGCCACGGCCAATGCGGTACTCGACTGTCAGAATTACTACCTCACCTGGGAAAGATTGTGGACGACATCGCCGTGGTGCGATCTATGCATACCAATGCATTCAATCATGCACCCGCCCAGATTTTTCTGAGCACTGGCCACCTCCAACTCGGGCGCCCCAGTATGGGGTCGTGGATCACATATGGCCTTGGCAGCGAAGCAACTTCCTTGCCCGCCTTTGTTGTCATGAATTCAGCCGGAAGCCTTAGTGGTGGCGCCGCATGCTTTGGACACGGGTTCCTGCCCTCATCTTACCAGGGTGTCCCGTTCCATTCGCGCGGAACGCCTGTCCTCTACACCCAAAATCCACCGGGTTATGACCGTGAACTGCAACGTGATTCTCTCCGATTAATTAACCAATTGAACCGCGACCGGTTGGCAAAGGTAGGTGATCCCGAAATCACGACGCGGATCGAAGCATACGAAATGGCATTTCGCCTGCAAGCCAGCGCACCGGAACTCGTCGATATCGCCAGCGAGTCCCAAGACACACTCGATATGTATGGCATCGACCCTCAGAAACCTTCTTTTGGAAGAAATTGCCTGTTAGCGCGACGGTTGGTTGAGCGTGGAGTTCGCTTTGT
>JAKVCB010000042.1 GCA_022448345.1 Pirellulales bacterium
GATGGCATTTAATCGCATCCAAAGCCCATATGTGAAATCGCCTTTGAGTTTGAGCGAATCGCCGGTGGCTTTTACGATCGCCTTTTCGCCGTCAAAACGCATCACGCCCTGCCGACCGCGAACTTCCTGAAGAAACTGGCCAAACTTGTTCGCGCCGTCATTCTGGTGGCTGGAATGGTCAACGACCTTGTTTCCATTATCCTGGTCAAAACGGTAGTGCAGCACCAGGTCCGGATCGGATGCGAAGGCAACGGGAGTGGCGATGGCAGTTGCAATCACCAGGGCAAAAATAGCTGACTTTCTGAAAACTCTCACAGGTATCTCCCACATAGAACTTCTAAAAGACTAGGTGCTCATGCATTTTGTCGTGCCACCGCAGAAACAGGCGCACACCTGCTGCACGCGTACATCCGGAGATGATTTTAACATGGCAACTCGTTGACAGTCAAAGCAGCGCACCGGTTGTGCCAACTACGCAAACGCGACCTGCTTGCCAATGGACCAACCGTTGACTTCCCGAAATCTTCCCGAACGCGTCCCTTAATGGCGTGGCGCAACCCAAGCCAAACCGGCGCGATTTCAAAACCAGAAAAAGGAACGTCGCTGAGTCAAATCACCCTAGCGACGACGGCGCACCAATAGGCCTGACATCGCCAACAAGGCCAAGAGCGCCGCAGACGGTTCGGGAATGAGTTCCAAACGAACATTATCGAAGAAGATGTCCGGGGTTCCTTCCATTTTGATGCTGAGATAATTCACATCCCCTGCTGGAATTGTATAACTGGTCTCGTACAATCTCCAATCGGTGGTTTCCCAAATAAGGTTGTTCGCCGGGGCAAATGCGGCCATGTCAAAAGTCTGATCGGGTTTCATTGCACCGACGGTTTGAAAATCGTTTGTTGCTTTAGGACCCATCAACCACTTTTCGTGGATGTAGGAGGCGTCGTCGTTGGAACTAAACAGGTTGAAACCGACATATCCTGCTCTCTGGATCTCAACAAGTCCCTTGTGAGCAACTTGCAGCCGGTAGGTCTGCCCCGGATTCACAGCAATCCGGTCGGTAAAAGCACTTCCGCCTCGGACCATCGTATCAAAGGTGGCACTGCCCGATCCCTCAAACGACTCCGTTTGGGTAACGGACATATGGGCACCCAGGACTCCATGAAGGTTGGGAGAGGGAAAGTTCCATTGGCTTAAGTCCGATTCGAAGTCGTCAGAAAAAAGTTCGACATAGGGGGACATGTCCGAGTTCGCGACTAGCTCAGAAGCACTCCCCCAACAAAAGAATGCCACCATGATGCTTGCACACAGGTACTTCGTTGTCATTATCGTCTGGCCTCTTGTTCTTAGGTTGCCTCAACGCCGAAGAATGAACCCTTGTTAGGAAAACAGCGACTCCTCTGCACCACACCTTCGATTGTACCAGTGAACAAGAATTCCCCCAAATATTATGTCTATTCTACCGAGGCGACTTGGCTGCACCCTTTGCGCAACCTTACGAACTATTCACCCCTTCTCCGGCATACACTCGTAACAACTGGTGTTTAAAAAATAAGGGATTGAAGTTGGGCATCTTGTCTGTAAAGACATACTCTCACACTGTTTTGGTGGCCTGAGAACTCTCGGAGAGCCTTGTGCCGATCGGGGGAAAGCTCGAGAAAGGCGTCCTTGTAGAAAGGTGACAAGTAGTGCCAGCTTTTTTGCGAACCCGTGCCGTAACGACATCCGCGGGAAGCATTCATTCCTACAGATACGAGCACGTTCGCTGGACGAATCAGGTTGGGTATACACCTGGTAAAGAGTTGCCGCCTGCCGCTTGAAAGCCGGCCACCTATCAAGAATCTTTGTCGGCAAGTTGCCTCACTTTGACATCACGAATCGAGACTTTACTGCCAGGATCGTGTTGCTGGAAGGCAAAATATCCCTTCTTAAAGGTTTGGTCAAAGTCAAGATACTCGTAGAGTTCGTCGCCATTGACCGTGACCTTGATGCGTGTAACCGGCCTGTCGCGCCATACATCATCGCGGACCTCCAGGTCGTAAGTGAACCACGTATCAGGCGGGGCCAGTCTTTTGTAAACGTGGCACATACCGTAAAGAGAACCCGTACGAATCGGATCGGCATGCGTACTGTCGATTTGCACCTCGTAACCGTCAGAAAACCCCGGACGGCGGGCCGTTCGAAAATAGAGCCCGGAGTTTCCTTTGTCGTTAATTTTGATCTCTGCGTGATAGCGAAAATTCTTATAGGGCCCCTTGGTACAAACCAGCATCGAGGCAGGACCTGAACCAGACAATGCTCCGTCTTTGACTTCCCACACACTCTTTGGGTTCCCGACCTTCTCCCAACCGTTCATCGTTTTTCCATCGAACAGCGAAACCCATTGTTTGTTCTGGGCATGGACTTCACTGGTCCAAGAAATGACACCAAACACTGCCGCAAGAGTCATCCAACGAAACATGTAAGTCATGGAATATTCCTCCGTTTAAAAAATCGCATCAATTGCAAACAGAACAGGCTAATCACGATCGATTTTGGGACGCGATCCGGCTCAAGTCCATTGCAGGTTGGAAAACCAGCGTTGTACCAACAAATGGCAACGTTTTCAACGAACCGGGTCCCCAAGTCTCCCGACTGGCTCGCTTACAAGAACCACTGCACCACCAGAACAACTTTGCACCCACACCGGGTTGGAAAGACGACTACAGCTGCTCGTGTGACACTCGAATTGTGTTACTTGAAATGGTCCCAAGACGGATCAAATCCCAGGGCTACTTTCGTTGGTAGCGACAGCCACCCCATTGATGTTATAGCGAGTGCCTCCGAAGTCCACTTGATGCAGGAGTTGCCATAGGAACCGTAGGAACTGGCTCAAGCTGATTAAGCCCTATCTTCCAAAACAAAGGACGGGAACTGTCAAAACATTGAAATTTTTGGTAACTGACCTTACAATGAATTTTGGTCTTGTCCAGCATTTTTTCTTCCACCCGGAAATGCAGTCATGCAGCGGTTTGCCTACGGTATTGTTTTGCTGTGTGCACTCACTAGTACCGCAGCTGCAACTTCGATATTGAACGATGTCTACCACATTGGAAATTCCCTGACGTTCGACTTATTGTACGAATACAGCGTAGACGACGTGGCTGCTGAAATTGGTTTCGAGGGCACTCAAACTGGCTACCACGTCGTGTGTTCCAAGGGACCTGCCTATATCTATCAGAATCCCAGTGAGACCTGTGAGGAACCTGTTCCCAGCACCTGGGACACGGCGTTACCAAGCCAGGCATGGGATGGCATCGCCATTCAACTCCATCACTTTCCAAACCTTGAGACCCTGGGCCGGCAAGTCGATGCCATTGTCAACCTGGTTGAATCGGCAACCAGTTCTCAGAATCCAGACTTACTCCTGTTCATGCCGCAGCCCAGATTAATGTGGGACGTCGCCCAGCGGTGGGAGGAGCAAACACTCGACGAAGATAGTCAACCGTTCGAGTATTCTGAAAAATACTTTAGAGACTTGATAACTCGAGTAAAGACCCAGCTACCTCAAACGAAAGTGTGGGGCATACCAGGTCCACAGTTCCAACTGGAACTCCTGGCAACCGGACTTATCGAAAATCGTGCCGAGATCTATCGAGACCATCATCATGCCTCCGACGCCGGCAAGTGGATCAAACGAGTAGCTCATATGGAAATTCGCTTTGGCCCACAAGACTGGCCACCTTACAACGAAACTCTGGATGTCGATTGGCAGCTGGCTGCTACAGAACTCGTCAGGCAACAAATGCAGGCTTTCAATGGGAGTCTTTTCCCAGGAGATTATAATACCGATGGCTTCGTCGACGCGGCCGACTACACAAAGTGGCGAGACCAACTTGGGCAGTCGGTGACGCTCCCAAATGAAAATCCAGCATCGGCAACTCCCGGGACGGTGGACCCCGAAGATTACACCTTCTGGAGTACTCGCTTTGAAGGACATTCGGTGAACAGCTCGCCTGTTACCGTGCCAGAACCGGCCTCCTGGTTGCTGGTATTGTGTGCAATGTTACTGGTGTACCGGAACCCTCGTCCGTAATCGGGGTTTCATCTTTCAGGACCCTGTCACGCACCCTTCTAACATCCTCTCAGGCACTCTGGATTGACAATGTCTGTCATAACCAAAGCATGGTACCTGTCGATTCTTACTATGGCTTTTCTCGTCTTTTCGAGGGGAGCTGAAGCCCAGCCAAATCGTCTCGCTGGCAGAGGAACTTTGCTCGACAGGATCCAGGCGCACGATAAGAATCGAGACGGGAAAATCACTCGTGTCGAAGCTTCCGGGCCACTCGCCCAGAGATTCGCACACATGGATGCCAATGGCGACGGCGTGATTGACCAGGGCGAACTCCGGCAGCTTGCCAATCGAATCGGCCGCAGAAGAGCTGGCCGGGATGGAGAGGGTGTGGCCACGGAAGGTAAAACTGCGCCGGATTTTAAACTGAAAAGCCTCGACGGCAAAAGGACCGTGCAGCTTTCCAGTTTTGCCGGCACAAAACCGGTCGCGCTTATTTTTGGCTCGTACACGTGAGCCCCCTTCCGGCGTCAGGTTGGCGCCCTGGAGGCAATGTACCGCAAGTATGGTGGCGACGTTCAGTTCTATATTGTTTACATTCGTGAAGCTCACTCAACTGACGAACGCCAAGTCCGTGCAAATGCGCGCCAGGAAATTTCGGTGATGCAACCGACCACGTTCGGAGAGCGGGTCAATGTCGCCCAGCACATGTGCCACAAGTTGGAGATTTCCATCCCGACGCTTATCGACGGGATCGACAATGCCGTGGGTACCGCCTATTCCAGTTCGCCCGACCGCTTGTACCTTATCGGGCGCAGTGGCAAGATCGTCTACAAGGGTGACCGGGGACCTTCCGGATTCCGTCCGGCGGAGTTGGAAACGGCCATTAAAGAGGAATTGGCAAACTGACCTGCGTCATCCTGCCGCAGAACAGGTCTGTAGAGTGGCCTCTTCAAATTCAACTCGCGTCACACAGTTCCCAACGGCCCCGCAGGCCGGCAACCATGTGTGACAAATGGCAAGAATTGACGCCACCCTCCGCAATCTTCCCGGCCCCAAGACAACCGGTTCCCAACCGGGTAGAATCGCAGAGCCGCTTCAGCCTACGATCAGGAACCACAGAACGATTGACCAGACAAGAAAAGTGAGCAGCAATTTTGAGTAAACCACGCATCCTCTGCATGCTGGACCCGTCCAGCGTGAAAAAATTTGTCGGTGATCTTGAAGCGATCGCAGACGTGGACATTGAGGCCCCTGACCGGACCAAGCTGCTTGAAGTGGTCAGCCAATATGATGCACTGTGGATTCATGTCGAGCAGCGGATTGATAAAGAGGTCTTCGAACAGGCCTCGCGTCTTAAGGTCATCAATACCGCTTCGACCGGGACCGACCACATCGATGTCGAGGAAGCGGAACGGCGGGGAATTCGCGTACTGAGTATCACAAAAGATTACGGCCTGCTGGACCAGTTCACGGCCACGGCCGAATGTGCCTGGATGCTATTGATGGCGAGTTGCCGACATCTGCGTGCAGCCAGTGGGCATGTGCTCGAAGGTGGCTGGGACGCGCCCCGGTTCATAGGCCAGCAGTTGTCCAACATGACGCTGGGCGTCCTTGGCACAGGACGACTCGGGGGGATGGTTTGCAGGTTTGGCCCCGCTTTTCGTATGCGCGTGCTGGGATGCGATCTCAAACCGTTTGACCTACCCGACGTGGAGCAGGTTGATTTTGACACGCTGCTTGCCTCGTCCGACGCGATCTCGATCCATATCCATATGCTGCGAGAAAACTATCACCTTTTCAACGAGGATGTTTTTGACCGCATGAAGCCTGGTGCAGTGCTCGTTAATACCAGCCGCGGTGACATCATTGATGAAACGGCGCTCCTGAAGGCGCTCGAATCAGGCCAACTGGCCGCTTTTGGCACGGACGTCTTGCACAACGAGTGGCGCTCGGACATGCGCGAATCGCCCGTCGTGCGCTACGCACAGGAACACGACAACGTGTTGATTACACCCCACCTGGGCGGGGCGAGCCCATTCTCGATTGACGAGGCCAGGCGGTTTGCAGCAAGCAAACTTGCCCACTACCTCAAAACCGGCGAAGAATTAACCATGCCCTAAAGACGATCGCCCCGGGCAAGGGGTATCGGTCAAAAAGTGGCAATTGGATTCAGTGGCGACCCGGTACCGCCACCCACGGGCAATGGCGAGGCGGTCAACAAGAACTCGTACCGTCCAAGTTTTTCGGCCGTTGTGCTCAAGTCCCGCAGGTCACAATTGTCGAAAATATGCACCCCCATCACGTGGAGCGTGAGCAAGTGCACCGGAAAACCCATTCCTTCGATCCCCGATGGAATCACGTCACTACAGGCGTCGCTGCCGAGCATGGCAATGTCGCGCTGCCTGAGCCACTTTCCACATGACGCGTGCAACCCAGCCACCCCGTCACGTTCGACGTCCCACGGCCCGGACATCTCCCGCCGCGCCCAACGTCCCGTACGAATGAAAATCACATCGCCACTGGAGACCTTCACTTTTGCAAATTTTTCCCACGCATCCAGTTCCTCCGGATAGATCGGTGTGCCGGGTTCAAGAAACCGCACACCGCGCAGGCGGGGAATGTCGACCAGAATCCCACGGGTCAGAATTCCATCCTTGATATTCCTGATGGCAAGAGTTTCCGCCCCGGCAGGACCAACCTGGTCACGGGTGAAGCCATTATAAAGCTTGTCGTTGTAGAAAAAATGACACAGTGAATCCATGTGGGTGTGTACGAAACCGTGATAATTAACGCTGTATCTGTCCGCTGCCCATTGATTGTCGGTCCCGCGCCCGAACAGCAGCATCTCGTGCACGAACGGCGACGGGTTATCGGCTGTCTGTTCTTTTTCAACGTCGCGCGCCAGCGACACTGAAATCCCATCCCGCACCAGTTTCACTGCCGCTTTCCTTTTTTCCGGCGTGATGAGATTGAGAGTTCCCAGTTGATCCTCTGTGCCCCAGCGGCCCCAATTCGAAAGCTCGACAACCAGTTGGTCGACGTCGTCCTTGGTCATCGCATGGTCGTCCTCCGCACAGGTCACGCCCGGCACCGTGGTGAGGAGGGCCAGTAAAATCACACGCAGGCTGAAGGGTCGGTCATTGATGTGTCGAATCATCGCGGGGTCTCCGGAAACGAAAATGAATCCTGTGGCTGGGAAAAACGGTAGCGACAACCTCAGCTGTCATAATAACCCTGCAAAGTCATTTTCTCAACGGTTGGGTGTGCCGTGCAAAATACCAGGCCGCTCTACTCGACAGGGAATGTGGGCCAATCAGCACAACTTCACCACCGGTGTGTTAAAACGGGCCCGCTGGTGGAATGCAGAAGCATCCAGGGATTTGCCGACTGGTGACCGAGGCGATCAAGTGCAAGAGCTTGCAACCAGCTGCGGCATCAACTGGCATCATGAAGTGCTCCCTGAAGGACTCGAACCTTCAACCTACTGATTAAGAGTCAGTTGCTCTGCCAGTTGAGCTAAGGGAGCCAAGTGGACGCCCGGCATTGTAAGGGACGATACCGCTGGTCATCCAGCCCCTGATTTTCCGGTATCTCATTTTCCTGCGCATGACAGCTGTATGGCAGCTTGGGTTGACTGAAAGGCGCTCTATGCTGCGCCGTGTGCCCCTTGGGTCCACTCCTGCTAGGAATCAAAGTCTGCGCGACGTGACCAGAAGCCCTGCCAGTTGCAATGCCGGGTGTTTCTTGACCCCCCACCGGACAACCATTAGCTTGTAGTGCAGGTGCCCTTCTCTCAATAAGCAGGAAAAACAAGTATGAAAACTGTCCCGCTATGAATACTGTCCTGCCGGTGGCACACTGCCTGTTGTTGGTGTGCTGGCCATGCGTAAACACCGAGCCAAAGGCTTAACGCTTTTCCAATAGGCAATTGGCCCCCTGGCACCCAAAGAAGTTGTACCGCTTTCCAAGGAGAGACCACCGGTGAATGACCAAGAGGTCTGTATCGAAAACATGAGACCCGCCCACGTGGCAGCCTGCCGGCAGCGGGCCGACGTGGCGTTTTTGCCGCTGGGTGCGATCGAGTGGCACGGTGTGCACAATCCCCTGGGCGTGGACGCCATCAAAGCGCATCACATCTGCTGCAGGGCAGCAGGGCAACTTGGTGGCGGTGCGGTGTTTCCCGCCCTGGTGTGGGGTGTGCCCCAAGACAGCTTTTTTGTAAACAAATCCAGCAGCTTCGGCGACCTGTCCGAACCGGTGGCCAAGGCACTGGAGACCGAAACTCAGCGCGTGCGCGGATTCGCGTCTCACGGTGGCATGGACATTCAAGAGCAATGGCTGTTCTACCAGCGACTGCTGAGGATGAGCCTGGAACAAATCGCGGGGCTCGGCTTCAAGTCGATCTATATCGTGTGCGGGCACAACCCTTTGATCCATTGGGCCAGGCCTGTGGCAATGGCTTTTGCCCGCGCCGCGCGGATGGCACAGCAACCTGTCAACATTGATTGCGGCGGCGAGTTCGACGCCGCCGGACTCACGCTCGGCGATCACGGTGGCAAGTGGGAAACCAGTATCACCATGGCAATTGAACCGCTCAGCGTTGACCTGGACGAACTACAGCAACAGGAAGAGTACCAGGGGATCGGCTGCGGTGACGATGCGATCGAGTCGACTGCTGAACAAGGCAGAGAGTGGATCGAGGCATGTGCCGGCGCGATTGCCCGCGATGCCCGCTGGCTGATTGACAACCACCCTGAAATGCCCAGCGGGGTGAACCGTTGAGAGATGCCCATGGAAAAACGCTGCTGACGACATGCGAAAATTGTAACCAAGGCTGTCATAGCGCTGGCAACTCCAATCCTGGCGCTCATCGCGTGGAATTATCGTGGATCCGGGCTTTGCGGTCAGAGTCCGCTAACCATGGACGGCTGCCTTGTCAGCGGTGAAGGGTGGCGGTATCCCCGTCAAGCGGAAACATCGGACGTGGTATATGCTTGAAATCAAAGTTCGCTACGTTCCGCGAACCTGGCCCGGGAGAGTCGGCGTGGACCACTCCCTTGGCCACCGCCCCGTACGTTACTTTATAACCGATGCCACTCTTCACAACGACAATCTTCGCCTCGAACGGATTGATCCCCACCTGGCGAAACAAAGAAGGCTGCGGACCCCAGATGGCATGCTCCGAGAGCACCAGGCGCAAGTTGTCAATTCCCAGGCAGACCATCACACCGGCATCTATGGTTGGATTGCCGCTGAACTGACCATCGTCGGTAATCTCGCCACCGGTGATCGCCAGAATTTCTGCGGTCACTGGCACGGGGTGGCCATAACGAATGTCTGATTTTCCTGCAACGTCGAGCGTAATGGTCTCACCCACCTGCCTGGTCTCAGCAATCTGCGTGACCTGCCGGTCAGGAAAATTAGCCAGCACCAGTCCATCGGCATCGTGGTAAGTTTCCATCAACGCCTGCAAAATACCGGTGGTGTCACCCGGTGCCCCGGCACCAACGTTGTCGGCCGAGTCGGTCACGAGGATTGGAAAGCCGGACATTTGGATTGCCTTTTGCAAGGCAGTCACCGGTGCCAACATTGGTTCGGGAAGCAGTTCGTGGCGTACTCTCCACACTTCGCTGGCCAATTCTTCCGCCAGACGCTGGGCAAGCGCTTTGTCGTTGTCGGTTACGGCGATCGCTGTCCAGCCCTGCTGCGGAACGTCCTGTAACGGATAGGCCGGACAGAGTGAACACGCAATAACACCTTCAAGATCGTCCCAGCCGATAAATTTCTCGAACAACCGATCTATGGGTGATGACCCTGTTCCCCGATCTAGCAACAGCAACGGAATTTTTTGCATGCAGGTGACTGGTTTCGTTTTTCCAGAGATCACATCCATCAGGATCTCTGCGGCCCGCTCACCCGTCTCTACAACGTCGGTGTGCGGATGCGTGCGGTAGGCGGTGAGCGCCGTACTAAGCTGATGCATTTGTTGGGTTACTGTGGCATGGCAGTCGAGCGAGCAGACAATCGGGATAGCCGGCCCCACCTCATCACGCATCACTTGCAGGAAATGACCATCTAAATCTGCAATCGTTTCGCCCGTCATCGCGCCATGGAGCGAAAAACAGATCGCGTCAAGATCACCGGAGGCTTGTAGTTGCCCGCGAAGCAGGTCACTCAACGCTTCCACACAGTCTGGAGTGATGGCACCAGATGGCTCCAAAGACGCACCGAGTAAGGGGACCGGTTCAAACTGGTTATCGCGGCTAAAGACCTTGAGCATTCCGGTGATTTCATCGGCTCGATCTGGCCGGTTAAAAAGGGGCTGGCCCACGACAAGACCACCTGGATAGGACTCGAAATCTTCAAGACGGGTACCGATGGCAAAAAAACTGTTGGACTCGTGCCAAATTCTTCCAATCCCGATTCGATAAGACATCTGCTATCCTTGGAACCCACGTTCCTGTTGCGGCTCAGAGACTTGCAACCCATAGGACGCAAAGTGAAACGCGCGATTTTGATAAGTAGTTTGCATCTAAAGATTTCCAGGTTCCAGCAACGCGTTTCCTGCCGCAGGGCAACAAGCTCCCATCTCTTCATGCCAGCTTTTACAAAACCTCTGGCCAACCCCTACGGTGAGGCCCTCAAAAACCTCGGGGACGCGTGATACCCATCAGTCCCGCTCACGTACAAATGCGTCTACCCTCGCGGATTGGCGCAGTTAGCACCGAGTTTCTCGCCTTGTACTTCTGTCCAACCTGCCAGAGCAACAAAAAAACAGCATCGGATGGTTTATGCTTTAGTCCGCATTATTTTGACGGTATCTCAACGCCAAAGATCTTCTGCCCCTACGATTTGATCTTTGCCATCTGTTTGAGAAAATCGCGTTCCAGCTTCCGGACATCGCCAAAACTGTCATGAAACTCCTCGAGACGTCGCTCAGGACCATCTTTGCCAAGGCGGGGCTTCTGGGCAAGCATCTTCAAGTACGCCGTGTACTCTTTGGGATGGTATTTGATGAGATAATAATTCAAGGCCCATGCATCCGCATAGGCATTGGCCGCCGTACGCGAATCTCGGAATGGCCTGTCACTCGCCAGCATGCTCTTGAGTCGAGCCGTTCGCCACGATTTTTGATTTTTGCGAAAGATCTTCAGGCGTGGGTGATTGACTTTACCAATTCCCCGCCACCCCTTGGTGCTGGAAAGATCAGGCGCCTCGAACACAATCGCCATCCCTTCACAAAGCCAAAGCGGAATGTCGGACAACCGTGTTTGCAAACCGCAATTAAACGCAATCTGGTGAGTCGCTTCGTGGACAATGGTCGAGACGAGTGGAACCGCTGCAGGAACTGAAAGCATTTGGCTGATTTCTTTGAGCGAACCACGCCGGTTTCCAGGACTCCGCACTGCCTCAACACCTGTCAAGTCGTACATGTTCACCCGGTTCGACTGCAGGCTGTAAAACCCAACGACCGCTGAGCTGATTTGTGCACCTTGTTCCTGGGCTGACCGCAGGTACGATTTCTGGTCAGGAAATACCAAGGCAACGAGAGGAAATTCCGGTTCGTGGAGCTGAAAACCGCGGCGACTCCAGTAGCGGGTAAAGGCGCGGTGCAATCGCTCCAGCAGTGAACTCGTCCATTGCGCGTAGGTACGGGAAGTCCCATAACAGACGACGTAATGGCTGGTGGTGTGGATGCGAAATCCACTCGGCATTTCAGCCAGTAATCGCTCAGCAATTTCTTCGGGGGTAGCTGGTCGAAAAATCTGGTCTGTCTGCAAATGGTTTTGGATCTCGCCCTGATCGATGGCATAGATTGCTCCGTCATCCGTTTGCAGGACCAGTTGGTCACGGGATTCCAGCAACAATCGACCGGCAACTTTGCGACGAGAGCCGTTGCGCACAAACACCACTTCGTGAACCAGTTCGCTTGATTCACGATTGGATGTATTGGGTGGTTTCTCGGCAACAGGCGCTGTTGACTGACCGAAAACCGGCACAACGCTTGCTACAACAAACCAGGTTGTGAGGGTAAAAAACGAGCGGATGCTCACGTTGCCAGCTACCAGGTTAAAAGAGCGACGACTTGACTGCCCCTACAATATTCTAGTCTATCGTAAAGGTCCCAATCGTCAGAGAGCCATTTGGTGAACCACGACGGACCGTTGGTCCCTCCCTATTTCAAGAGGCTAGTGGCACTTTAAAACGCGGGAAAACCATCACCGCAAACGGTAGCCCGGAGTTCGAAAAAATGGGCCGGAGGAATCCGCTTTTTCAATCCTGGAGAAAGTCCTCGGAAGGCTCATTCTTCCTTCGGCAAAGGCTTGTAGTGGGGTGGCACAACCTCTTCCTTGAGCGGCAGGTCAACCCAACCGCCCGTTTCCATGGACTTGAACACCCCACACATGACCTCGATCGCACGGGCCCCGTCGTCGCCGGAGACGAGCGGCTCTTCGTCGCGCATCAGACAGCCCATAAAATGTTCGCACATCCGCTCATAATTGTTCGGAGACCGGGGTGGTACGATAGGTATCCACCGCTTTTGCAAGGGACGATGGATCCGGTCTTCGACCCAGAACACCTGGGGCCAGCGATAATCTTTGAGGATTTGGGGTAAATCTTCCTCGTTGTAATCTTTGTTCGTGAAGACGGCCATCGGTACGCTCTGGAACGGGTTGGTTGCATCAGTCGCGGTATGAATGGTGCCCTCGGTACCCCACAGGTCGGTTGACTGTGAAACGGCATGTGAAAAACGATTGCAGTGGACAACCGCCGTGGAACCATTTTCGAATTCGAGCATGGCCCAGGCAAGGTCGTCGCACTGGGTGTAGCTTTCGGGCATCGCAGCCCGCTGGGCAACACCAACAACCCGCTTTACTTTTTGACCATTGAGCCAGGTCAAAAGATCAATTGCGTGTGCACCAGTATCACTAATCGCAGCACCACCAGCCACAGAGCAGTCGAGCCGAAAATCGGTGTGGGCAACATGATTCTGGTAATTGTGCCAATGTTCGTGCAGGGAGGCACGGCTCATCAGGACTTCGCCAATCACACCATCTTCAATCAGTTTTTTGGCCCACTGGTTGTGGGTCCAAAAACGTCGGTCGCAGCCAACCATGAGTTTAACTTTGTGTTCGCGGCAAGCGTTGACAATATCCCAAGCTTCGGTGTTGGTGATCGCCAGGGGTTTTTCAACAACGACATGCAGGCCGCGCTTCGCCGCACCGATTGCCTGGTTTCGATGCACATTGTTGGGTGTCGCAATGATGACTGCATCGAGACCATCGCACTTTTCATACATCTCGTTGTGGTCGGTAAACCAATGCTTGGCTCCCCACTGGTCGGCCGCTTTAGAGGCCTGTTCCTCGCTCACATCACAGCAAGCTACCAGTTCAGCACCTTCGGTCTTCGCAATTGACGGAAAATGGGCGATGTGTGCAATACTGCCACAACCGAGTACACCGAATCCGAATTTCTTGGACATGGGTTATTTCCTTAGTAGATTTTTTATCAAACCAACGAGCAATCGTGAGAAGGGGGTAAAATCCCCTTCTGAAAAAACAATATCCACCATGCACCCAAGATAGGGAACCGCCTGATGGGATATTCGGGACAAAACATGGCGCCCGGAAGTTGTCCTCCCTCGCGTTTTTGCCAAGCGCAACCGGCTGGATGCACATCACAAATTCAGTTGGGACCGGGCAGCCGCGAGGCGTGCTTCAACCTGCGGTTGGGTCGGCATACGATCTTTAGTCACGCCGCCAGTGCCCTCAATCACCATCAGGGCTGTTGCCGCGCCATAAAGGCCTGCTTCCCACGCATCCCCTCCAGTGCGAAGGTAACCGACCAAAAACCCACCCATGTAGCTGTCGCCACCACCGGTAGCATCGATCGGTTCACCTGGCAGAGGGGGAACATCAAACTTTTCGTCGGCCGTGATGACTAACGTCCCTGCGCTGCCGAGCGTCACAACGGCCACCTTGGCACCCCAGTCAAGCCATTGTCGGGCAAATGCTTCCAGGTCAAGGTCCCGATTGCCGGTCAATCGACAGCAATCTTCATCACTCGCTTTGACAATGTCCATGGCTCTGATGATGCGGCGAACGGCATCCGGGTCACGTTCCATTTGCGGTTCACTTCCGGGAGGGGAATGGGCACCTCCGAATCCCCCCAGGTCCGTTGCCAGAAGTCCTGGCAACCGGCCAAAATCCTCAACCGCTGCGGATGTGCAATCCCAATCCATTGGACAGATATAAATCAACTTTGCATCCCGGTAAGGCTCCGGAAGATCTGCCGGTTCCAAAAGCGGAGCGCGGCTCAGGTAATGGATCGTTTTGCTCCCATCAGTCGCATAGACCAACTGGTTATTGGTGGACGCATCGCCCTCTCTTAAAACGCCGGCCAGGTCAACCCCGCACTCTCGCAGCGGATCGAGCAGACGCTCGGGATAATCGGAGCCAATCCGCGTAAAGACTCCAACCCGGGCACCCACTCGCGCCGCAACCGACATCGAATAGGCAGGAGGACTTCCCAACACCGATCGCGTTTCCTTACCTGGAAAGACAATCGTCTCGTTGATAATGTGCCCAACGGCAACGATATCCAATGACACGCTCTTCTCCTGAATCGACTACCGCTCGCGGGTACCTTCGATAAACTCTTGCACGTACTCGACACAAACCGCATCTGGAATCTGTACCGGAGGGTGCTTGGTCAGAAATGCACAAGCCGAGTCAAGTACGCCAGTCACGCCACGATCGTTCGCCACTCGCATCAGGCGAGCCATGTCGACCATCACACCAGCAAAGTTTGCACTGTCTTCGACTTCGAGCTTGGCTTCAAAGTGCAGTGGTGCATTCCCAAAATTCCCGGCGTTGAAATAGAAGTAGCTTGTTTTTCGATCCCTCATCAAGGGGACATGCGTGAAGCCGGTCGACATTTGAACCGGATACGGCATCAAACTGGTCACTGCTTCCTGCTTGGTTTTGTGCTTACTCAAACCTCGGGACATCAAGTTTGCGAAGTCGGTATTCCCCGCATAATTGATCTGGTACGTTTCGGCCAGGTGAATCCCTCGATAATTCATCAACGTGGCCAATGCACGGTGAATTGCTGTACCACCCAGTTGGCTCTTAACATCGTCGCCAATCAGAGCCACGCCATTCTCTTTAGCGATTTTTTGGTACTCCGGATTGCAAACGATCAATGTTGGCATCCCGTTAATGAAGCCGATTTTGGCCTCCTTGATGGCCGCATCGGCAAACATGTGGGCAGCATCGTGTGACTCGGTGGGAATGAAGTTAAGCAGCATCTCAGCACCACTTTCCTTCAAAACCTCACCAACATCGCAAGGATCCACGTCTGCGGTGGGGGCAAATTCCGCGAGATGTGGTGGATTGCCATCAAGCACCGGTGCCATTTGGACAGTCACTCCCGTGGGCTTTATTTCGACACCCGGATACCGATAGGCATTGTTTGGTTCGCCGTAGATTGCCTCGTTGAGATCTTTGCCGACCTTGTTGGCGTTAATATCGAAGGCGGCGACCGGCACGATGTCCGTCACCTTGTAACCCCCAAGGTCAGGATTCATCAAACCCCGAGTATCTTCCGGATTTTGACGATAGAATTCGATTCCTTCTATCAAGGCTTGTGCACAGTTTCCTGTCCCGGCGATGGCTACTTTAATGTCAGGCATGCTTCTTTATATTTCCTGTATCTCTTGGTTAAAAAAGTGGCCAGCAATTTATATCTGTTTGGCAAAGCTGACCTGTAAACGGAATGACTCATACTCCCGTGCGACTACGGCGCATTTGCTCCTCGGCCGAGCACACCCTTTGCGTCGAATATCCATTCAAAGGCTGAATGAACTCATGAACAGCATCCAGCATATCTGACGTTTGTGGAAAAAACGTGTTTTCGACTTCGTCAGCTGGAGTAATCCAGTTGCGTGCCCCCACAACCACCGGTGGCGCATCAAGTTCGTCAAAGGCAAGTTGTGTGATCTTGGCGGCCATCGTTTGCAGCATGCTGCCACGTTCACAGGCGTCCGAGGTAAGCAATATCTTCCTGGTCTTCGCAACCGATGCAAGTACCTGTTCATAATTAAAAGGAACCAATGAACGGGCATCGATAATCTCGCAAGAAATTCCATAACGAGATTCAAGCTCGTCGGCGGCTTCAAGAACCCGGTACAAGGTCGCTCCGACCGAAAGAATCGTCAGATCTTTCCCAACCCTTTTTACGTCGGGTTCGCCAAAAGGAATTTCATATTCACCGACCGGTACACCATCCGGGTGAAAAATTTCCGGCTGGTCGTAAATCCGTTGGCTTTCGAAAAAGATAACCGGATCACTCCCCAACAAGGCCGAATACATCAGTCCCTTTGCGTCGTAAGGAGTCGCCGGAAACGCGATTTTAAGTCCCGGAATATGTGTGACCATACTCGACCAGTCCTGGCTGTGTTGGGCACCATACTTGGAACCGACCGAAACCCTGAGTACAACCGGCATCTTGAGCAAACCGCCGGACATCGACTGCCACTTGGCAAGTTGGTTGAAGATCTCATCGCCGGCCCGCCCCATGAAATCGCAGTACATGAGTTCTACCAGGGGGCGTCCTCCTTCAAGCGCGTATCCGACCGCCGTCCCGACGATTGCCCCCTCGCTAATCGGAGAGTTGAAAAGTCGATGGTAGGGCAACGATTCGGTGAGTCCCCGATACACGGCGAACGCCCCACCCCAGTCGCGGTTCTCCTCTCCGTAAGCGACGAGTGTGGGATCCTGATAAAAACGATCGATAATTGCCTCAAAGAGTGAATCGCGGATTCCGATGCAACGTTGTTTGGAGAGTGGCTTCCCGGCGTCATCCAGGCCGAAGCGATTCCGCTTGGCAAGCTGCTTGACTCGCGGGTTTTCCGCGAGCGGAATTAACACGTCCGGTTTTCGGTCCGCGGCAACCGGGTCGAGGGCTTCATTGCCCCGAAGATTGGAGAACATGACCCGATCGAGCAAACAGTCTACCGGCATAAGGTCGGCCCGGGGCGAGAGATCGACATCAATTGCCTTGCGATAGGCCTTGAAGATAATTTCCTGAACGCTGGCCTCGATTTTTTGGAGCTCTTCAGACGAACAGACACCTGCGTCAATCAGGCTTTCACCAAAAGTGACCAGTGGATCGAACTCGCGCCAGGCATCGATTTCATCTTTTTCTCTATAAGAACTGGCGTCTGATGGCGAGTGGCCCGTAAAGCGGTACGTCACCGTGTCGAGCAGGACTGGCCCATCTCCAGCCTCAATAATTGCCCGTTTGCGTCGGATTGCGTCGACAATCGCCAGTGGGTTGTAGCCGTCAACACGTTCGGCATGCATCTGGTTGGGTGTGAGGCCAGCCCCCATGCGGGCAAGAACCTTGAAACCCATTGTTTCCCCAACCGGCTGGCCTCCCATGCCATAGAAATTGTTCACAAAATTCATAATCAGTGGCAGACCCCCACGATGGCTTTCCTCCCACAGCTCTTTGAACTGGTCCATCGTGGCAAAGCAAAGTGCTTCCCAGGTAGGACCACATCCGGCGGAGGCATCCCCAATGTTGGCAATCACGATCCCCGGTTGTTGGTTGACGTGTTTGAAAAGTGCTGCACCGACCGAGATGTCGGACGAGCCCCCCACAATTGCATTGTTCGGATAGACACCAAAGGGTGTAAAGAAAGCGTGCATCGACCCGCCGAGGCCCTTGTTGACACCAGATTCCCGTCCGAAAATTTCTGCCAGGGTACCGTAAACCAGGAAATCTATTGCCAAATCCTGCACAGTTCCGTCCATGTCCGGCTCCACGACTCGCAGCGTGGCACCGTCAAAAAATGAGCGCATCGTTTTCTGGATGGAATCATCGTCAAGCTTGGAAATAGCCGAAAGCCCCTTGGCAAGAATCTCGCCATGGCTCCGGTGTGAACCGAAAATATGATCGTTAACATCCAGCAAAAATGCCTGGCCAACGGCCGAGGCTTCCTGCCCAGTGGATAGATGGGCCGGACCTCCATGGACATATTTGACATCCTGGTAATGGCCCTGCTTCTTGACCGAATCGAGCATATTCTCAAACCCACGAATCAGCAGCATGTCCCGCTGGATTCGTACCAAGTCATCACGGGTGATATCCCCGCTGAGAAGTTCTTCCTCGATAGTCCGGTCGTACTGGTTGACCGGGATCGGGGCAAGCTCCAATTGTTGGGTAGCCCGCGCCGCGGTCGGTTCGATCATCAATGTTTTTGGCATGGTTGTCCGTCCTAAGGATGAATCACATCGATTTCTTGTTTTCCGAAAAATGACTCCCACTCAAGGTCGAGTGGCTTATTGGTAATGACTCGGCTAATTTGACTCCACTCGGCAATCCGATAGAGCGAAGCAGCGGAAAATTTTGTCTCATCAACGAGTAACACCGTATCGTTCGCATTGCGAACCACAAGTTCGTGTAGATGGGCACTCTCAATATCACTGGCCGAGGGGCCAAAATCCTGACTTAACCCATCCGCTCCAATGAACGCAGTGTATCCACGCAAATGTTCCAATGTCTTCTGGGACAATGCCCCAACCGTGTCCATCCGCGCCGATCGATATTGGCCTCCCAGCAGAATTGCGTTCACCCCCGGTTCGTCCAGTTCCATCGCCAACCGCACGCTTGCTGCAATAACCGAAACATCGTGTCGCCCTCGCAACTGGGTGGCCATCTGAAAACAGGTCGTCCCCGAATCAAGAAAGATTTGCTGGCCATCCTGCACGAGTTCACTGGCCAACTGGCCAATCTGTTGCTTGGCTTCCGGAGCCCGGGCACTCTTGGCACGAAAGGAATAGTCGGCGTCGCGGGGCAACGTCGCCCCACCATGGACCAAGGTGAGTTCATCCTGTTCAGCCAGCTGGCGAAGGTCTCGTCGCACGGTCGCTTCAGAAACATGCAGCTCCGTTGCCAGAGATCTCACCGCAACATGTTTGTTGGCAATGAGTTCCGTCAAAATCTGGGTATGTCGCTGGGCAGTGGCCCTACTCATCGCGTGGCTCCAACGAATGGCACATTGATCAACTTTCTTCCAAACACGACCCTAATTCTGACAAATTCAATCATTAATGTCAATTGACATGAGCATAAAAATGACTAAGTTGAACATAAGTAATCAAAAATTGGGCACGCAACCGGCGGCTGGGCGGTCCACCAGCAGGTGGTTCTCAGGCTCGTTAAAATTTGGACCCCTAAAAAACGCCTAGATCATGTCGCAATCTACCGTAGCCAAGTCTGTTGTTCCCCTACTGATGCCCGAAGCGGGCAACTCGATGGAGGAGGGCACAATCCTGCAATGGTCCGTTTCGGTGGGGGATCAGATCGCCGAGGGCGATATCGTTTGTGAGATTGAAACTGACAAAGCAGCCATTGAGTACGAGTCGCCGACTGCCGGGCGGCTTGCCAAAATTATTGCCGAAGAAGGAGATACGATTGCAGTCAAGGAACCGATTGCCTATTTCGCCGATAACGATGCTGACCTTGACCAGTGGCTGGACGGCCAGGCATCGACGACCAGCAAACCGCAAAGCAACTCATCGGCTCAACCCTCAGCCGATATCCAACAAAGCACCGCAGGGACCCCAACTCCAACCAGCCTGGAAACAAGTTCCGAAACTGGTACTCGGCGCGCCGCGTCGCCGGCTGCGCGGCGAATGGCGCGCGAGCAAGGCATTGATCTGAATTCGGTTTCCAGCGGGTCAGGACCCGCTGGACGCATTGTTTCAACCGATCTGGAAGACATTGAGATTCATTCGCCTCTTGAGGTTGCTGCAGCAACCGACACTTCGGGAACCCGTCAGCCTTTGTCAAAAATGCGCCGCACAATTGGTAAGCGGTTGCAGCAATCCAAACAAACGATTCCTCATTTCTATGTTCGTTCAACGGTTCGTGCCGACGGACTCTATGCGACATACAAGCAACAGGCAGACGCGACCGGATGCACCCTGAACGACCTCATTGTATTGGCTTGTGGGCGGACGTTGGCAGAATTTCCCGCTTTTCGAAGTCGGCTTGATGGAGATTCACTTATCGAAGAGCCCGGCTCGCACGTGGGGATTGCCGTTGGCATCGACGACAGTTTGGTGGTTCCAGTGGTACTGGATGTTCAAAAGATGTCGCTTGGCCAACTCGCCTCTCGGACCAGTCAGATTGTGAAAGATGCCCGCGATGGCAAGGTGGCAGGAATGGGGCGAGGTGTGTTCACGATCAGCAATCTAGGAATGTTTGGTGTCGAGGAGTTCTCTGCCATCATCAACCCTCCAGAGGCCGCCATCCTGGCGGTAGCAGCAGTTAGAGAAGCGGTGATTGTCGAAAATGGCTGGATGCGGCCCGGCCGGGTAATGACACTCAATCTCTCGTGCGATCATCGCGTGGTTGACGGTGTGGCTGGTGCCAAGTTCATGGCCCGCCTGAAGGAACTTTTGGAAGCGCCTGAACAACTGGTAACTGGATAGCCTCCACGGGGCTGCGTTCGTGCCCAACTTCTGGATGACGTATAAAGTGCTTCAACCGTGTTACACCCGCAGGACACACTAAAATTATCCCCTACCCATTTTCCTTTTTATGCGACACACTCGACAAAGCTCTCTGCAACACCAGAGTGATCGCACCCAATTTTTACCATGACCATCTCTGCTGAAACTCTTAAAAAACTCGCCTCTTACGATACGCCTACTATCTCCAACGTCATCGAGGTTTTCGACGTTTGCCCGCGCAATCAGGGTTATATGGATGGGCGCATCAAGGCTGCCTATCCCGAAATGGAACCCACGGTCGGATTTGCAGTAACGACGGCATTCCGCGCCGACGCACCTCCGGTCGACGGTGGCACCTACTGTTCGTTCAAAGAGCAGCTTGAACTGTTTGCCGCTCAACCGGGGCCTGCCATGATGGTATTCCAGGATTTGGATGATCCGGCGGTGGCTGCAACTTTTGGCGAAGTGATGTGCTCAACCTACCAGGCGTTTGGTGCGGCAGGTCTGATCACCTCCGGTGGAGGTCGCGATTTGGAGCAAGTCCGCGCGCTGGGATTTCCCGTCTTTACGGGAGGTACGATTTGCTCCCATGGTTATAGCCAATGGCTACATGTTGGACTTCCAGTCCGGGTTGGCGGATTGATTGTCGAAACTGGAAATTTGCTCCATGCCGACGCAAACGGTGTCACCAATATACCGCTGGAAATTGCTTCCGAGATCGTGGACGTAGCGCCCGAGTACATCGCCGCTGAGGAACTTGTGATTGGTTACAACAAGGCACCTGGTGAAAAAAACATTGCCGAACTCGTTGAGCGGGCTGTCGCTTGCAAAGCTGCCATTGCTGAAATACAACGGCGCGTTTCCCGGGCAAAGTAAGTTTTACCAAAGCCTCTCTCGCAGCACTCTGCCCAATACCCTTTTTTGACTTGTGGGCGATGCGCTGTCGCCACGGTTCTTCCAGGCAAGCGTTTTTCCTTGGCCACCGTTGGGAACAAATCGACACCGATCTTCCAGCAAGCCGATGGAGCTGTTGCAAGAGCCACAGGCTCATCTTGATGTTGCCGTGAACATGCATTCTAATGGTGCACGCTGTTTTCTTGCTTTCTTTACAGTGGCACACGTGCACTTAACTTTTTAAGGATTTTCCATGGGCCTTACTCTTGCTTTGATCCATATTCCGCTCGGTATCGCGCTGGCTGTTGGTTCGGCGGTCGCCGCGGGGCTTTTCGGTTTGCAGTACACCACGATGCGCCGCTACACGGTAAGCAACGCGTCGTTTCTCTCGGTGATCGTCGCCACGATCATTGTGCCACCCATTTTTGTTTCCATAATGTGCCCGGGTTGGCCACAGGCCATCCAGGAGGCAGGCTGGCAAGCCAATGTGATTATGATGCTTTGTGGTTTTGGCTGGGGCCTGGGAGCAATCACCTATGCCTACGGGTTTAACATTCTGGGCATGGCGCTTGCGGCAGCCTTGATCAAGGGTATTTCTATTGCAGTCGGTTCCGGATACGCACTTTCAAAAAATATTGATTCCGTTGATCAAGGGGCCCTTCAGTGGACTCTTGGGGGGCTGGCGATCCTACTGGCAGGCACAGCATTAGGGGGCCTGGCTGGTGTGATGCGCGAAAAAGAAATGGAACCCGCTGGAGGAACGGAAAATGCGCCAAAATCGAAGACAACAGGCATGTTTATTATTGGGATGGTAAGCTGCCTGGTCTCAGGTGTGTTCAGCGCATGCGTGGCCTTGGGATGGACCGAAGGACAGCCAGTCAGTGATGCCATGACCAAGATTGCCGGGGAAGGCCTGGAGACCTGGAAAGCCGATTTTGTCCGCTGGATTCCTATCTACTTCGGTGGCTTTCTCTCGATTTTTATTTTCATGGGCGGCGCAATGATTCAATCCGGAGCCTGGCGTAATTTTTCGGCGCCCGGCAGTGGACGTGATTTTACCGTTGCCTCTTCGATGGGTGCTGTCCACTTTTGTGCCCATCTCACATTTGGGCTCAGTACGTTCTTTCTGGGAGCCGCCTTGGGCGACTCGGTGGGATTTGCCTTGCATATTGCTTTGGCCCTTTTGGTCGCTGCCGGGATCGGGTTCTACAACGGCGAGTGGGCAACCGCCTCTAAAAAAGCCACCAGTTGGATTGGGGCCAGTATCGTGGTCCTGATCCTGGCCGTTGTCGTTCTTGCCTATGGAACGTTCGTTCAGTCCCAACATGAGTCCGGTAGTGGCACCGAATCGCCGGCAGTTCAGGCCGAAACGAGCGAGTCCTGATTCAACTCGGGACGGCAAATAGTGGCTGTCACTTACTGAAATCTGCTAGAATCACGGAGGCCCGGCTCTTACGGTAGATGTGCCGGTACGCCACCGGGACTTGCGCCGCAACTTCCAGGCGACCGGTAGCACAGTAGAACCGCCCCATAATTGTCCGTCCACGCAGGAAGTAACAAGGAACCCATGAAGACCATGATCAACCGGCGCGAATTTCTCCGATCTGCAACTACGGCTGGGGCTGTTGCCGGCCTCACGGCCTTACCCTGGTTTAATCGTAAGGTCCTGGGAGGTGATCAAGACCCGATGTTCAAGATTTCTCTGGCCCAGTGGTCACTGCACCGCACCTTGCGTCAAGGAAAGCTCGACCACCTTGAATTCCCTGCTTTTACCAAGAAAGAATTCGGGATCACGGCAGTCGAATACGTCAACCAGTTCTTTAAGGACAAGGCTCAAGACCAGGCCTATTTAAAAGAACTTAAGTCGCGTGCCAGCGACGCCGGGGTAGACAACCTGTTAATTATGATTGACGGCGAAGGTGCACTTGGGGATCCGGACGACGTTGAGCGAAAAAAGGCGGTTGAGAACCACTACCGGTGGGTAGAAGCTGCCCGGTTTCTTGGTTGTCACTCGATTCGTGTCAACGCCCGGTCGGAGGGAACGTTTGACGAGCAGCAACTGCTGGCAGCGGACGGGTTGCACAGGCTTTCAGAATACGGCGATCAGCACCAAATCAACGTGATCGTTGAAAATCATGGGGGGCTTTCTTCCAATGGAAAGTGGCTGTCTGGTGTGATCGAAAAGGTAGACCATCCCCGCTGTGGCACCTTACCTGACTTTGGGAATTTTCAACTTGGCACGAGCGCCGAAGGCAAGCCCCAGTGGTATGACCGATATCAGGGTGTCGAGGAGTTGATGCCGTATGCCAAGGCGGTCAGTGCGAAGAGCAAAAAATTTGATGCCCGAGGCAATGAAGTCGAGACTGACTACTTTCGTATGGTGGGAATTGTGTTGGCTTCCGGGTATCGGGGATACATCGGAATTGAATGGGAGGGAAACAAACCGGATGAAGTTGAAGGAATTCGCCTGACCCACAATCTTCTGAAGCGCGTCCGGGACGAGCTTTCTTAACCATCAACAGGGCGGCAAATCCGTCTGTTACTGGCAATCAGGACTGGCACCGCGGCAAGTCCTCGGTTTCAAGCGCCAGCCGGCCACGCAAGTATAAATCCTGGTCAATCCGCTCGGTTTCACATTCGACGAGCGAAAGGGCCTCGGCGATTTTTCCAACTCCCTGTCCTGCAACCGGTGGGACCGCGTCCATGCCACCGACGATTTTTGGTGCGACAAAGACATGGACCTCATCAATGGCGTGCAGGTCGAACAGCTCTCCAAGCAGCTGACTTCCCCCTTCCACAAGGATGTTGGTCATCCGGCGACGCCCCAATTCTTGAAGCAGCGAATCGGTCTGCTGGGATCTCGAGTCGCCTTGGCAACGAAAAACCTCCGCCCCTGCCTCTGAGAGTTTCTGACATCTTGCCTCAGGAGCTGTGTCGGATGTGGCGATTAATAGAGGAACCGTGCCAGCGGTCTTCACCAGTTGGCTTTCGAGCGAAAGCTGGCAGCTGGAATCGACCACGATCCGGGTGGCCTTGCGGAAAACATTCTCTGCCTGTTCGGGGCGAGCTGTAAGCAGGGGGTCATCGACCTCGGCGGTCCCTCGGCCAACCACGATTCCGTCCACACGACCCCGAAGTTGGTGGGTGACATTGCGGGATTTGGGTCCACTAATCCAGCGGCTGTCCCCCGTGTGGGTTGCAATTCGACCATCGAGTGTCATGGCCCATTTTGCAATCGTCCAAGGCCTGCTAGTTGTCACAAGTTTGAGGTAAGGAGCCAACAATTGGCCAGCTGCAGCGGCTTGTATTCCCACGTCACACGTAATGCCGGCTGATTCCAGTGCAGCAATGCCGTTTCCATTGACTGCAGAAAATGGATCTCGCTGGGCAATCACAACCCGTCGGATACCGGCCCGTATGATCGCATCGACACACGGTGGCGTTTTTCCATGATGACTACAAGGTTCAAGTGTCACATAGAGGGTGCCACCATGAGCTCTCGCGCCAGCCGCGTGTAAAGCAAGCACTTCGGCGTGAGGTTTTCCAAATACTTCATGCCACCCTTCACCAACGATGTGATTGTCGTTAAAGACCACGCAGCCAACCATCGGATTGGGTTCGACGCGACCCTGTCCTCGTGCCGCGATTTCCAGGGCGCGGTCCATGGTTTGTTGGTCGAGAGTTGTCGATTCGGCCATGACTGTCACATCGTGGGCATGGGTCACACTGCCCTACTGAGGGAACACTCTTCTGCCAAACAGGAGCGTGCCATCTGGTTGCCCATACCACCTTCGCCTCGGATCACAATAAGGCTTTGGATATTTTGTTCAATGAGCAGGTTTTAGTTATTGAGTGATCCTGTCCTTAAGTGGAAGCAGCGGACTTGTGTCAGGAAGGTGTCCATATTTTTGAGCTCTTGCCTGCGGATGGGGCATCATCGCCGGGGGTCCAAATCCGTGCCGGGTCGGCTGGGCCGGTGGCCATTTCCGCCGTTGGGGTTGTGGGTTGTGCAGCCGGAGACATTGGAGCGACATCTTCGGGCTGGAGCACCCCTGCTTCGTAAAGCAATTGGTAAACCGCAGCAGATACTTCGGCGTTATCGCCATGGCGCTGATCGATCTCGCCAAGGATTTTTTTGACACCATCGATGTTGCCTTCGGCGAGTTGCAACTCAAGTTCAGCGATATCCCACAAGGCAATCGTTTTGCCGGCTTGTTCGGCCCGAGTTCGCGCCTGATGGATAAGCTCCAGGGCCCGTGCCGGATCGGGCGCGACAGCGATTAGCTGTTGGTATGCTTCATCGAGCGGAATTTTGTCCTCCAGTGACGGGCGACGAACGACTTCGCTGGCCAGCACAGCCATTGCCCCGCCACCACTGGCAATCATGGCTCGACGGTAAAGTTGCACGAGATCGTCATCGGAGACGTCGGCTATTTCAAGACGGGGAACGCGAACGAGTGGCAAACTGGCCACTGCTGTGTTGTCAGGTGTTATTTTACCTGGGAGTGGCAGGTCCAAGGACTGGCGTAAGCGGGCAATTGCATCGGCATGGGCAAAGTTGCTGGTGCCCTGCTCAAGGATGAACACCGCAGCTGCGAGGGGGATGGAAAGTTTTTCATCACTGGCAGCATCACGTGGACTTTTTCCGTTGAGCGCAGCGCGGGCCACATTGGGCCAACGCTCCA
>JAKVCB010000420.1 GCA_022448345.1 Pirellulales bacterium
AAGGCGGCAATGCCAAGCGAAAGTGCGCTGAATAACGCGGAAATGGGGAGGAGTACGATGAGCAGCCAGACGACTGCGGCGATTGAGGG
Organism: Pirellulales bacterium; assembly: GCA_022448345.1. Classification (GTDB taxonomy): domain Bacteria; phylum Planctomycetota; class Planctomycetia; order Pirellulales; family Lacipirellulaceae; genus JAKVCB01. The sequence continues at coordinate 90 of JAKVCB010000420.1, forward strand.
GGCTCCCAGCTGGAGAGGTTGTGCGCCTTCAACAAGCTCCATCTGCCCGAAGAAAAGAGACCCCGTCAGCACCAGACTGCTTAGGTTCAGTACCGCGGTTGCGGAGCTGAACGTAGTGACTGTGAGAAGTTTCCCGCAGACGATTTCGCGGCGATCGGCCGGACTGGTGAGGAGTGTCTCCAGGGTGCCGCGTTCTTTTTCGCCAGCGCATAAATCGATTGCTGGGTAGAAGGCACCCGTCAAAGCCCAGATCATCACGACGAAGGGTAACAGACGGGACCAGAAAGCCAGTTGTTGACGACCTGCTTCTGCGAGATCGACGTGAGCTACGCGAAACGGGCGGGTTGCGGTGATTGGGATTTGACGTGAGCGCAGTCCTGCACGGACAATCTGTTCACGCCAGCTTTGGAGTACTTTTTTTGTTCGTTGTGCAGCGAGTCTCGACTTGTCATTGGTGGTGTTCAGGAAGAGTGTGGGCTCGGGAACCTCACTGAAGCTGAGCAGTGGCGTATCTTGACTTGTCGGGCGTTCTGCCATTTGCTGATTGAATTGCTCGAGCCGAAGTGAGAAATCATCTGGAAACAGGACCACGGCATCGACATGACCTTGTTGGATTTCCTGTTCCACCCGTTCGCTGAGGGCTTCCTGGCTCAACGCCGTCCAGTCCGGTGGTGCTGAGCCCAGGGCGATCAAATCCCGAGTGGCATTGTCGACCAGTCCGTCACTGAAACGGTCGCCATGGAGGAGGGTGGGCTGGGAGGGGAGACGTTTGGCACCAATCACCCAGACGCGGCTGGGGTGGTCGTGGCGAAACTGGGCCACCTGGAATACGCTGATTGCGAGCAGGGGATACAGCAACAACGGCAGGACCGCGATCGTGAAGAGCGTCCGGCGGTCACGTAGCTGATCGCGACACTCCCTCCAGAAGACCAGCCGTATGTTGGACCAACGCATAGTTGTTACCGTGGTGATTAAGTCGTAGCCGGACGGTCAATTTCCAGTGAGATCTGCTGTGGTTACGGTTGATCAGGTGAGTCCACTGGCCGCCATCGAGACGGTGGTTTCGCTGGCGACCGATTCTCGAAGTGAACTTGACGAATCACCGGAACGATCTTCGCGGATCAGTTCAAAAAAGAGTTCTTCCAGGTCGGCGTAGCCGTGCTCTTGGGCCAGGTCACGCCAGTTTCCCTCCGCTAGGAAGCGGCCCCGGTGCAGAATGGCCACCTTGTCACAAAGTCGTTCCGCTTCTCGCATGATGTGTGTGGAGAAGACGATGCATTTCCCTTGATCTCGCAGTCTGCAGACGGTATCCAGCAGACTGCGGCCTGCCAGGACGTCGAGGCCAACGGTGGCTTCATCAAAAATCAGTACGGGTGGGTCGTGAATCAAAGCCCTGGCGATAGAAGTCTTCTGTTTCATTCCACTCGACATCTTTGCGCCGAGTACATCGCGGAAGTCGTGCATCTCAAGCTGTGTAAACAGCCCCTCCATGCGGTCACACAGCAATTCCGGGTCCAGGCCATGCAGACGGCCGAAATAGGTGACCAGTTCCCACGCTGTCATGCGGTCATAAATCGCCGTGTTGCTGTAGACAAATCCAATTTTCTGGCGTACGAGTGCAGAATACTTAACGACATCGCAGCCATCGATGGTG
>JAKVCB010000421.1 GCA_022448345.1 Pirellulales bacterium
TCACCGCGTTTTTTGCGGCCCAGCGCAAACTGGGTAAGAAATGATCGCCACGGCCTGAAGGTGCGATACAGTCCAGTGGTAAGCACGATCACCGCTGAGCAACTTCAACGGTGGGCGGTACCGGTCAGCGGCTTTTTCTGTCCGTCACGTTTTCTATCCACCACCTTTTCTATCAGTCACTAACAATCGTATCAAAATGGAGTTCGTTGCTTTGGCCCTGGGGCGTCATTTTTGCGCGAAACATTTGGTATCCCTCGGTCGTTCTATCCGCTTCGGGCACCGCGCTTTGATCGGGATAGTAATTAAACTCGGTGTGCCCATCACAATAGGCCACGTTAAAACCCTCCTGGTGGAAGCTCGCGGGGGCACCATTGGTGTTCTGTACGTTATTGAGGTCAATCACACCCGTTGTTTTCAGTGCGGATGGATCGGGACTAGCCGTTACGTCTGTGGGGTCGAAAACGAAACCCACCCCTGTCTCAGTGGCTGTATCCCAATTCCCGTGCATCGCGTTTTCAGCAAGCAGGATGGTACTGCGCTTGCCATCACGGATATCTTCAAGCCCCATCGCGCCTTGTTGGCTGCGGTCATAAAAAACTGCAGTCCAGACCCTGCTTGTTGCACCGCTAGCGTTAGTGGACTCCGGTTCTCCAGTACTGGAATCATCATCTGTGATTCCTGCATTCCCTCCGTAACTTAGGTGCAAATTATCTTGATTTTCCGGTGGATTGCTCGGGCAACAAAACATGGGGTCGTAATGATCCTCTGGTTTGATTTCGTACCCCCCCGGCTTTGCTCTGTTGATTCGAATTTGCTGCATATCAAGATACGGCAGAATCATCTCCACCCAGGTATCTCCACTATTAGACCAACCGGGAAAGGTCCCTTTTTTCATCGCGTGGGAAAGGTTAGCACCGGCGAGATTCTTCATGTGGTTGGCACATTGCGTCTGGCGGGCCTGCTCCTGGCCGCTCATCACGGCCGGCAACAGCAGAGCCACGAGCATGCCGATGATCCCGATCACGACCAAAAGTTCCACCAGCGTAAAACCGCGAGAATCTTGGCGCCCTCGCCACCGACGATCTACTGAAGTATGCATCGTGTGCCTCATTCTGCTCTGATTGTTCCGCTGCCCTTTGCCGGTGCTCTCGAGCCGGCGACTGCCAGCCTTTGGCAGGCTTATTCTATTGTGCCAGTTTCCGCCAAATCGTGCCAGTCTTTGCCCTAACTCTGCCCAAAAAACCGACAATTCCCTCCCCTCCGCAACCGGTGAATGTCGGCTCGCCGCCCGCTGACAGTGAGTAAAAGAAGGAATTGCTTGACCGGTTCGGCCTCCGATTGCTAGGCTAAAAAGAGGGCCCGGGGCAAAGGCGTATTGTGGCAGCCTGTTGTGGCAGCGTATTGCGACGGCGTATGGTGACAGGCAGCATTTTGCCGCGGCGGCGAAAACCAGAGGGCAGTCAAACAGAGAAACATCCATGCACACTGTGACCCGCGACCTCACCGCTTCAGGGGCCTCACCAGGGGCCTTACCGCTGCTGAGAAAGGCCTCTCGCGCCCGCAAAACCGGTTTTACGCTCGTAGAACTTTTGGTGGTGCTGATGATCATTGGCATGCTCACTGCGATGGTCAGCTTTGCCATGTTCCGCTCGATGCAGGCGGCCCGCGAAGCGAAGACGCAGGCCCTGATCTCCAAGTTGCACAATGTGCTTGTGCGTCATTGGGACACGTTTGAAACCGGA
>JAKVCB010000422.1 GCA_022448345.1 Pirellulales bacterium
CTACAAACTTTTTTCAACGCGTTAATCACCGGCAGCTCTACGTTGACGATCCCTTAGTGCCCGCCCGATCCCCTCCTCAGAAGCAGTTTGAATGAAAACCCTTTCAAACGCTTGGCGATCCACTTCACGCAAAAATTCGTAAAAGCCGGAAGCATAGTCGTCCAGTGATCCGAAGATTTTCGATAGTGCGAACTCATGGAGTCCATCAAAGCGTTCAGTCCCGCAGAAGGCCGAAACTGCTGACACCTCAACCGAAATACCGACTGGCGGCACTTCCACAACACAAACTTGAGCCTTGGGTTGATAATGGGGATGCAGGATGCCAGGTGAATTGATCTTTTCTCCGAAAGCTACCATCCGCTGCTTTTCGCTGTCCCCGTACTCTCTTGTGTGAGGTGCAACTTGCTGCAACTGCTCCAGCGTTATCGCGCCTGGCCTCAGCACAACCGGATTACCTCCACTACAATCCACTACTGTCGATTCGATTCCGATGGTGGCCGATTCTGCGGTAAAAATTGCATCAATACGCCCGTCTAAATCCTCCGACACCGCCTGCCAAGTGGTACCACTTGGTCGGCCGGATCGGTTCGCCGAGGGTGCTGCAACCGGTACAGCGGCATTACGCAAAATCGCTCGAGCAATGGGATGATCCGGAATGCGCACACCAACCGTCGGCAGCCCCGCGGTTACTTGGTCGCCAATGCTCGAAAGCTTGGGAAGCACCAACGTCAAGGGTCCAGGACTGAAGGCATCCAGAAAAGCCTCAGCAACCGTTGGCAATTCGGCTGCCGCACGAGCCCAATGGCCGCCGTCATCTAAATGCAAAATCAGCGGATTGTTGCTTGGCCTTCCCTTCGCTTCAAACAGTTTGGCCACCGCATCACCATTGGTGGCATCCACGCCGATTCCAAATACCGTTTCCGTGGGAAACGCCACCAGACCACCCGCACGAATGATTTCGGCGGCCCTCTCTGCGGAATCTATATATTCTGTCAACAATCTTCGCGTCTCTTGTCAGCGTTGCAAATTGACTGGATGCCCCAGGTATGACTCAAATTTCCCGCACATGTCATGCTTTGTGAACGCACCATCGGCATCTACCATAACACCGCAAACCAACACGACGAGTCTACTAACAGGGTGGAATGGACAATACGCAACTCGCTGTCTCCACACAACACAGCCCCAAAAGTAAAGACGCGGTAGATCAAACGCCTTCCTTATCAACGCGACTTCTTTTCTGGAGCGAGTGCTGCGTCACCTTGCGAGTTCTTTCCGGTCGGAGCATCGTTAATGGCAAGATCACCAAGCGCGTACTGAATTCCATCAAGCATATGTTGAAGGATCACAGGATTCTGAAAGGTTTCAGGACGATGCCCAAAGTTGGTATAAAACACTCGTCCATCACCGGCTTTGCGAACCCACGATACGGGCACTTCTCGTGGCCCATCTTTGATACGATCTGAAACGGTATTTTTGGACATATCCAAGCTTACCAGCACCCGTAAAGTCTCAGGTCCAACATAGGATTCAGGTTTGTACTGATAGATCTCATCTTGGTGCCAGAATCCTTTTCCACCGAACGCTTGATTCAATTTGTGCCCTGGGTCGTCAAGTTTAAACGCCCAAGTGCCGCCTGCTCCCCACGGGTGGCCATTAAAAATACCACCAACCATGGCAAGTGCTTCCGGATGCCTCCCAAAGTTGTCGCTGGCAGCATGGAAACCAGTGAGCCCTTT
>JAKVCB010000423.1 GCA_022448345.1 Pirellulales bacterium
GACTGGTACGTTTGCGGGTAACACCCCAAGCGACCCTGAAAGCAGGCGTAGTCTATCTGGACCGCTTGGACCTTAAACTGCTCCCCGCAGCAGGTCTGATTTGGGAGCCAGACGACCAGGCCCGCTTCGATTTGTACTTTCCCAAACCCAAGGTCTCGCAATACTGGACTTCGCTTGGAAATTACGACCTTTGGTGGTATATGGCGGGAGAGTACGGAGGTGGCAGCTGGACCGTGGAACGCATTGCCATGCCACCGATTACCGAGAATGCGCACAGTGACCAAATCGACATCAATGACGTCCGTCTCATTCTTGGTATGGAATGGGGCTCGGAGGCCGAATTACGCCTGAGACGTCGGCGCGGATTTCTTGAGGTCGGATGGGTTACCGGCCGGGAAGTTCTCTATCGGAAAGATCCCAGCGAGAGCTTCGAAATGAACGACACATTGATGATCCGCGCCGGCATCTTGCGCTAATTCCGATCCGTCGTGGGCATTAGCACTCTGCCCAGAAAAAAATCAGACCGCCAAACCGCAGGTACAGTCTGTTCTTTCCAGATTCCTGGCTACTGCGGCACGACAAGCACACCAGCAGGTTATTCGAACCAACTGCTAAGCCTGGCGAGCGATCGCGCGTTGCATCGCCTCGCCCATATCGGCTGGACTCTGTGCCACTTCGATACCGACGGCTTCCAAAGCCGCCACCTTCTCAGCAGCAGTCCCTTTCCCACCAGAAATGATCGCACCGGCGTGCCCCATACGTTTGCCAGGTGGTGCAGTCCGCCCCGCAATAAAGGCCGCCACCGGTTTGGTCACCTTTTCCTTGATGTACTCAGCCGCCTGCTCCTCAGCGTTGCCACCTATTTCTCCAATCATCAAGATGGCTTCCGTACCCGGATCGTTCTGAAATAGATCGAGCAGATCAATGAAGTTGGTACCAATGATTGGATCGCCACCAATGCCAACGCACGTCGATTGGCCTAACCCAACTCGTCCCATTTGCCACGCAGCCTCATAGGTCAAGGTACCGCTACGACTGATCAGTCCCACGGTGCCCTGCGTGTGAATATAACCGGGCATGATGCCAATCTTTGCCACACCAGGGGTAATGACCCCGGGACAATTCGGCCCAACAAGGCGGCTATCTGTCTGGTCGATATAATTCTTTGCGCGAACCATATCAAGAACCGGAACACCTTCGGTGATCGCGACAATCAACTTAATGCCCGCATCGGCAGCTTCGATGATTGCATCGGCACAAAATCGCGGGGGCACAAAAACCATTGATGTGTTAGCACCGACCGCCTCGACTGCGTCAGCGACTTTGTTGAACACCGGAAAACCGTCAACCTCGGTTCCCCCTTTTCCGGGTGTCACGCCACCCAGAAACACCGGACTATCGCGCCGACATTCGTCACGCGCATACTCGCGGCACTTCTGGCTATGAAATAATCCCGCTCGTCCAGTAAGTCCCTGGCAAATTACGCGAGTGTCTTTGTCAACAAGAATACTCATTGGTCTGTCTTTCCGTCTCTTTGAGCTACTCTTCTGGAAACGACGAGCAGGTGCAAATGTCACGCACTGAGGGTTGCCACCACTTTCTTGGCCGCATCCGTCAAATCCGTTGCTGTAATGATGTCTCGATCGCTGTCGGCCAACATAGTACGCGCCAATTCAACATTCGTGCCTTCCAGACGGACGACTAATGGCACGCTG
>JAKVCB010000424.1 GCA_022448345.1 Pirellulales bacterium
GTCGACTTCCCGCGTCCTGGTGCAAACCATCAATATTTTGTGTGATCACGCCCTGCAAGGTACCGTTTTGCTCCCAACTGGCGAGGACACGATGTCCCGCATTGGGGACACTCCCGGCAAAGTCGACATGCGCTTCGGACTTTTGTCGCCAATACTCCTGCCGCGACTGTTCGCTTGCCAGAAACTCATCGTAATACACCGGTTTGTTTCGAGCCCACACGCCACCCGGCGAACGAAAATCAGGAATGCCACTCTCCGTGCTAATTCCTGCACCGGTAAAAACAACTGCGCGGTGTGACTCACGTAACCATTCAGCGACCTGCTGGAAATCCATCAATCGCACTTCCTCCCATCCATGGTTACGAAATTACGTGACCGCCGGGCGGCGGAGATCGACGCTGGTGCGATCACTACCTAGAGCTACCGCATGCCCTCTCAACCCAAATGAGCAGAACCCACCAATGCTGATCATTGTCAATGCCGAAACCGCGGTTTCGGAGGAATCAGTTGGCCCCATCGTCGCATACGGTATCTGCAGATGGCAACGTACAACAAATAATAAGTAATCACACCCAGCAAGGCGCCCACGATCAAGCCACCCAGCCATAGCGGCGCCGCCACCTCCAGAAAAAGCGTCCCGTAATACTGGACTCCCTCAAGCCAGCCTAATTGCGTCGGTCGACTGGTCAGTCGCTGCCACCAGTCATTATTGATCTGCGGCCTGTTCAACAGCCAGCATCCTACAACGTAACAAGGATAAAAAATCGGGACGAATGTCACCGGATTTGAAATCCACACGACCGGCAGACCAACTGCTTTATTGGCGCGCAACAGCCATGCGAGGAATACCGTGATGATCATCTGCAATCCCAACGTTGGCGTGAACATCACAAACATCGCCAGTGCCACACCTAAAGCCAACTTGTGCGGTGGGTCATCTGCGTGCAGGATGCTGTGGTAAACGTATTTCCGACAACGTCGGAAATAATAGCGAGCCTTGATTTTCAAACCTCGGTACTGCATCCGTCAAAACCAAACCACAAAAGAGAAACCCGACACGACTGACTACACGAACGAAGCCACAATTTCGCCAGACCGATAGGAGCTTGATTACACCAAACCAGCGAAAGAGACTGCGCAGGTTTCTGCAACCGCATCGGTATTGCCGCAAAATACCCTCTGAGTCTGAAGCCCCAATACCCGCAAACCCAAACGTTCGTGACCTTATTCGAGTGTATTTTGCGACATCCGAACCCGCAATCGGTCCCATCCACATCTGCCCGGTGCCAGCCAACGACAAAGCATTGAGCCCGCTCAATGTCTACTCCCAGTTAACCGGAACTCCGGACCGGGCGTTGCCCGGATTCCAGCTCCCCGGACGGCTGTATGACCTGGCTAAGGGCACCGGATCCCTTGTAATTCTGCTATGATGTGAGCATGTTCCGAACAGGCACTTGTCGACACCACACCCAGTCGGCCTGGACAACCGGGGCCATTACGCTGGACGTGGTCGCCGTTCTAGAGACACTACTCGTGGCCGCAGCACCAAATGCGGAACCCCCGGCAGGCCCACTCGCGCCGGCTGCCGCGTTGCAGTCTTTTCAACTCCATGCCGACTTTCGGATCGAGTTAGCCGCGGCTGAACCGTTGGTCGAGGATCCCGTTGCTATCGCCTTCGACTCAGCCGGAAATCTGTTAGTCGCTGAATATC
>JAKVCB010000425.1 GCA_022448345.1 Pirellulales bacterium
CTCCTGACGCCGGTGGTTCATGCCCGAATTGTTACAGCCACGACGATCCAAACTTAGATCCCGAAAGAAAACCCGGCCCCGGCCCAAAGGCATGGTGGGACAACACCAGCTGCCGAAACCCGGATTTCCACTTGCCGAGTCCCGGCCACGTCGACATATCATCCCCCGTACTGCTTAATCGTGAAACGTTAAGGCAAAAGCTTGATGCACTTGAAAAGGGACTCGAGCAAGCAGACAACACCGGTCGCCTTGCCAGATGGGACTTATTTAGACGGCAAGCACTCGACTTCATCATGGCGTCACGTCGAAGCGGTAACCAAAATCCGTTCGACTTGACGCAAGAATCTGATGCCACACGCAAGCTATATGGTCGTGAAGAGTGGGGGCAAGGATTCCTTGCAGCTCGGCGGCTGGTTGAAGCCGGCGTGCGGATGGTGCAAGTGACACTTCGGGGTTGGGACACTCACCAAAACGCTTTTCGTGACCTCAAGAACAAAGCACTCCCGTCACTGGATCATTGCTTAAGCGGTTTCCTCGATGATCTGGAAGATCGCGGGTTACTCGATGAGACACTCGTTGTTATGTGCGGCGAAATGGGGCGAACACCAAAGGTGCAGCCTATTTCTCCCAATGGCCGAAATGCCTCCGGTGAGATTTTCACCCCGGGTCGCGACCACTGGGGACACGTACTTCCATGTTTCTTTGCTGGCGGTGGGATTCAACCTGGCCGCGTAATTGGGAAAACCGACAGCAATGCTGGTTACCCGCAAACCGAAGCCTATTCAACAGCGGATTTTGCGGCAACGATTTTCCATTGCCTTGGTATCGGACCTGAGCGAGAATTTCACGATTCGGTCGGCAGACCGTATCGCATCTATCGCGGCAAGCCGATTCAGCCACTGCTGTGATATTGTTTTAAATCACATGACATGTGTGAGGTGTGATTACTATTTGATCCTTTTCGTCATGCTAACCTCGGCAAGTTATAATGACATTTGTAGGCAATCCGTCGAGTTTCAAACCATCCACTTTCAAAACAGACAGGGTAAACCCAATGCAACGAGGAATTCAGCGGCGAAGGTTTCTGACGGCTGCCGGCGTATCAATTGCCCTACCGCTATTTGAAGCGCACGCAAATGACAGTCGTACAAACAATGAAAAGCCTGTGAAGCGTTTTGTGTGCCTTTCCAATAACTATGGCGTATATCGGGATGCCTTCTTCCCTTCCACGGACCAAGCTGGGAATGACTATGACATTCCTGAAACACTTAAGCCACTTGAACGCCACCGAGACCAATTCACAACGTTCTCCAATTTAGATCACGGAAATACCATCGGACACCAGGGCGTCCCTGTATTGCTTAGCGGTGTGCGCCCACATCTCGCCTCGTATTTTGCAGAAGGAAACATCAGCGTTGACCAAAAGATCGCTGAGTACGAAGGGGCTAACACCAGATTTCCTTCCATGACCGTGCGCGTTAATGAATCAAATCTCGTCAGTTTCACTCGCACCGGCGTGCAAGTTCCGGCAATTGACTTACGTGGAATGTTCCGTGCACTTTTCATTGAAGATGCCGCTGACAAGAAACTCACTGCCGCAGAAAAACTACAACGACAGACCAGCATTCTGGATGTTGTTTTGGAAAAGGCAAAGGTAGTAGAAAAAGACCTTGGGAAACGGGATAAACGGAAA
>JAKVCB010000426.1 GCA_022448345.1 Pirellulales bacterium
GACTCAACAGTATTGTGGCCATCATCACGATCATCAGCGTATTCCCTATCACCACCAACGTGACCACTGGCCTGACTTCCATTGACCCAGGACTCGATGACCTGATGACCTTGTATGGCGCTAGCAACTGGCAAAAGTTATGGAAACTCCGTTTACCTACAGCGCTTCCTTACCTGATTAGTGGCGCCCGTGTTTCCAGTGGACTGACCATTGTCGGCGCCATCGTCGGTGAGTACATGGCGGGATACCAATCACAAAGTCCAGGATTGGGATATTACGTGTTTCTCGCCAGCACCAATGCGCAGTCAGAAATCCTCTATGCCAGCATCTTCATTTCCACGACGCTGGGAATTCTGCTATTCGGCCTGGTAACACTCGTGGGAAAAACCGCCTTGGCGCGATGGACGTTTGAAATGGAGCAATAGGCTGACGGTGAAAAATCACGCCGGTTGCAGCATTGGCCAAGCAACTCACACATCCGAAATCAAGGAGCATCCCCTTTGCTGCCAACCAAAGTAGCATCAAAGGCGGCACCGGCATCAAGTTCTGCGGAGATCAGTTCGATCTCAACCAGCTGGTCCGCTAACTCTCGCCAGCGACGCTCTGTCATTCTCCCCAGCTCCTCTTTGGCCATCCCCTCGGGCAAACACAGATCTTGAAGAATCTTCGCCCCATAATCCAGAATGTCCCGCCCCATTTCCTCGTTAAGTCCATGAATATGATCGTTCACTGGTCCAGGATCTTCCAGATAAGATTGCCAGCCACGAATGCTCGCACGCGTTACTTTCTCAACCAGTTCGCGTTGTTCACGCAGCGTCTTGCCGTTTACAAGGAGCAAGCTTGTGTAAGGATTAAAGCCCAACTCCGACACCATCAGGGCACGCGGATCGCCACCCTTCTCGCGAGCCACAAACGGCTCACTGAACACATAGCCTTGCTGGGCGAAATTCGGATCCTGCAAAAAATTGGTCACATTGCCGGGATAGCCAACAATCCGCACATCCTTCAAAGAAAGTTTTTTCTGCATATACAACGCGAAAGCACGACCGGCGCTAATCGCCAACGTAAGTCCCTGCAAATCTTCCAACTTCTGGATGCCCGAGTTTTCATGCACCATAATACAGCGAGGACTCATCTGCAGAGGTGCCATCAGCGCCACCACGTCCGCCTCCTCATTACGCCCCGTCAACACCTGATCCGCATTCCCCACCGCAAAGGTAGCGCGCTGCGCGGTTAGCAATTGAATAACTGGTGCACCGGGACCACCAGGCAGGATCTTGACTTCAAGGTTTTCTTCCTCAAAAAAACCCCGCACCTGAGCAGCGTAATAACCGCCATGCTCCGCTTCTGGAAACCAGTTCAGAGCAAGCGTTATCTGGGTTCGCACAGCAGCGGGCTGGGCTGATTTTTTCTCAACCGGCGGCTGCGAGGTCGACATATCTGGAGAACCACAACCTCCCAAAAACAAGAGACCGCAGGCAACAAGGGCAGGGCAGGGCAGATAAGAGTACATAAGCTGGTTCTTGCGTCTCAAAAAGGAGTTCTACTTCGAAGTCTGAAAAATCTTGCCGCGCCATCTGGAACGCGCACCGGGTCAACACGAGAGGCGCCCACGGGCATATCCTTAAGACCCAGCCACCGAATGGTACTGACACGGCCAACCGTCGGCCACCGTAGAA
>JAKVCB010000427.1 GCA_022448345.1 Pirellulales bacterium
CCGCAACCGGCTCTGACCATCGGCACGGCTTTTACGTGCGGAATTCCAAGCACCCGTCCCGCATCCTTACCATACCTTGCATGACGGGTGCGAGCCGAGAGGTGTGTTGCTTCTGCTAATCCGGTTTGCTGAACTGCTCGCTGTCGATACTTGCCCGAGGTTCAACGGGAAAGTGTGGGTTGCGAGCGCGGCGGTACAGTTGTGCGCCAATGGCGCCGGTTAAGTGACCGTAAATTCGACCTGCTCAATGGTGGCGTGTCCGGACTTGGCGTAGGGCCGTGGCAGCGGTTGCGCGTTTCCTTTTTCATCAATGGTTCGTGACCGCAGAGTGTACTCTCCCGGTGGCAAACCGGGATGTAAGATTGCCCAGTGGGCTTTCGTCAATCGCATTGGCCAGGTTTGAGGATGCCCTTTGTCAAATCCCAGTGTATTCGCGGGAATCCGGTCTCCCTCAATGTCTCCTCCCCAGGCCTGCGGCGGTGGCAAGATTTGCGCATCGCGCCAGGGTGCTTGGGAATAATAGCGATCGCCTGCGGGCAGCTTGTCTTTGCTGTTGTGGATCCAAACCTGCACGCGACTGAGGCCCGAGACACCGACTTGTGCGTATCCCGTGATTGGAATGGGTTGCCGGGCGGGCGTGTTGCCCGGTGCCAGCAGTGTGGCACAGAACGTCTTCAGAGGACTGTCGACATCGTTATTTCCATTGGCATACGTGTCGTTGGCGCTCGCCAGGTTCGAAAGAAACATGTGGGTTAGCCACTTGATGTTCTTGAACCCATAGGCTTCCGGAATGACGACCCGCACCGGACCACCCCGTTCCGGGGAAAGCCATTGACCGTTCAGTTTGTAGCAGAGAATAACGGGCGGCAAGTCGTAGAGGTCTTCCAGAACTCGGCCAATCGGTAACGAACTTTGAAATAGCTGCTTGGGGTCGTCGTTATGGTAGCCATAGTAGTGGATGCGTCGAAAGTTCTTGGTGGGTTGAGTGAGCCAGACAATTTTCCGTAGTGGGACACCTTCCCAGATTCCGTTACCCAGTGGGCAGCCAATGTTCAGACATGTCATCACTTTGGGAAAACGTACCGTTTCCTGCTCAGCGATTTTCATCAATCCAGCGAAGTCTAACGCAGTGTTTTTGTCTTTGGTTAGTGGGGTTCGTAGTCGCGCGGGGTGGTCTGGATCGCTGGCCACCTCCAATTTCCACGTATCCCGAGTCAGGCCAACCTCTTGGCGTTTTTCCAGCGGCAGTGTGTGGGGGACCGGGGTACCGCGTGAGACATCCCGAAAATCAGCGGGTTTGGTCAGCCAGGACTCGATGTTTCCAATGGCTTCCTGGAGGCTTGCCGCGTCACGAGCGTCGTCTGCCAGTACCGGAAGTGATTTCAAGGCCACGATACCGACGGAACCCAGGCCGACGAAGAACCTGCGAGTGACTACCATATGATCGTCAAGAAACGTGCTCATGGGCCGCATCTCCCAGTTGTTTGGCTCAGGGTCTTTTGCGAATACCGTCGATTGTACGCGATGGAGTACAGAAGACCACACGTTGGCACCTGAGGATCGTCAAGAGCGTCGAAAACAGGGTTGCCAGCTAGCGCAAATCGATTTAACTACGTGGTATACGTTCCGGTTTCCGCTACGGTAGATTCTCCGTAAGGCAATTATTCCCA
>JAKVCB010000428.1 GCA_022448345.1 Pirellulales bacterium
ATGTTCTTCTGCGTCTTTCCTGCGTCAGGGGAATAGAGCAGGTTGAACCCGCAGATGAAAATTTCGTCTGCATTGTCTGGTAAGACCCTAATGAGGCAGAAATCATAACCAATGCCTGTCTTGACTTTGCCCTCATGGGTTTTCCGCCAGCTTTCACCCTTGTCGTCGGAGCGATAGACCTCGCCACCTACGCCGCGATGGTCGCAGATGATGTAAATTACATCCGGGTTGGAGGGCGCGATGGCGATTCCCATTCTGCCCACCTTATTACCCGTAGGAAGCCCGCTGGTCAAAAGCTTCCAGGTTGCGCCCGCGTCAGTCGATTTGTAGATGCCGCTGCCGGGACCGGCAACGACATTGTTCCATGCCTTCCTGTCGCGTTCCCATGCGACAGCATACAGGATCTTGTTGTCAGCTGGGTCGAGCGCGACGTCCACCACACCAATCTTCTCAGAGATATAGAGGACTTTGTTCCAAGTATCTCCGCCGTCGGTGGTCTTGAACACACCGCGCTGATTGTTGTAGGAATACTGGTGACCGAGAGCAGCAACATACACCACATTGGAATCCCGGGGATCGATGAGCACCCTGCCAATATGGTGTGTGTCGATAAGGCCCATGTGTTTCCACGTCTTGGCCCCGTCGGTCGACTTGAAAACGCCTGTGCCGGCATAGGAACTACGAGCCATGTGAGGTTCACCCGTTCCAACCCAAACAAGATTCGGATCATCGTCGGAGACGGTGACGACAGAGACGGAAAAAGTGGATTCACTTTCGAAGACTGGTTTCCACGTGGTGCCATTGTTAACTGATTTCCAGAGGTTGCCCGAGCCGGCTCCCGCGTAGAGAGTCGATTTGCGTTTTTTGACCGACCAGATGCTCTCGATCTTGCCTCCCTGAATGCGGGGGCCGACTGGAATCCAAGCCACATCTTTGAAGGGTGAGTTCTGCCTCAGTTTCACATGGTGATTCCATGCGTTCATCCGGACGTCGGCATCGGTGGCTGAGTTTTCTGAAATTGCAGGATTTGTGGCAAGGCACGTGAAAGCGAGGGTTGAAGCCATCGCCAAGTGAATACCATTTACGTACGTTCTCTTGATCATAGAATTTCCGCTTCCACACTCTGGTCGGGAATAGATATTTCGCACTCATATCGCTTCAAAGTTTTAATTGCAGCAGATGTGAGGTTATCAACAGGTTGGCTGTATCATGTTACCTGCTGGGTTATTCGCAGCTAGCGTTGGGAGTTTGCCTTGCGAATTTCTTCTTTTCTGGCATTTTCGGCTTCTATTCGCTCGTAGGCCTCGATCACTGCCGGTGGCCAGCGGAACTCGGGCGCGTCGGTTGGATCGAAGCCCCTTAAGTGTGGTTGATCCAGCCTTTGCGACACGGGCACGTAAACCCATTCGTTTTTTTGAAACGTACTGTCAAGCAGTTTTGCGAGTTCAGGGCAGTAGGTTTTTAACTGTTGACGTGTGGTCAGGTGGCACACGATCTCTCCTTTGGGGCCGAGTAAAGTGAAAGAGTCAGACCCTCTGCCAGACTTCGGCCGCTTGCGTCCGTTGCACTCGAACCAGGTCTGAACGCCTTCGGCCCAGAATTCCGCAACGCCGCCGTCGATGGCATACCCACCAAAACGCCCACTTTCCTTGGCTTGG
>JAKVCB010000429.1 GCA_022448345.1 Pirellulales bacterium
ATCGTCCGGAGCCGCAAGCCGGAGGGGCAGGTCAATGTTCATAATTCTACCTGTATGACGATGCCAACCCTGGGTTGGGCCACCAGTTCCTGGGATGGAGAGCAGTTCCGCGATCTGCCCTCCGGGACTTCGGCTGCGGAGGTGTTACCACTGGATGTGTTTCGAACCGAGTTTATGGGGCACCAGTGGGGCGTGCCGGCAGAATTTCTCAGTTACGAGGGGCAGAATCAAAAGACATTCAGTAACGAACAGACCTATGCGTTCACGTTGCTGCACGATGTTTTGACGCGGAGTTACGACATTGGCCCGGCATTGGAACTTTCTTCGGCGTTGTGGCGACTCAGCGACGAGTTCGGGCGCAAGCAGGCCGAATGGCTTCCCTATTGGTGCAACGACCAGTACGTCACCATCGAGCCCGAAGGGGCCCATGCCAGCCTTTACCGGCATCCGCAGAACGGGGTCCTGGCGGTTCTCTCGAACCTCGGCCGCGAGGAAGCGGCAGTAACGGTCGCGTTGAGCCTGGCGTCACTCGGGCTGGCCGGCGATGTGTCGGCCCGTGATGCGCTGACGGGTGAACCGGTTGCTGTCGAGGCGGGCGAGTTGAGGGTCAATCTTGAGGTTCTCGGATGGATGATTGTCTGGCTCGAATCCAAAGCGTGAGCACTCGTAACGAGTCGTAACACCAATCGTCCCGTGTCAGGTTTTCGTGGGGTGGTGTGCATCTTTTTGTTCTTGGCGGTGGATGTTTTTATTGGCCCCGTGATGTTTGGCCCTGTTTTCGTTGTCTTGTGTGTTTCTTTAAGTACGGTCATGTGGGTCGTACGCAGGTTCGGATATCGCCTGGTGTGGGGGCAAAGCCGTTAACGTGCTGTGATTCCCGGTTTGTCCGGCAACTGTTTCCCCTGTTCAGCTTTGGTCCGTCGGTGCGCGACGAAGTCTGTTTGCGTGTTTGCGTCCATTTGTGCGTTGGACCACTTGGCCAGTGAAACTGGCGGTTGCCACGGTAGTCCTCCCCGAACCGATAGCCCGATGGTTGGTCAGATGGGTGAGTGGCAACCAGGTTCTTGCGGGTGGTTCCCCTCTAGTCCAATTGCAGGTATGTTTTCGGGACTGCTTGAACGGGCCCTCCTTGACCAATTACACTTGCTGTGGCGACTGGAACGTTTTGTTGATGGTTGATCGAACGGGCATTTTTCAGGTGGCTTGAGAAGGTTGGCACTACCGGTTGCCAAAGAATCCAATTTTTGTCCTCTGCTGCAGAGCGTAAAAGTCTTGATCCGCGTCATGGCCGGTCAAGGTGTTTGAACACCCACCTGTTAGTTTGAAAGCTTTTGCATGGCAAACCAGTCTTCCCCCAGATCTTTTCGACTCCAGGCCTATACCCGGTCTTCCGGCCACACGTTTTTTGTCACGCCGGTACCTGTCGGTGATATTTTCCTGCTGATGGGAATCACGATCGTGCTTTCTGCACGCCACCGCAGCACGGGACAGCGCCTCGAAAAACGCATTGCAGATATCGTCAAGGCGAGCGGCCGTGAAATATCGTTCAACTTTAAAAAGGTCCCGGTCGGCACGGCAGAACTGGAGGCATATGCCATTGATCGTTTTGGCCAGCGCTCGAAAGTTGACGTAGTTCTTGAACATACCCCC
>JAKVCB010000043.1 GCA_022448345.1 Pirellulales bacterium
TGAACCATGCAGTTTTATTAGCTCAATCTACCAGACAGTGAAAATAAGTCGACAGGCTGTTTGTGGAAAAAGTTGCCGGTGTGAAGGCTGGTAAAAGGATTCCTTCCGAACAGGGGGCGCGGAGCCCCGTAGCCGCTGACAGTAAGTGCGAACAAGCGACCGCTGGGGAGTTGTTTTAGGAGGATTAGCCAGGTCTGGTGGACTGCAAACGGTCCCCAGGTGGCGAATGCCGACTCGTTTCCCGTAGAAACGGCGCCGGGTAAGTTTTCTGAACGCACCATGGCCGATTATTTTTCGTGTTCGTAGAGCGACTTTACCTCCGCGGCAGACAAGGCCCGGTTGTAGATGCGGACATCGTCGAGGGTGCCACGAAGAACATCCTTTTGTTCAAATCCGCCACCAAGACTATCCTGATCGGTTCCCAGAAATAAACCGTTGTTAGCAACGACTAAAGCCCCTGGTGTTGATGCGAATTGGTCAACAATTACCCCGTCCACGAAAACATGAAATGTATGAGTTGGAGATTTGGTAACCACCACATGTCTCCAGTGGGAGGACCAGTCCAGCACAGAGTCTCCGCGCAAGGGCCGTCCTTTGAAGACAAGTACAATTTTTTCAGAAATAACGCTTATTAGGAATTCGTCAGCCTTCCGCGGATTTGCCGCAGAGACCAAGAAATCTCTTGTCTTTTTGGAAGCGGAATCCAAATTCACCCAGAAGGACCAGGTAAAAACAGGAACGCCGTTGAGTGTGTCTCCCGGAATCTGTATTCGATTGCTGATGTCCTTATTAAATCTGTACGCTTTGCCAGCCCTGCCCGCACGGTCGGTGGTGAGAGCGGCGCCGAACACCGTGCCATGATTCATGTTCCTGCTTTCGTCCCTGGCATTGCCGTTAAACGGGTAGTAGGCGACGAGGCCATTGCGAAGGTGTGCGGGTAGTGAAGAGACAATTTCTCGAATCATCCCACTCTTATCTAGGATGTATCTCGATTTTGAAATCTTTTTTTCAAGTCTGTTTTTGGCAAGCCCCTGCTTGTCTTCCATAGCAAGTTCATACCAATAGACGGCTCTCGCTTTGAGGTTGTTTTTATATTTTAAAAAACCAGGTGGTGGAGCCAGGTTCCACCAGCGGTCGCCCACCGCCTCGGGATCTTTTGAGTTAGCCTGGCTTTCCAAGTCAAGCTGGGCAATTGCTGAGATTTCCTTTGGGCTGGAAGCTGCAAAATAACGCAACCCTTGATTCCAATCTCCTTGCTCAAAACACCAGTACCTGCCCAGTTCCAAAAGCTGGTCGGAATGGTCAACGCCTGGTATTTCAAGCTCCTTGGTAAGTTGCATCATCGCGTCGTGGCGTTTGGATTTACTGCGTGCCTGGCCAGCAAGCTTTTTGAGTTCGCGCTGGCGCTCTCGGTTTCCGATGGCCTGTTTGCTGGCAAGTTCATAAAGTTTGTTTGCTCCGACATAACGGTGTTCGTTCTCTGCCCGTTTGGCCAGTGCCAGGATCAAGGGCAGGAGTTGGCCACGCATTTGCTGGGCCTCGGGGCCGCGGTGTTTTTTGGAGATTTGTTCCGACCAGGCTTTGACAGCCGTTGCGCGGAGCAGCAGGTCATCGACTTTAAACTGTCGGACCATGTCGTCAATGATTTCTGTTGTGAGGGTAGGGTCACCGCTTTCGGTGGCAATTTGGATCGCTTTTTCAAGTAGCAGAAACCTTGTTGGCGGGTCTGCTTCTATGCGGTGGGCTGCGTAGACTTCTTCGGCCAATATTTTCAGCATGGCCTGCCTCTCGGGAGCAGGCTGCTGCCGGGTAAGTTCAAGTTGTGTCTGGTAAATCGGATCTAGGGAGGGAGACAATTCCTGCTGTTTTTCGTCGGGCACAGCATGGCGAGGATCGGGAGGCTGACTGTTACCGGAAGATGGCAAACCAGGATTTGGTTGGCCAGGGGGAGCCTGGATTGTTTGGCTAATTCGGTTTCCGGGTGATCCAGGAAGTTCCAGGGTAATCAGCGGGTTGGTGGTGACAGAGGTAATCGGTGGTAGGTCTTGGTCTGAAGAAGTTGGAGCGGGTGGCTCAGTTACTTGTTCTTGTTTGATGGGTTGTGCGGTGTGATTGGGAGCTTTGATGGTGGTTCTTGATGGATTTGTTGGGACCGGAACCACCGCCGGCTTCCTTTGGGCCGCGGATGATTTTGCAGGTTGTTTGGGAGTAGGTTGCGCGGGCTCCGCCGGATCTTTGGCCACCATGGCGACCGGTGGGTCAAAGATCCCCAGAAAATCAGATTTTGGAATGAGTTTGACCATCAACACGTAAGCGACTGCCGCCGGTATTGCGATCAGGATGGCGAGATTTAACAGCCTGGTTAAAACCCAAACGTTTTTACGATGCCCTTTTCGTGGTGTGGTGGTCTGTGGTGAAGTCCTCACCTTGATCGATGGTGTCTGTGGTATGGACTCGACAGGTTGTGATGCGGTTGCTGGGGCAACTGGGGAGAGCGTTCTACGAAGCTGTTGGTCGTAGGCAGTTTTTGCTTCAGCGTTGAGCAAGCAGAGGCGAGCCGTCGCCAATACGTTGAGCAACTGCTGAGAAGTCGAGGCATGCGGCCCGGCGGAAAACGACTTAAGATGTGCCATCTGTCGGTCGGCTGCGTGGGCGATGACATCGATATCGTCTTCGAACAGCGCAAGTCCCAGCAAACGGTAATGGTTAACCGGGCGTTCGGTCGGAGGAATCCCTAACCATTTGTGGTATGGATCAAATTCGGAGGTTCCGCCCATGTTGACGTATCCTACAAGGTCGTGTCGATGAACCACCGTAGTTCGCTTGATCGTCCGCGTTGGGCAAACGACACAGATTAAAATCCAAACGTTTTAGAGTTTTTCAGCTGATCCGCCCGCGACGGTAGACGACGTAAAGGAGTCTCGGTCACATGGCACTTCGCCGTTAGCGACGTAGTTCGTGCCAGCTGTGCTGTAAAACCGTCTATCGTCATTTTAACAGAGAGTAAAAGAAACCGACAGCGTATCTTTGGGGGCCTGTTTGCCGTGGGCATGGGCCGACCCTCTTCGGGTAGCCAAAACGAAGGTGAGCAAGTCACGGGAACTTCGACGTCCAGGAAAAAACCTGATGGTCACTGAGGGCCGATCGTCAATCGTCAGGACAGGGAATCCGAAGTGCGTCGGTTGCGCTTCGACGAACGTAGGGCTGGGAGATTTTGGGCCAATTCCCACACATCACGCCACGCGAGGACCGGTTGCCCTTCTATGGGCGGTTCGGCGCCAATAACCTTGCCGGTGCAAGCATGCCCGATCATCGAACCCGGTGAAGCGAGTTGGGAGCGGATCGAAAGATCCATGATTCCAGCAGTGCGAGGGTGAACGTCAAACTTTTCGATCGCATCGTAGAGAATCGGTGTGTGGATTCTTGCTAGTTCGGTAAGGATTTCTTGTTGGGTTAATTTGGTGTGTCTTCAGTCCACGGAGCTGTGAGGGGGCCTCCTTCTGGCAAAGTTCGTTGTTGGAAAATCCGCGGGCTGGTCAGGGTAAGGTTGGGGGAATGGCTTGGTTAGCGCAAGTGTTGGTATCGCTGGCCGAGGTTGGCCCCATGGTGGGCCGGCTTGATTGAGAGACAGATTGCTGCACTGGCCTGGATAGCGAGGTCTGTTTACGGATTCTAAGGCGGGCAGTTTTCCACCGAGCAACACGCCCCGAGAGTTGCCGAGCTGGTTTTCCGTATGTTTTGGGCAGTGGTGCAAAAAAGTCCGTTCCAAGAAAAGCCTGGCGGGTCCAGGCTGGCGGGAATGGCAACGACAGCACGTGCATTAGATGTTGGGATCGAGTGAGTGCTAGCGGTGTTGGTTTTTGTGGTTTGCATCAATTTTGTCGATTTCATTGATTTTAACGGCAGTGCAGAGTGGGGGATGTCGATAAGACTCCACAGTACATCGTCCAGGGGGCCTGAGCCGTTGTTGTGCGCTGGCAGTTTTGCCGCGGGTAAGCGCACGTCAATCTGCACTTGTTTTTAGACCTGCGGAAGGATGTCTCTGTGATGAACTTGCCAATGACAACCAGGCTTCATATTCGTGCTGCGTCGACGACACTTCTAGCGACCCTCATGGTGAACGGTTACGCCGTAACCCACTGTACGGGGGCAACACCCGCTGAGTCGGCCGGTCTGCAGTGGAGACGCGGTTTGGTGACGCGTAGCACCGACGGCGGCGCGCGGAGTGCGCGTCCGAGTCCGCAGACGGTACGTTGGTCCATGCAACCTCGTTTTGTCGACGAGCAGCAGCCGGTGGAGCCTCGGAGTTTCGTATCCGAAGTAGGGCAAAACCGCGAGGCTTCAGCGGTTGGCACCACCCAGGTCACCAGTCGGACCGTGGTGGAGCCGAATGGCTTTGCGGTCCCAGCGACGGTTAACCAGGTTTCCCGTTCGGAGACCAATCAAATGGCGGCTGGTGGCTACCAGCGGGATGTTGAGCAATCAACAAGAAAACCGTTGTCCCAACCTTCGGTCGACCAATTGTCAGCCTCGTATGATCCGTTTGAAAAGCGCGGGCAGGTGGACACGCGTGGGCAGAGGCCCGGAGCGGGGCAGGTCGAAATGCCAGAACCAGTTGCAGGTGGCCAGGTGGTGTTTCGGTCCGACCGTGCGGTGGACAAACAGGATGCAAACTCCGAAACCAACCATGCGGTAAATATTCAAGCCAGTTTGAACCAATATGCATTGAACGATGGTGAGGAAGGTTTAGGGCCCGAGGAATACCCAGCAAACTTTGGTCTGGCGGGGCCAGGATGTGATTGTCTGGAGTGCTCGTGTGGAGTTTCGTCATATTGTGATTCAGGTCGGTGTGATGGTGGGAATTGTTGTGGCCGTCGTAGTTGGAAGGATTGGTATTGGGGCCATTTTCCCGATACCCGCGAGTTGATTCTTTTTGGTGGCGTGCAGGCGTTTAAAGGGCCGTTAGACCGAAGTCGCGACAGTGGTAACTTTGGATTTCATGAGGGCTTTAACTGGTCAGCAAAGTTGCCGTGGTGGGCTTCCAGCAGGATTGGTTATCAGATTGGCTACCAGGCGGTACACAGTCAGTTGCACGGGTCAGAGAGTGGAGATACGTCCAGCGCGCACACGCAAAACTTTGTGACGGCAGGTTTGTTTCGTCGTCCCGAGTGTGCCGGATTGCAGTACGGTGTTGTGTGGGACGCGTTGCGGGACGATCGCGATCAGAGTCTCGACTATCACCAGGTGCGATCGGAAATTGGGTTGGTGAATCAGTTTGGTCGTGAAATTGGTTTTCAGGCCACTGTCCACACGAATGAGTCGAGCAGCACCGCAATTCCCTATCATGCGCTGGATCAATTCTTCTTTTATTACCGCGTTCACAAGCGGCAGGGTGGAGAGTTGCGATTGTTTGGTGGTTGGGCTCATCAGGACAAGGGAATCGTAGGCGCTGACGGTATTGTGCCTCTGAGCGATCGTTGGTCACTGGCAAGCCAGTTTCGCTACTTGATTCCAGGAGGCGATGACAACAGTTCGGCTGCCGAACAGGAGCATTGGAATCTGAGTATGAATCTAGTGTGGCACCTTGGACGTAGGGCGCGGGCTGGCGACAGCAATCGTTATCGTCCACTGTTTAACGTGGCTAACAACGGATCCCTGATGGTCGATGACCAGCCTTAATTGGCTGGTGTTCTCGTTCAGTTGGTATCGGAGTTGGCCGGAGGCAAAAAAGCCTGTGGTGACCGTTGGCTAAGCCTGTTTCCAGGCAGCCGCTTCCTCCCCGTCAAGACGGAGTGTCAGGCACTTGGCGCTGCCTCCGGCCTTTACGAATTCATCCATCGGCGTGGCGTGAGGTTGGTAGCCTCGTTTTGCCAGTTCGGCGTGGAGTTGGTCACATCCGGTGTTGGTAATGACCTGACGGCCGAGCACCACGGCGTTGCAGGCAAATCGTGCCGCTTCATCCGGAGATACGGTGACCAATTTAGGGATGAGCTCCTGGAGAACGGTACGTCCGTATTCGTCAAATGCGTCTGGGTAGTAGATGGCTTCTCCGATGGCAAGCGGGCAAAAGCAGGTATCGATGTGGTAATATTCGGGGTGAACAAGTTCAAGCGGAATGACCCTTACTCCCAGGCGGACGCCGATTTCCTGCATGGCTTTTGCATCACTGCGCATGCGGTACCCCGCGTACAACGTGTCATCACAAAAGAGTGCGTCACCGGAGCCTTCAAACGAGGTGTCTTGCAGTGGGTCGAGGACGGTGTATCCGTGCGACGCAAGCCACTTGCGAAAATAGGGTTCCTCTCCTTGCCGCTGTGGGTGTTTAAAGCGGGCTACGACAGCTTGCCCGCGGTAGATCAAGGCGGCGTTGGCGGTGAAGACCAGGTCGGGCAGTCCTTGGGTAGGTTGCAACAAAGAGACGCGGGCGCCAAGGTCCTGTAGTTTGGTATGCAAGGCATTCCACTGCGACACTGCAGCAGTGTGGTCGACTTGTCGCTTGGTGTTCATCCACGGATTGATTTCATATTCAATTCCGTAATGATCCGGCGGGCACATCAGGATGTGGGGCTGGTTTGTCACGGTAGGTCTATGGTTGGTTTTCGCTCTTGGAGTTGACTTCCTGGACCAACGCCCGCAGGAATGGTTCCACGTCCGTCACGAGCCCTGTTGTTTGAAAACTTCCCCGGTCCCCCAGTTTGATGACCGTCGATGGGTTGATGTCGATACAGACAACGGTGACCCAGGCGGGGAGTAGATTGCCAACCGCGACAGAGTGGAGCATGGTTGCGACCATTAAGCAAAAGGTGACATCACGGATGGCTTCACGCATTTGTCGCTGTGCCTGGATCGCGTCGGTGGTCACGTCTGGCAGTGGTCCGTCGTCACGTATGCTTCCCGCCAGCCAAAAGTCAACGTCGTGTTTCACGCATTCGTACATAATGCCGGAGCGGATTACCTCTTGTTGAACGGCCGCCTTGATTGAGCCACATCGCCGAACCCGGTTGATTGCCCGCAAATGATGTTCGTGCCCTGCCTGCGCCGTGTGCGCGTCTTTGAGGTGTACGCCGAGACTGGTTCCGAACATCGATTGTTCCAAGTCGTGGGTTGCCAGGGCATTGCCAGCAAACAGTTTGTGGATGTAGCCTTGGCGAACCAGTTCGCAGACGAACGGCCCACTACCAGTGTGTACGATCGCCGGACCACCCACCAGCAACGTTTTGCCGCCGGTCTGTTTCACTTCCATCAGTTGACGGGCAATGGCTCGAACCATGGCGCCTTTGGGCTTTTCGGTCGACACCGTACTCGACATGAACCCAAACTCGTTGCCGGAGTCATGTCTTTCCAGGGGAAAGACCCGCACACCCGAGTGGCCTACCACGATCGGCATGTCTTGGCGGACTTCGGTCATGGGAATACAGCGGGCCTTGCAGGTGGCAGGTTCAACAACGATACCGCAGTCCATTTCCTGATTGTCAACTTCAACCCAGTCTCCTGCTACTCGGATTTGAGTCCGTTGATTGGTGCTCGCATAGAATCCTTCGGGGAAGGTGCCCTCGATATCTGCTTTCACTTGTCGGCAGTCACTGGCAGATGTTGGTTGCGCACCATGGTCGGCAACCTGATTTAAGATGGTGTCCATGGTGGGTTGGGTGGAGGCTTGAACTTCGATCAGTGCAAAGCTCGGGTCATGGCGACTCTGGCCCACAGCGATTTGTTTGATGTGAAAGGTACCGTTGTTGGAAGTGATGCAGTCGAGGACCTTTGGTAAGATCAAACTATCGATAATATGCCCGGAAACTTCAATTTCTTCGCTGAGTGAGCGTGGTAGTGGGATCATGTTGGCTATGATTGGGGGCCCTGTAGGGAAAAGGCCGGTTGCGGCCAATGGGGCGGTCAAGGTACGTCAGAGACCACGGAGTGCAACGTCGGGGCCCGTCGGTCAGGACGCCTTTCGGCGAGCACGGCAAAGGACTATAATCGGGCCTGCTGTGGCGTCAAAATTAAGCCTTAAATCACTAAAATAAGCACTGCCGCCGGGTTTCTCGGCAGCTTTACTCGCGGAAGCATTGTATTCAACGATGGAAGACGAGGGCAAAAAAGAGAATTGGGACACGTTGGCAGGTGACCTTGGTGCCGAGGTTCCGGAGTCCCCAGAAACGCCGGAACTGCCTGAAAACAAAGTCCAGACTGAACCGGCCGACTCTTCTTTGGGGCTTCCGGCCGAGTTGCCTCGGTCTGGACCGAGTGGATGGGACTCTTTGGCAGAGGAGTTTGGAATTGCCAGCCCAGAGTTGGCAGAGGCTCCAAGGCCGGCTGATACGCCAGCGGCGAAACCGGCTGTAGGATCAAAAGCAGTTTCCAAATCACCTGCCTCTGGGGGAGAGAAATCTGTTGCGAAAGCTAGTCGGTCGGCACCGGCTGATGCGATAAGTAAGAAAGAGACTTCCTTTGGAGTGGGTATTTCCGGGTCTGTTGCCACAAGTGGCCAGGAAAAGGCCTCGACATTGACGGGAACCGGAAGTTCCAGAACTTCGGATTCACAGTCCGCCCATGAGCAGGCATTTGGCATTGAGGCTCCCGCTACCGATTCGGTCGAGCCGATTGTTTCGACCAGCCAGAGTGTTGATTCCTCTGGGGACGAAACTGTTGCCGACGTTGCCGATCCATCTGGTAGCCAGAAATCCGAATCGCCGGCTGCGGGTGACGGTGGGCGTACCACCAGTTTTTGGGAAAGTATCTTTGGGCCCCGACAGGAAACACCGTTGCCTGAAGAACCCCAGGAAACACCCGTCCCGGAAGTAGTCGAGACATCGACCCCTCAAGAGCCGGAGGTCGTTTCAGATCGGTCCGGGGAGAGGTCCTCAGAGAAATCCGCAGAGAAAGAGCCTGGGGACCGCAGGCGTGAAGATGCCGAGGGAGGCCGTCCGCGACGCCGTTCGCGGCGCCGCCGGTCCCGATCCGGCAAATCAGGGCAGCCACAATCTGAATCGTCTTCGCAGTCTCAATCGTCTTCGCGATCTCAATCGTCTTCGCAAAAGACACCAGATACCCGCGTCACAGAAGTCACAGATGATTTGAAAGATGACTTGGAAGATGACTTGGAAGAGGATGACACGTTGGCCTCTTCAGCAGAGGGTAGTTCAAGGTCACGTTCAAGCAAAGCCAAACCGCCCAGCCATCGAAACATTCCCGCATGGGAAGATGCGATGGCATTTATTGTGGATGGCAATCTACAGACTCGGACGGAACGTCGACCCGCTTCTTCACGATCGGGTGACCGTGGGCGTCCACGAGGCCGGCGTAAGAAAAAGAAAAGCTGAGTTTTCTGGTAGCGCTGTTTTGCAACAGGCCAGTTTTGGCTTATCTCAAAAAAACGGCGATTCTGTTTTGAAGACAATCGGGGAAATGCCAAATAAAATTTCCGATTGCTGAGGTGTCCTGAGGAGAAACTCCTTTGTGGGGCAGGTGTTTTCCAATGGAGTCTGCCTTTCTGGCTGTGACGGATCTCCTTTTGTTTGGAATTGTTATACAAAACAAAATGTTGCCACAACCGAAATTTGCGCAGATACTAAAAAGAGAACTGATTGAGGTGCGACCCAGGCGGTCATGAATGATTCGTCGGGTCGCGGCCGGGTGTAAGATCTGGCCGACACACCACCACCTTCGCGCCGCTCTTTTCCAACCTTCGCTTTGGTGTTTGCAACCAGGCGCTCAAAGAGGCTCTTTCACGTCTCGCCCGTCGTGTGCATCAACCCCGGCTATGGTAGTTGGGTGTTTTCATTCTGCCAGGAAAAGTGCTGTGCAGAGGGCAGCGATTCGTGCAGTGCGGAGCGACGTGGTGTCTTGGAGTGCTTGAGATCTTGGTGTGACATTCGCCTCTTGGATGGTTGCGTAAAGGGGCGGATAAGTTGACTCAAGACCGGTTCAGGCACATGTAAGCGAGTTAGGGACGAAGTGGCTAGCGAGGATTTTTAACCGAAACTACCAGGTGATGCAAATTGCCTGCCGGCAGGTACCGAGGAGTAGTAATAATTTGTAGCGACAAGAGCTTAATTGGGTTTGCAACCTTTAAGTCTGGTGCGCGGTTACTCTCTCGGGGCAGTTGGCGACGGGTTGATTTGCGTTGTTTAAAGGAGAAATGACGATGAGCGATGGCCGCAAGATCATTGATTTGATTTCCGAGCGACAAGATCGCGAGCAATTTCGCCGCAAGACCTGGGTGGGATCGTTTGAAGGCTATCTCGAAATTGTCCGAGAGCAACCCGAGGTTACGCGATCATCGTACCAGCGACTTTACGACATGATTCTCTCCTACGGGATGGAGGTGGACGATAACGGCCGTGACAAGGAGTATCACTACAGGTTTTTTGACGATCCAGATAACGACGGTCAGGACGCCGTATTTGGCCTCCGAACTCCACTGCATCAACTGGTAAATGCACTGAAGAGTGCAGCCAAGGGGTACGGCATAGAACGTCGTGTGTTGCTTCTGCATGGCCCGGTTGGTAGTAGCAAGAGCACCATTGCCCGCCTGCTGAAAAAAGGACTGGAACGCTATTCCGTCAAGGAGGAGGGGGCGCTCTACACGCTAGGGTGGATCGATGAAGAAGAACCGGAAAACCCGGAGAAAATTCAGTGGTGTCCTATGAATGAGGAGCCGCTACACCTCATTCCAAGGCGGTTTCGCCCTGACATTGAAGCACGTCTTAACGATGGGCGAGGGGAAAATGACTACCAGGTGCAGATCAACGGTGAACTCGATCCTTTTTGTCGGTTCCTCTATCACCAGCGGCTGAAGAAATATGATGGCGACTGGACACGAGTTGTCCAGGACGTGCGGGTCAGGAGAGTCATTCTCAGCGAGAAGGATCGTGTTGGCATAGGTACGTTTCAGCCAAAAGACGAGAAAAACCAGGATGCGACGGAACTGACCGGTGATATCAACTACCGGAAAATTGCCGAGTACGGTAGCGATAGTGATCCGCGGGCATTTAATTTTGACGGCGAGTTCAATATTGCTAATCGTGGAATTATTGAATTTGTCGAAGTTCTTAAACTCGACGTTGCTTTTTTGTACGACCTCTTGGGAGCCAGCCAGGAACATCGGATTAAGCCTAAGAAGTTTGCGCAGACCGATATCGATGAAGTCATTATTGGCCACACCAATGAGCCGGAGTATCGCAAGTTGCAGAGCAACGAGTTTATGGAGGCGCTCCGAGATCGTACTGTCAAAATCGACATACCCTATGTGACCACTCTTTCCTATGAGCAGAAAATCTATGAGAAGGATTACAACACCAATACGGTGAGGGGTAAACATATGGCGCCACATACCATTGAGGTGGCAGCGATGTGGGCAATTCTAACTCGGCTGGAAGAGCCAAAGCACGCTGGGCTTACGCGCTTACAAAAGTTGAAATTGTACAACGGTAAGAGCTTGCCTGGTTTCACGGAAGAAAACATCAAGGAACTGAGGGATCAAGCGGTGAATGAGGGGATGGTTGGAATTTCGCCCCGTTATGTTCAGGACAAGGTGTCCAACGCATTGGTGGCCCATCCCGAAGCACGGAGCGTTAACCCTTTTATGGTTTTGAATGAACTGGAATCAGGCCTTAAGCATCACAGCCTCATTAATGATGAGGAGATCAAGCAGGAGTACCGTGATTTGCTTGGGCTGGTAAAGGAGGAGTATGAAAATATTGTCAAAAACGAAGTGCAGCGAGCGATTGCTGCAGATGAAGATGCGCTGAAGCGTCTCTGTGGTAATTATATCGACAACGTGAAGGCCTATACCCAAAAGGAAAAGGTCAAGAACCCATTTACGGGTCAGTATGAAGAACCTGACGAACGGCTCATGCGATCGATCGAAGATAAGATCGATATTCCCGAAAGTCGCAAAGACGACTTCCGCCGCGAAATCATGAACTACATAGGCGCCCTTTCGATCGATGGTAAAAAGTTCGATTACAAGACGAATGAACGGTTGAATAAGGCGCTGGAATTGAAGTTGTTTGAAGATCAGAAGGACTCAATCAAGCTCACGAGTTTGGTGTCGAATGTGGTTGATGCAGAAACGCAGCAAAAGATCGATGTTGTCAAGGGGCGTTTGATTCGGGATTACGGTTATGACGATGAGAGCGCAACGGACGTGTTGAATTATGTGGCGAGCATTTTTGCTCGCGGTGATGTCAAGGAGAGTTGAGGATGGCCAGGTTCGGTAGTTGTTAAAGGAGACTTAAGGAAAGGTTAATGTTCGTGTTGATCTGACTTTTGGGCGAGCGGGGTATTTTCAATGGTTATGAAAATTGAACGAGACCAACGCCGTTTCAGGCAGATTGTGCGCGGGCGGATCCGCAAGCACCTGCGGAAGTATGTGACCCATGGAGAAATGATTGGTCGCAAGGGGAAGGATCTTGTCAGTATTCCGCTTCCCAAGTTGGATGTGCCGCGGTTTCGCTTTGGTGACAACGGGGCCGGTGGTGTAGGGCAGGGGGATGGCGAAGAGGGGCAACCCGTTGGCAAAGGGGGGGATCCACAGAATGGTGCTGGCCAGGCTGGGGGGGACCCGGGAGATGGCCATTTGGTGGAGGTAGATGTTTCACTCGATGAATTGGCTGAAATCATGGGAGAGGAACTGGAACTGCCTCGGATTGAGCCAAAGGGACAGTCGACGATTGTTCAAGAGAAGGCGAAGTACAACAGCATTCGGCAGACAGGGCCAGAATCACTACGGCATTTCAAGCGGACCTACCTCAAAGCGCTTCAGCGGCAGATTGCAACCGGAGTCTATCGGCCCGAAGACCCGCTCATTATTCCTTACAAAGAGGACAAACAGTATCGCAGTTGGACAGCAGTTCAACGCCCCGAGGTTAATGCAGCCGTCATCTACCTGATGGATGTCTCCGGTTCGATGACTGATGAACAAAAAGAAATTGTGCGAACCACGGCTTTCTGGATCGATGCCTGGCTGGGGCGCCAGTACGACGGAATCGAAAAGCGTTACATCATTCACGATGCTGTTGGCAAAGAAGTCGATGAGCATACTTTTTATCACACCCGCGAAAGTGGGGGGACGCGAATCAGTTCGGCCTACAAAGCGTGCCAGGAGTTGATTCGTGAACAGTTTCCACCCACAGAGTGGAACCTGTACTGTTTTCAGTTTTCGGATGGTGATAACTGGGGTGAAGACAATGAAGAAGCCTTTGGTGTATTAGGGGAGCATCTCTTGCCAGTAGTCAATCTCTTTTGTTACGGGCAAGTTGAGAGTCCTTACGGAAGTGGCGAGTTTTTGGGGTATCTCAATGGTCGGTTTGGAGACAAGTACGAATCACTCGTCTTGTCTGAAATCGAAGACCGTGATGCGATTTACGGTTCTATCAAAACGTTTTTGGGGAAAGGCAGGTAGGGCAGTCAAAATGCCATGCAGGGAGAAGCTGTTCAGATGTGAAGTTCCATTACGAAACCATGTCACTTGGCAGAAAAATCCCAGGGAGTAACACCATGTTTGATCAAACGGGGAAGTTGAAGAAATATCGAGTTCGAGTTGGGCTTTACGAGGTGTGTGTCCAGGCGCGGGATGTACAGGAGGCCCGGGCCATCGGTCGCCGTAAGTTGGGGCAGGAGTTGCCCCGCCTTTACGACATTATTCGGGCGTTGAAGCCGGCCCGCTTTCAGGTCGATTACGTGGCGGTGCCTAATTCGCGTCTGCCTGTCCGGTAAGGTGTTGCTTTTAAACTCTGTTTTGAAAAAAAATAGGTTGAGATTTATGCGAGCCGAGGAACTTCATCGATTACCGCAGGTTCTTGCTGACATGCAGGTCGAAATTGAAGAGTACGCGCGCGGTTATGGGCTCGATTTTTATCCTACCATTTTTGAAATGGTGGATGCCGACAGGCTTAATGCGATTGCATCCAAAGGCGGATTTCCAGTCCGGTATCCCCACTGGCGTTTTGGGATGGAATACGAGCAACTCTCCAAGGGATATCACTACGGGTTACAGAAGATTTATGAAATGGTGATCAACAACGATCCGTGCTACGCCTATCTGATGAAGAGTAACGGGTTGACCGATCAGAAGCTGGTGATGGCTCACGTTTATGGGCATTGCGATTTTTTTAAGTGCAACGATTGGTTTGGGCAAACGAATCGAAAAATGATGGATGAGATGGCCAATCATGGAAGCCGAATTCGACGCTACATGGATGACGTAGGTGTTGACGAAGTCGAAGAATTTATTGATGCCTGTTTGAGTCTTGATGACCTGATTGACATTCACTCGCCGTTTGTGAAACGCCGTGAAGAGCAAAGTCGCTATAGCTTTGCTAGCCAATCGAATGGGGCGAATGGCGATTCGTCTGGGGTCGGCCGATTTCAGGCAAAACCCTATATGGATCGTTTTGTAAATCCACCAGAAGCACTCGCCAAGGAGCAAGAGCAACGTGAACAGCAGAAAAAGGAGGAGTCCTCTTTTCCAAAACAACCAGAATGTGACGTGATGTTGTTCTTGCTGGAATATGCTCCCTTGAATGGATGGCAGGCCGATGTGCTTGCTATTCTCCGTGAAGAGGCTTACTACTTCGCGCCACAGGGGCAAACGAAGATTATGAATGAAGGGTGGGCCAGCTATTGGCACTCAACGATTATGACCCGTCAGGGGCTTACCTCGGCAGAGGTAATCAATTATGCAGACCATCACAGCGGTACGATGGCAAGTTCGCCGACGCAACTCAATCCTTACAAAATGGGAATTGAATTATTTCGTCATATCGAGGATCGCTGGAATCGAGGGGCGTTTGGAAAAGCGTATGAGGATTGCGATGACTATCAGACTCGCCTCAACTGGAATACCGACGCTGGACTGGGACGCAAAAAGATCTTTGATGTACGCAAGATTCACAATGACCTGACCTTTATTGATGAATTTCTTACGCTCGACTTTGTGCGGGAATATAAGCTGTTCCAATTTGGATACAATCCCAGTACAGAGTATTACGAAATCGAAAGTCGTGCCTTCCCGAAGGTAAAGCAGCAACTGCTGGCGAATCTTACCAATATGGGGCGCCCCAGGATTTCCGTGCTCGATGGTAATTATGGGAATCGAGGCGAACTCTTCTTGAAACACCAATTTGATGGCGTTGAGTTGCAAATGGACTACGCAAAGGACACTTTGCAGAATTTGCAGCGACTGTGGAGTCGTCCTGTGCACCTGGAAACGGTACTCGACGATGAGCAGACCGTGATTTCTTTTGACGGTTCGGAACACACCGTGGAAAAGGGGGACCCAGTCGAACCCGAAGAGGTACCCGGAGCATGAATATTAAAACGCAATTCCAACAAAAGTTTGCAAGTGTGGGGTCGGGAGGTCCAGTTGCAATCACTGTGGATGTGGAGTGCCGGCACCTTACTTGTCGCCTGGCGGAGTGTAATCCCCTGGCGGTGTCGTTGGACGAAATTCGTCTGACTTCCGACGAGTTGGCAACCGCTGCGGTAACAGATTTGCAGCAACTGTGTGAAGCGATCAGCGCACGGCTGACTTATCTCCTCGAACCGATTGCTCCGATCGAGTCCGACCAACAAGAGTGTGTCGTTCAGATGCGGAGTAGCCCGCCTCAACAGGACGATGATGGCCAAAACTATTACGAGTTGCTGGTTCGCCGCGGAGGTGGGCTTTACCTTGCGCGTTATCGCAAAGAGCCAGGTGGCGCACGGCAGCAGGTTGCGACGACAGTCACCGGCGAAGTACTGGTGCGACTCGTCGGTGACTTCAACACCATTCTCGATGAATTTGTCGCCACCTAGCACGGTTTCTGCTGGAGGTAGTAGATTTGGGGGCCCCGTCTGGCCTGATGGGGAAAAATCTTGCTGACTTGCCCCGGCGTTTTCCACCCCGCAGCGATCATGCCGGGCTGTGGTGTCGCAATTCTTTTTCCCGGTGGTGGGCCCTGTGCCGGGGGGTGACGTCTTAGCGTGGCGGGAAGATTGTGTTAGACTTCGCACTTCATTCCTTCCAGTCATGGCATTGCGTTGCCTGTTTCGGTAAACGCCGAGGACCCCTCCCAATGAGCCACCCAAGACCAGCCAGTAACATCGAACCTTCCCTGGAACCTATTTCGGGCGGATGGCATTGCAGTCATCTCTATTACTCGTTCGACCGAGAGAAGATCCATCAGCTTTCTGAGTCCCAGTTGCAGGAGGTTTGCGATTTGATGATCGCTTGCCTGGATCCGGCTGGTAAGGAGGCTCCCTTGCGGATCCAGTCTTTTTTGGTGAGCGGACACAAAGCCGATTTTGGAGTCATGATGCTCGACCCTGACCCGCTAAAAATCGATCGGGTGCATCAGCGATTAATGGCAGGTATTTTGGGGACGGCCCTCGTTCCGGGGTACTCGTTTGTTTCGCTGACTGAAATCAGTGAGTACGTGCAAAGTCCAGAACAGTATGGCGAGCGTTTGGTTGCTGAGGGGCAGGAGGCAGGGAGCGACGAGTTGGCGGCTCGTGTCAAAGCCTATGCCGACAGGCTCGGTGGGATGAACCGCCAGCGGCTCACTCCGGAATTTCCAGCTTATCCGGCAATGTGCTTTTATCCGATGAACAAAAAAAGAGTCGGAAAAGAGAATTGGTATGCGCTCTCCAAGGAAGAACGCAGCGCGTTGATGATTGAGCATGCCCGCAGTGGTATTGCCTTTGCCGGTAAGGTATCCCAGTTGATTACCGTGGGGATTGGTCTGGAGGACTGGGAATGGGGAGTCACGCTTTGGGCTGCCAATCCCGATTTCCTCAAGGAAATCGTCTACCGAATGCGGTTCGACGAAGCGAGTGCCCGCTACGCGGAGTTTGGACCTTTTCTAACCGGTTACATCGCCACGGCTGAGGAGATTCTCACGCATTGCCAGTTGCGGGAGCAGCCTGCGGCAGGCGGTTGATAGGCTCATTGTCGCCAATGTATATCGAGCCAAACAAGGCGGTGGTCGCTGGCGGTCACTGCCTCGCGGCCCGGTTCTCCCGGGCGGGGCCAAAAAACACCTCCGTTCACTACGACAAGGTCTCGTGACGGTAGCAGGTAGTCAATGCGATAGTTGCGCCGTTTGTTTTTTCCGAAGCTTGCGGTGTGGTGGGCTGGATTGCCTCGTTGTGAAGAATCGTGTTGCAACAGTTTTGAAGGCGAGCTTGGGCTGCCAGTGCTGCTGGGAGTCCAGCTCGAATCAACCCGCCGATGGGTAAGCAGTTGGTCGATGGCGCCAGGCAGGCTGTCGCCATCGATAGGGTCGGCATTGAGATCGCCTGCAATGACAAACGAGCACGACTCCTGCAGTCCTCCTGGTTGTCCCTCATCGTCGACCAGGTAGTCAGAGTTTTGCGGGTCGAGATAATCAGCGATCATCCTTAATTCGTCGTGATTGCGCCGCCCGTTGCGGTCTTCAGGTCCATCGAAGACAGGCGGTGTTGGGTGCGCGCACAAAAGGTGCAAGCTGCGAACAGGCCCGGAAGGTCTGCCAATCAGGATGGGGAGGTCCCAAAAGCTTTTCGAAGAAAGCCTGAGAACCTGAAGTTCTTCCGGAGAGTAGTACGACGATTGATCGCTGGGATTGACGGGCAACAAAGCCCCAGGCATGTCTGCCCAAAGAAACTGCTGGAACGTACGGACCTGTCCGACTGAGATTGGGAATTTGGAAAGCAGGGCCATGCCGTACTGTCCTTCGTGGTGGCCAAATCCCACCGCGTCAGCCGGGCCGTCGAACTGGCCATCGCGGTTGAGGTCGAACCGAGTCGGCCGGCCCGTGTTGACAGGACCGATATAACGGTGGGTAAATTTGACCGGTTGCTGGTTTTGTTGGACTTGGCCCAGGTAAAGCTGTTCAAACAGGTCCAGCGTGCGGCCTTCTTGGTCGTAGTCGAATTCATTAAGGAGCAGTATGTCGGGCTTGACTCGCTGGATGACCTCGGCGATTTGCCTTGCCTGCTGGTGGGTGCCACTTTGTAGATCACGAAGTAGCTTGCCTGGCTCGTTTCTTTGCAGGGAGACGTTGTAGGTGGCGATGCGAATGGTAAGGGGAGACTCGGCAGCTGTAATGGTCGGAATGCCCAAAAGCAGGATTTGAAGAAGAATCAGGCGCGTCATGGTCATGGGCCCAAAAGGGGAGAGAGCATCTTGACCGGTTCATTCTACGTGATCTGACCAGCTTGCAAGCCGGTAATGGCTGGTGACGGGGAGCAGGTCTGCAAAACGGTGTCCTGACAGGGAGAATCTTTTAATTGTCGGGCCGGTTCATTAGAATGGGACCGAAGGTCGACAGACTGGATATCCCGGGATCAAGCAGCTCAAGCGAGAAAAATATGGCTACGAGTACACTGGATCAGGTTTCTTCACCAATCGATAATCGCGAACATTCCCAGCGAGGAGTTGTGGAGATTCAGCATCCGCTTGTTGCCTGGCATTTAGGACAACTTCGCAAGGCGTCGACGACTCCGGCTGAATTTCGACAGCTTGTGCGTCGACTTGCTGTGTTGCTTGCGAGCGAGGCAACCAAAGACTTGCTGACCGAACCGGTGGCGATTGAAACCCCGCTCACGACAACCGAGGGAGTGCAACTTTCACAACGTGTTGGTCTGGTCCCTGTTTTGAGAGCCGGTTTGGGAATGGTGGATCCGGTGCTTGAACTTATTCCGACCGCCCAGGTGTGGCACCTGGGGATTTATCGCGATGAAGAGACAGCGACGCCGGTTGAGTACTACCGTAAGTTCTCCGAGCAGGAGTCTGTGGATGTGGCCCTGATCTTGGACCCTATGCTGGCCACCGGTGGTTCGGCGATTGCTGCTGTGGAAGCTCTGCGGAAATGGGGAGTTCCCCAAATTAAGGTTCTTTCGTTACTTGCTGCCGAGGAGGGAATTCGCCAGGTTGAAACCGAATTTCCCGACGCACAGATTTATGTTTGCCAGATTGATCCTGAGCTCAACGACCAGAAGTTTATCGTACCCGGGTTGGGAGATGCCGGAGATCGGATCTTCAACACGTAGGAGGCTCAAGGGTAATTCGAAGCAAGTCGTCGAAGACTTGCGATTTTTCTCAAACAACCCCAGGCAGGTCCCGGGAAGTATCGTCAGGCGAGTACTCCGGCGGATATTGCTCATCCTTCGTTGCCACGCATGCATCAACTTATCAGTGTAAATCAACTTATCAGTGTAATTGGTCTCTTGGTGATGCTGGGTCTTGCCTGGCTGATGAGTTCACACAAGCGCAAGGTGAGTATCCGCATTGTCATCGGGGGATTGTGTTTGCAATTTCTATTTGCGGGGATCATTTTGCGCACCACCCCGGGTGAATATCTCTTCGAGCAACTTGACCTGCTCTTTGTCGGGCTACTGAACTGTGTAAGCGCAGGTTCGGAGTTTTTGTTCGGAGATAATTTTGCCGACCATTTCTTTGCTTTTAAAGTCTTGCCAACGATTATTTTCTTTTCGGCCTTCATGTCCATTTTTTATTACTACGGGGTAATGCAAAGGGTGGTCGGACTATTTGCCTGGATGATGCAGAGGACGCTGGGGACTTCTGGGGCAGAAACGCTCTCGACTGCGGCCAACGTGTTTGTTGGGCAAACGGAAGCCCCCCTGGTCATACGACCCTACATAAATAGCATGACGATCTCGGAACTCAATGCCGTGATGGTCGGTGGATTTGCCACCATGGCAGGGGGAGTCCTTGGGGCCCTGGTTGAAATGGGCATTAGTGCCAAGCATTTGTTGGGTGCGTCGGTGATTGCCGCTCCTGCCGCCCTGCTGATCGCAAAAATATTGCAGCCTGAGACGGCGGAGCCCGATACCCTGGGAGACGTAAAACTCAAGGTAGAGAATGAGCATGCCAATGTGCTTGATGCGATTGCAGGGGGGACGGTCGGAGGTCTCAAGCTTGCGCTGAACGTAGGCGCCATGTTGATTGTTTTTTTGGCCCTGATTGCCTTGGTGAACGGCATTCTTGGCTGGGTAGGAGGCCAGTTCGGGTTTGTCTCTGCCGAGGGGCAGCCGCAGTGGTCACTGGAAGCAATTCTTGGATTTGTGTTTGCCTCGGTGGCCTGGGTGATCGGGATTGAGTGGAAAGATTGCCCGCGCGCAGGTGAACTGATGGGGCTGAAAATGGCAGCCAATGAATTTATCGCCTACGGCAGGTTGGCAGAGTGGGATGGAACTGACAGTCCAGTTCACCTCAGCGAACGCTCGCGGACTATTTTGACCTATGCACTGTGTGGGTTTGCAAACTTTAGTTCGATTGGCATTCAGCTAGGTGGCATCGGAGGAATTGCGCCCCAGCGGAGGGGGGATCTGGCGAAACTCGGATTCAGGGCCATGTTGGGTGGTACACTGGCAGCATTTATGACTGCCTGCGTTGCCAGTATTCTCTTGTAGGTGACACGAAGAAAAGGAAGGCCAGCTATGAAGACGCTGCTCAGCGAAAAAGAGTTGTACGATGGCGTTTCTCGAATCGCTCATGATATTACCGCGACCTACAAAGATCAGCAACTTACCGCCGTGGGGGTGCTTACCGGGAGTATTGTGCTGCTGGCCGATTTAATTCGGCTTATGGACCTTCCCATGCGGGTGGGTGTGGTGCAGGCGAGCAGTTACCGGGGGGCGACCACGTCGCGAGGCGAGTTGCTCATCAATGCGGAATTGATGCTGGATATCACTGGACGCGATGTGCTATTGGTCGACGATATTTTTGATACCGGACACACACTGGTGGAGGTGGTCAAAAAGATGAAAGAGTTTGGCCCCAAGTCAATTCGGTCTGCAGTGCTGTTGCGGAAAGAGGGCCGGCAGGAAGTGGATGTTCTGCCAGACTTCGTGGCGTTTGATATTCCGGATGAATTTGTGGTGGGTTATGGACTCGATTACGAAGATATGTACCGCAACCTGCCTTACCTGGCAGCACTGGAACCTGACGATATTGCCCGACACAAACAAAATAGCACCGCTGAGCAACTGGCCTCGTACCAGCAGCCCTAACCAAGTTCGGTGAACCTGTCTGGCAGGAGTTTGTTGAGTGTCGTTTCGCGAACACTATTTTTCTTGTCGACATCGACCAGCAAAATGGTCAAGTCATCACAGAATTCGGCAAGGAATTGTCGGCATGCGCCGCAAGGGGTAACGCCGCCGCGGCTGGCGATGCTAATCGCGGTGAAATCTTTATGGCCTTCAGAGATGGCGCTGGATGCGGCGGTGCGTTCGGCGCATATGGTGAGCCCAAACGATCGGTTCTCCACGTTGACTCCCTGGTAGACTTTGCCTTGCCGTGTCAGCAGGGCCGCACCTACCCGAAAATTCGAGTAAGGAGCATAGGCCATGTCACAGGCTTCTGTTGCCAGATGTACAAGCTGGTCGTGTTCGGTGGGATTCATGATGGATTTGGGGTGTTGACGTATTCAATCAGAAGGGGGTGAGGTTCCACGGGAGCGTGACCAATTTCAATGGCGGAAAGTACCGATGCGGTCGCTGTCGAGGCGGCGCGATTGCTGGCAAACAGACGGGCTATCGGTTGGCCGACTTCGATCTTTTCTCCAATTTGGACCAGGATTTCAAGGCCGGTGGAATGGTCCAGGGTATCTCCCATTTTCTTGCGCCCGCCTCCCAGTTCGATAATCGCATGGCCAAGCTGTTCTGCTTGCATGGAGTGGACGTAGCCTGCCACGGGACTTTCGATCACGTGCGCCGGGCTCACATGTCGCTGGGCGTCGAGGTCCCCTCCCTGTGCGGCAACCATCTCCTGGAACTTCGCCAGGCCCTGCCCGGAGGAAAGTAAATCGCTGATTCGACGTTTGCCGCTTTCAAAGGTCGGTTCGACCTTTGCCAGGGTGATCAATTCTCCCCCCAGTGCGACCGTGATTTCACGGAGGTCTGGCGGGCCTTCGTCGCGCAAGGCGGCAACCGATTCGTTGACTTCCACCGCGTTCCCCACCATGCGACCAAGCGGTTGGTTCATATCGGTTACGAGTGCGGTCGTTTCAACACCCATTCGTTGGCCGGTTGCTACCAGCGATTCGGCCAGTGCGCGGGCATCATCGAGCGATTTCATAAAAGCGCCCGATCCATATTTCACGTCCAGCACCAGGGCATGGAGCCCCTGGGCCAACTTTTTGCTCATGATGCTGGCGGTGATCAGCGGAATTGAGGGAACCGTTGCAGTGACGTCGCGCAGGCCGTACAGTCGCTGGTCAGCGGGAACCAGGTCTGGCGTGGCTCCCGTGATCACGCATCCGACTTTTTCGGCGACTTGTTGCATTTCTGCCACCGATAGATCGGTGCGAAACCCAGGGATCGACTCAAGCTTGTCGAGAGTGCCGCCAGTTGCTCCCAATCCGCGGCCGGAGATCATCGGGACATGCAGGTCGCAGCATGCCATCAGGGGAGCGAGTACCAGCGAGACCTTGTCGCCAATACCTCCAGTGGAGTGTTTGTCGACTTTCAGCGGGCCATCTTCTGGCCAGCTGAGCGTGACCCCCGAATAGAGCATGTGCTCGGTGAGTGCTGCTGTCTCACTCACGGTCATGCCGCGGATGAAGACGGCCATGGCCCAGGCAGCCATTTGGTAATCGGGAATGTCGCCCTTCACGTAACCTTCGATGAGCAAGCCAATCTCAGCCGAGTTGAGCTCGCCGCCATCACGTTTTTTCTCAATGATTAAGGCTGCGTTCATATCAACGTCTCGTAAACCGCGTCGTCCTGATGGGGGCTCACTTTTCCGTCGGTTTCTGGAGCTCCCTACCAAGCTGGGAGATTATCCCGTGGATAATTGTGGCTACTTTGTTGGCCGCCCTGTCGACCACCGCTACGACCTCTGCTCCAGAAGTTGCGACAAGGTTATCGGGGGTGGCAACGTTGGCAATCATGGATAGCCCCAGCACGCGCATGCCCGCGTGGACGGCAGTAAGGACTTCAGGTAGGGTCGACATGCCAACCACATCGCCACCAAAGCGGCGTAAAAAACGATACTCGGCACGTGTTTCGTAATTTGGGCCTTGCATACCTACGTAGACGCCTCGGTGGCAGGCGAAATTTTGTTCGCGAGCAATTTGCATAGCCTGTTGAATGAGCACAGGATCATAGGGCGAACTCATGTCGGGGAAGCGTGGGCCAAGTTGATCGTCGTTGATTCCAACCAGTGGATTCTGAAACATCAGATTGATGTGGTCGTCGATGACCATGATGTCGCCTGCTGTATAAGTCGAATGGAGTCCACCTGCGGCGTTACACACGATCAGTAAATCGGCTCCCAGGCTGCGCATCACGCGGACCGGAAAGGCGACTTGCTGGGGGGGGTAGCCTTCGTAGAGGTGAAACCGACCTTGCATGGCAATAACAGGTAGGCCCGCCAGGTGGCCTGCCAGCAAACATCCTCGATGACCGATTGCCGTTGAGCGGGGGAAGTGGGGAAGATCACTGTACGGAAACTCTGCTTGGACCTCCATCGATTCGACACATGATCCAAGGCCAGAGCCAAGCACGATGCCGACGCACGGGGTCGGTTTCCACGTTGTCTGAATGTGGTTGACCGTCTCCTCAATTTGGCTGCGTTCGAAAACCATTTCGGCTGGGCGGGTTGCACTTTAACGGGGTTTGGTGGCTTCGTGGGCCAGCACGCCTGTAACCAGGGCGCGAAGTTTGGGTTCAGCGGACCCGGCAATTGCGATGATCTTGTCGACATTGGCAGGTTCAAGAGAGTCGGGCAGGCACATGTCGGTGATGACCGATACCCCAAACACGCGCATTCCGCAGTGGACTGCGACAAGGACTTCGGGCACTGTGGACATGCCGACGACATCCGCCCCAATCGCCCTCAGGAAGCGGTACTCGGCGCGAGTTTCAAGGTTCGGGCCGGTGACAGCAACGACCACGCCCTTGTGGGCTGCAAAATTTTGCTGCCGGGCAATCTCCAGCCCTTTTTCGATCAACTCCGCATCGTAAGGGGCACACATATCAGGAAATCGCGGGCCGAGCCGATCGTCATTAATACCAACAAGCGGGTTGTCGCCCATCAGGTTGATGTGATCGTCGATGATCATTACGTCCCCCGAATCGTAGTACGGGTTCATTCCGCCCACGGCCTGGGACACGATCAACAGGTCTGCACCAAGCGCCTTCATTACCCGCACTGGCAGGGTGATTTGCTGGAGTGGATATCCTTCGTATTGATGGAACCTGCCTTCCATCGCAACGACAGGCAGGCCTTCGAGGATGCCACACACAAGCCTCCCTCGGTGGCTCACGGCCGTGGATGTGAGGAAGTGTGGAATTTCTTCGTAGTCGAAGGAGGCTTTTACGTCGATCCTCTCGGTCAGTCCACCCAGCCCGGTGCCGAGAATAATTCCGGCGCGAAGGGGCGTGGGAAAAGACTCCCGGATTTTAGCAGCGGCGGTTTCTATCTTGTCGTAGAGATCAAGCATCGTGCCTCCTGGTCACTTGAAAGAAGTCCGTTTGTTTGGGGGGGCGACAAGGTCGCCGTACTGGTCGCGTGCGTCTCTAGTAGGCAGCCGTATTGGTTTCTCCGCTGGCAATGTCCTGGGTGCCGCTGGTTCCCAGGCGTGTCGCACCCAGGTCGACGAAGGTCTGGGCGTCTTCGATGGTGCGGATTCCACCAGAGGCCTTCACGCCCACCTGGTCACTGCAATGAGCCCGCATCAATTGAATGTCGTCCCTGGTGGCCCCGGTTGAAACGAGTTGTCCGGAAGCATTTTTTACGAAACCAAATCCGGTCGAGGTTTTGACAAACGCCGCACCCACGGCCTCGCAGATTTTGCAAAGTCGTATTTTTGTTTCGTCATCAGGAAGCAGCCCTGTTTCAAAGATGACCTTGGTGATGACTCCAGCAGATCGAGCTGCTGTCACCACGGCGTCGATGTCGGACTCGACAGAGGCCCAATCTCCAGATAGCACCTTGCCAACATTAACCACCATGTCGACTTCCTGGGCTCCCTGCTGGCAGGCTGTCTGGGTCTCGGCCAGTTTTGCAGCGGTCGAAGTTCCCCCGTGG
This sequence comes from Pirellulales bacterium, assembly GCA_022448345.1. Classification (GTDB taxonomy): domain Bacteria; phylum Planctomycetota; class Planctomycetia; order Pirellulales; family Lacipirellulaceae; genus JAKVCB01. Next base: position 25,019 of record JAKVCB010000043.1, read on the forward strand.
GGAAATCCAATGACGGTGCCAACATGTACGTTGGAATGGTTGAGCTCTTCGGCGGCCAGGATCACGTGGGACGGTTTCACACAAATACTTGCCGTGCCAAGTGTGTCACATAATTGGCAGGCCAGGCGAACATCGTGATCGGTTTGAGTCGGTTGCAAAACCGCATGGTCAATCAGGTTGACAAGCGAACCAGGCATACGGGAAAGTCTTTCGGGTGAGGGAATCGTTTTTCAGTGGGTGACACAAAAGGAAGCCGCCGTTGATGAGGGGCCTAGTCATCAGTAGTTGTTTTGACGGGAAGCTCCAGGTCCAACACAATCGGATAATGGTCGGAGGTATCGATCGAAATCGAATGCGAAATAAACACGCGTTTGACAAAGGGGAGGAGTTGTTTGCCAAGGAGAATGTGATCGATCATCGTGTAAACATCCTCCCCGTCATGGGCCCCGTTCTCGTTCCAGTCCCA
>JAKVCB010000430.1 GCA_022448345.1 Pirellulales bacterium
CGTAACGCTTACGGCGACGCTTCAATAAGCGTCGACCAGCAGCAGTCCTGGAACGCGAACGAAAACCGCTAAGGCGTTTCTTGCGATTTGATTTTCTAATTTTGGTTTTACGGCCTTTCATCGCTAGATCGTAATTTTTTGGTCGGTTTCTTAGGTTTTGGTTTTGCCAGTTGAGAGGCTGCAAACAAGCGCACAGTGTTTGTGGCTCCGGACTCAGAAAAGGTTCCGGTGAGAGCCACCACTAAATCCGTGCTTCGCAGCCATGAAGTGGCGTCAAGCACGGCGGCGGTATTCCGGTACATCTGAGCAGAAGACCGAAAACGCCGCAAAAGAGCTGGACGAACCCCCCAGTAGAGGGCCATCCGATGGAAAGAGCGCACTGCCGACGTCAATCCCACAACAGGGATGCCGGAGCGAAAGGAACTCAAGAGTCTAGCGGTTCTTCCCGTCTCCGTAAAGGCGAGAACCGCCTTGGCTTCTGCCTGGCGAGCAGCAGTGATAGCGGCGGTTACGGTGGCGGTTTCCGTCCGCGAGGCAAAGGGACCACTCTTCCTCAATTCAGCTGGAAGTTCCACTTTTTTGGTGTAAAGTTCGGTTTCGGCCTTCGAAACAATCCGGTTCATCGTTCTCACGGCCTGGACAGGATCAATTCCAATCGCGGTTTCACCGGAAAGCATGACCATGCCAGAACCGTCAATCACAGCGTTAGCAACATCTGAAACTTCGGCCCGAGTCGGGACCTCCGAAAAAATCATGCTCTCCAACATTTCCGTAGCGGTTGCAACAGGCACACCATACTCCCTAGCCTTGCGAATGATGCGCTTTTGCATGAGAGGCACGGTTTCATGTCCGAGCTCCACCGCCAGATCACCGCGAGCCACCATCACAGCGTTGGACTCTCCGAGGATTTCCTCCAAATTCCGAATAGCCTCGGGCAGCTCAATCTTGGCAATGACCGGTGCAGGCAGATCTGCTTTTTTTAGTGCACGACGAAGAGTCTGCAAATCTTTAGCGGACCGAACGAATGAAAGGGCAACCCAATCCACACCCATCTCAGATGCCCATTGAAGATCATCGCGATCCTTTTTGGACAGCGCTGGCGTACTCACCTCAGAGTCCGGAAGATTAATGCCCTGATTCGAAGATATTTCAGCTCCACGCCGAACCACACATTGCATGTTTTTTCCCTCAATCCCGAGAACTTCTAACTCGGCGCGACCATCACGAAGTAGCACCCTGTGCCCCTTCCGAACATCGTGAAAGAATTTCGAATAGTCAACGGGGAGAACTTGAGGGTCTTTCGTCGACTTGGCAACCCGAAAGTTGAACTGTTCACCACGTTTCAATTCCAATGGCCCCTCAAAACGGCCCAACCGCAGGCGAGGGCCCCGCAAATCAGCAATGACCGCAACGGGGCGATGGAGTTCCTCGCGGACCTCGTGGACGATTTTGACCAAGCGGGTGCGCTCCTCACGCTCACCATGACTAAGGTTCACTCGAAACGCATCGACCCCAGCCCGGACCATTTCCCGGATTTTGGTCCTGCTGGAGCATGCAGGCCCCAGCGTTGCGATGATTTTAGTCCTTGCCTGTTGACGTTCCAGCATGAGGTCAGTCGCTCAAAAGACCCAGCTCGCGGAGAGTGTCCAA
>JAKVCB010000431.1 GCA_022448345.1 Pirellulales bacterium
GTCGACAAACAGCGGGGATTGATGTGGCGGAATCGAAGGTAAGAATCTGGGATCATCTGCCCTGGGCAGGGGTAAAAAATCGCGGAAGTAAAAAAGTAGTCGCCCTCGTCCCGGCAACGTCGGATTCCACTTGTCCACCTCGAGCCTTGAACAATCGCGGCGAGAAGCCCATGAAGACAGAGCAAACCTCGCGACAAGCTGTGCGGCACGTGGCTTGGCAGACCCGAGCGGACCAAGCGGATAGAGCAACGATGTCGGACCGCCAGGACTACATCCCAGTGAGTCGTCTGCCTACGGCCACTGTTTGGCGTTAACTGCCGGGTGGAGCACTATCTTGTGGTGTCGCCTCCAGCGGCGTGAGGTCGCTAGGTAATTCCACGGACGGTAGAGGAATATCAGCTTGTGGAATTGTGATGGAATTGTCTCCGGCATCTAATTCGGGAGGCTGCGCGGGTATCGCCGGCCCACTCCCCAGGAGTCCCTCGGCCAGTGGCAACAGCGCTTGGCCCCAGCGATTAAGGTTTCTGCCATCCATTTCCCACCGCTGCCCTTCCCGCTCCACGAGAAATCGTGGCGGACCGCCTGCATCACGCCGGAGCGTTATTTGAAAATTGTTGGGTAGGTTCGATAGAAGGTTTTCCAGGCCATTTCCATTCCCGGCGTTTGCATCTCCGACGCCGGCCACGGGTGCAAATTGATTGAGCAAGGCTTGCAGCAGAGGACGTTCACCCCTCGCTACCTCCTGCGGCATCGGTTTTGCTGCCTGTCTGCGTGCTACGGGTTGCACAAACACTTGCTGTCGCCGACCGGCACGTAAAAATTCAATGGTGAGCCTTGGCCTGTCCAATTGACCAACCAATCGCGATAAATCGCGTGGCCTTGTGAGTACTCTGTTTTCGATCGTCAGCAGGAGATCGTCCTTACGCAGACCAGCTTTTGCAGCTGGACTATCGACTGCAACATGCCGTACGACAATTCCCTGATTTTTCGGTAGCAGGAGTTGGGCCCGCAGCGCTGAACTCGCCATATTTGTGGTGATGCCGATCCAACGACTACCCTGACGCTGCACCGGCGTGTTGGTTTGTTGCGCCTGTAATGTGTTGGATGAAAGCAGCAGTATTACCAGCACGATTGAGCGGAGTGGTGAGCTGAAGTGATTCATAGCATTTACCCTTTGCGTTTTTCGACACCGCTGACCATCTTTTGCAGCAAATGTGGGCGAGGTTTAATCAGAGAGTCATGGAATATTGTTCGCAGGTTATACAAAGAGGTCAATAATTTGAGTGTCTGCGGCTAAATGGGCGGCTAAATCGGATTCGTCTCATTCCGTAGCCGCGCCCGCTCCATGAGGACTTGCTGCACCCCGATATTTGCAGGATCCTCAGGATTATCGCCCGGGCAACGTTGGACATAGCTACCGTCGGGAAGCATATCCCAGGCTTGTCGCTGGTCGGCAAGTGATAGCTGTAAAATTTCCCAAAGTCGCTCGCGAAATGCCCTCGATTCAACCGGTGTGATGGCTTCAACGCGTGATTCCAAATTGCGGACCATCCAGTCGGCGGATCCAGTGAAAAAGAGTCCATTCACCGGATCCTCGGCTCCATTTTGGAAGTAAAAAATTCTGGAGTGTTCCAGG
>JAKVCB010000432.1 GCA_022448345.1 Pirellulales bacterium
GGCGAGGGCGCAGTGCTACCGTGGTTTTGTGCTGGCTTGTACAAGCTCGGAAGTTGTCGCCCGAAGCAGCACAGCAGCGATTGCTCGAAGTTCGACCACATGTCGTGCCGAATGTGTACCGACGGCCAGTTGTGCAGCAGTTTTGGAAGCTGCAATCGGCTACAGACCATGCGCCCGAATCGAGTCGCTAGGATGGTGCGCCTCGCGGTCGTGGCGTGTATTTGGTATCGCTAGCTGCGAGGCTGAGGAAGGGAGGGGTCATGGCGCAATCCGTTGTCCGGGAACCACGGCTTCGACTTGCGACTGTCCTTCTTCAATTATGAGATGCTGGTTGCATTGTAGGTCGGTAAGTTCCTGTTCGTGACCCGACGGCCAGTGCACACGAAGCCGGTCGATTTGAGCCGCGTCTCCGATGCCAAAATGCACAATGCTGGGAGCCTGTGATTGGTTGCTGTTGACAGGGTAAAGTTCACGTACGATTTTCTGGGTGCCCACACTTGCGACTAGTCTTGCGCCGATTCCGAGGCGGTTGCTTTGTGTTCCGCGCAGGCTCACCTTCAGAAAGTTGCTTGCGGGAAAGCGATTTTCAAAGATCCGTAAGGGTCCGCCTCCAGCCTGTCGCAAGACGAGGTCCAACTGTCCGTTGTTACGTGTATCAACAGCCAAGACAGCGCGACTGTCCGCGTCGATGTCGGCACCTGTCAGATGGCTGACTTCCAGGAAATTCTCGCCATGCACATTGATGAAAACACGGTTGCGTTCAAAGCTGCTTAGATTGTGCTGTTCGAAGATGTTCCAGGGATTTCCGGACCAGAACTCATTGAGTTCCTTGTCTACGCTTCCGGGTTGCGAGACGTTGCAGTTCTTGTTGCACGGCTGTGACACGACAGCCAGCCAAAGGCAGTTTCACCCGTCTGGCTTGCTGCGGTTGCGACTCATGAAGCCGGCCGTTGCATACAAGTCGAGCCAGCCATCGTTGTTCAGGTCAGCCATTGCGGAACCCCAGGCCCAGCCTATCGCATGGACCTGAAAACCTTTCCCAACGCGTTGGAATTGGCCGTCCACATTGCGGTACAGCTCGCTGCCTGCCACCAGGGTTCGCAATTGATCGGTGATTTCATTTGAGTAGCACCGGTCTGGGAGATTTGACATGACGCGGCTGCCGGCTTTGGAGTACATGTTGGATACATAGATGTCAATCTGGCCATCGTTGTCGAAATCACCGCAGCTCAAGCCCATCGATCCAAAGTCAGCGGGACCGTCGATCAACTCGCGGGCATGAAACTTCTTGCCTTCCTGATTTTCCAGATAAAGGCCGTTACCGAATTCATTGATCACATAAAGATCGGGCCATTTGTCGTTGTTTGCATCTAGCCAACCGGCTGTAAACACCGAGCGGCCTCCGCCATTCACTGACATTTGATCGGTTACGTCTTCAAACTGCCCATTCCCTTTGTTACGTAGCAGCTGGTTTGCGGGTCCGCGTGGCATGGTCTTTTCCAGCCACGACCCTGTTGGTTCACGATGGCGGGTTACATAGAGATCTGTCAGGCCATCGCGGTCAAAGTCCGCGGGAATCAGGGCCGTAATTCCAAGGTGGGGTTTGAGGACTTCG
>JAKVCB010000433.1 GCA_022448345.1 Pirellulales bacterium
ATGGTCGCGTCGTGGCTCCTCGTTTTTTTGGGAAGCAGGGTCCCGAACCGGATGCTCCAGTCCTCCGGCCTGACAGTATGTTTTTACTGGCGTCGATCACAAAGCCTGTGACCTACCTGGGTGCCATGTTACTGGTCGAACGTGGGTTGTTGAATCTGAGCGATCCAGTGCGGCGTTATATTCCAGATTTCGCAGCGCATCACAAAGAACAGATACTCGTCCAGCATCTGTTTACGCACACGTCCGGGTTGCCCGATATGTTGCCCGACAACGCTCAATTGCGCCGTCAACACGCGCCGTTGGAGCGGTTTATAAGAGGGGCGATTCGGGACACGGTACCCATCTTTCCGTCCGGTACTGGGTATAGTTACCAGAGCATGGGTACGCTCGTCGTTGCAGAACTTGTGCAACGTATTAGTGGGCGATCTATACATCAGTTTTTGCAAGAGGAGATTTTTCAACCATTGGGTATGAAGTCCAGTGGATTGGGGTCTCGAGGATTCCCTCGCGAGAGGTTAGTGCGGGTGGAGACCCCTGATTACCAGGCCGGAACCGATTTTGGTTGGAACAGCTCTTATTGGCAGGAACTGGGTGTACCCTGGGGTGGGATGTTCAGTTCTCCGGAAGACTTTGCGTTAATTTGCCAATTGATGTTGTCTAAAGGGAAGTTGGGAACGGAGCGGATTTTGTCACCTGTGACAGTGGAGATGATGACTACTAGCCGTCTCGATGATTACCCTGAGTTGCCCGAGTCAATTCGCCGAAGTCAGCCATGGGGTTTGGGGTGGAGGATGAATCACCCCGGTACACCAGGGAGTTGGGGTGATTTGTTGGACCGATCAGTATTTGGCCACACTGGAGCCACGGGAACGATGTGCTGGATCGATCCACGCCGAGAAGGATTTTGTTTGATATTTACGAGTGGAATTCGGTCACGGGCGCCCTGGCGGTTGGTCCAGGTATCAAATGCCGTGGCCGCATCATTCGTTTGATTCGAAGGCCTTTTGCACTGTGGACATTGATGGCACTAATGTTCGTCCGCTTATGTTTCCGCCTGCTTTCAAAAATTTCGGTTGATTGATTGTTGTAATGCATGGTCTTGAAGAGCCGGGAGCTTGGTTGACCCGGACGTCGTTACTCTAGCGTGGACTCCCGCATTACGACTCAGCTTGTGAGTGACCATGACTTCTCCCGATTACGTGCGCCATGAACATCACGAGTTTATCGATGCCAGCGAGCAGGCATTGGAGAATGGGACGCTCCAGTCGATTCTCGGCCGATTGGGTGACACACTAGGAGCACGCAACCGTGAAGCTTGGCAGGCTTTTGATCAATCGGACCAGGTTCGCGAGCGTGCGCGAGCAATCAAAGATGCCACGTTAGCGGATCTGGATCAGCATCTTGAAACTCTCGAAGCAAGTGTTTTATCCCGCGGCGGTCACGTACATTGGGCTGCAGATGGTGAAGCTGCGTGTCGGGCGGTTTTGAAAGTATTGCAAACTCATGAAGCTCGCATGGTGGTCAAATCCAAGTCGATGACCAGCGAGGAAATTCACCTCAATAAAGCCCTCGAAC
>JAKVCB010000434.1 GCA_022448345.1 Pirellulales bacterium
GGTCCCCGAACAACCACAAGGTGAAGACTTGCAGATCGGGGTCTTCAAAGCGAGTGATGCGGAACATTACTGGCCAATTGGAACAGCACCGGCAAATGCACCCGGCCGCGCATTCCCAAAACTCTTTAACAAACTGACCGTCACCATCGATGATCAACCCTTGGCGACCGTTGTGAATGCGGTGCAAAAACGCCTGGAAGTACCCATTTTGCAGGATTATCCTGCGCTGGCAAAACAAGGACTCGATCTGACTCGCGATCGAGTCACACTTCCCGAACAGCGCAGCTACTACCACAGCATCCTCCGTGATTCGTTACGACAGGCGGGAATGAAATACGAACTTCGTGTCGATGACCGCGGACAACCGTTCTTGTGGATCACCACCCGCGCGGTCCCCAAACGCCCTGGGACTCGAAAACCCTGACAAAAAAGGCCCGCAACCAACCCGCCGCCACCCCAACAGCGGTTCATCTTGCAGGCATTCCCTTTTGACAACAACACTCTGACAATATTGACACGCACCTGGCGATCAACCGGCAGCATCCTGCGTTGAACGCGCCGCATGGAACCCACGATGTTCACCGCAACTCAAATTGTCGATGCACTGGTCGAACTAAAGGTGACGCATGTCATCTGGATACCAGACACGACGACGGGAAGCTGGGAACCCGCACTTGAGTCGTGTTCCCATTTCCAGCTGATACGCGTTTGTCGCGAAGGCGAAGCGTGGGCATTAGCTGGAGGCCTGTTGATCGGGGGCAGTCTGCCGATTGTCTTGATTCAAAATACTGGATTTTTTGAGTCCGGCGATTCGATGCGGAACATCGTATTCGACCTTGGGATACCTGTGTTTGCGATCATTGGCGCCCGCAACTGGCTGACGGAATCCTCCTCAGACACAGCCCGTCGATTCACACTGCCACTAGTTCAAGCGTGGGATATCGATTTTGAATTCATCACGGGCCCCGAAGAACAAGAGAAACTATTCCTTCATTTCCGCAAATGTCGGCGCACAAACCAGGCAGGGATTCTCCTGTTAGCAGAATAAGTGATGACCCAAACAAATCCCGAAAACACCACACCACACAAACATGGCATAGGTGTACACGACGCCTTGGACACGCTCGTCCAGATGCGCGGCGAGCGGCATATTGTGGTCACGAATCAGGTCTCCTCCCGGCTTTGGCCCACTTTGAGCGATCATCCATTGGACTTGAACTACAATCCTTCGGCGATGGGCGGCGCGATTCCACTCGGACTTGGCCTGGCATTAGCTCAACCGGAATACGAGATTATTGTCCTTTCAGGTGACGGTTCATTACTCATGAATCTGGGTTGCCTGGTCACTGTAGTGGATAGTGGTGCAACCAATCTCAGTATCGTGTTGCTGGACAATGGCCAGTACGAGGTGACCGGCGGTCAAAAAACTCCTGGGTACAACGGTGCTAATTACGCCGGGCTGGCGCGCGCCAGTGGCTTTTCCTGCGTACACCAATTCGCCGAAGCGGCCACCTGGCAAAACGAGGCGGCAAGCAGTTTGTCGGGAACAGGACCACGATTCGTTTGGTTAACG
>JAKVCB010000435.1 GCA_022448345.1 Pirellulales bacterium
AAATCGACGCAATTCAACAGGGTCAACAATGGCTTGCGACATGGGTCGTCCTCCGGTACCGACCGCAGTCGGTCACTTGAGACCTGGGGGGTTTCGCTAAAAGTAAGGGAAATCTGCTTGTCTACGTCCGGCAACTGCTTGTACACGTCCGGCAAGGCAACTATCAACAATTATAAAACGCTCTGGGCACCACGGAAAGGATTTGTCCCCAGAGATGATATGCGATCGAAACAGAGAAGGCCTGCGCACGGGCTAGCCGCCTGCTAGCCCGGCAAGCAAAGGCCTCTTCCCGGGCAAACCGCGTTAATCGGCAAAACCGGAATGAGACCAATTTGCTGTAAAAATCCGTCCTATGCCTGGGAGACACTTCGCTCTAGAATGTGGGAGGTCAGGCATTCGTGGCCGGCTGCCCACACATTCGACGCACACCCTGGAAATTTGGTTGGAGGATCTTAGCTTTGTTGACTGAGCAAGAGGTATCGCGTAGTTGGAGTACTATTTTTCGGTCCAAAGATTTCAGCGACAAAACGTTTGAACATGCCGAAACTTTGCTTGACGAACTTCGTCTTGAGAGCCCTTTACGGCATCGGCTAACGCAGGAACTCGGAGAACTGCGAACCATCCACTCAAAGGCCACCACAACAAAGAGTTGAGCTCTCTGGGACAAGTCAGAGTGGCTCGCGGGACCTCAGGTCCTGCATGATGGCACGTTTCCGGCCGGGCCTTGCTTTGGCCAGATCCCGCCCAGCGGAAAGAGGACCCGTTCGCACCTGGAATCGCTCTCGATAGGGCTTAGTGGCCCGTCGCCTGGTGACCCCTCTGCTAGTAATTGACCTCAAAACCAAAGTTGGCTCCGTTGACAAATACGGTTTCGCGATTTCCTTCGCTGAACCCCATCATGGGCAAGTGGTACTTCACCCCAGAGTGGGCACGCCGGATATTGGCGACGAAGAATCCGGTATAGCCAACACGAAAAGCTACGGCCTTGGAAATCTGGTAGCTAGCATCCAGCCGCAACTCGGCCAACGGGGATAAGTCACCCCGACTCTGCCCGTGTTCAAAAGTGGTTGGGTTGAGGTAAAGGGGTTGGTTGTAGTGCCCGCGGACCAGGTTCAAGCCAATGCCGCCGTTCTGTTTCCAGTTGCTGATGTTGTAGCCCAGCATTCCCCGACCCTGGACGCTAGTACTCCAGCGGCCCCGTTGGTTTTGCCATCGCAAACTAACCTGGGGACCGATTAAGTTGTTGACGATCGAGGTATACCAATGGCTGTAACCCAGGACACCACCAGAACCGTCGACATTAAACTCGTCGCTGAACCGCAAGTAACGTGCACCATAGGCCAAAAAGAGTTGATTATTCTGTTTTTTAGCCATGTAGCGGCGATTACTCAAAACATGCGTTCGCATTAATTCCAACCCATCGATGTCGACATAACTGCGAACCGTCAGCAGAGCAAAGTTCGTAGGTAGCTCGACCAAATCGTCGTAGTCGGGAATAAGGTTGCTATAAATTTCCGTAGGGTCTGGATCGCCAGTTCCCGGTCCAGGAGGTGG
>JAKVCB010000436.1 GCA_022448345.1 Pirellulales bacterium
CGCACCCCACTCCACCGTTTCTTTCAGGGGTTCAATATGGTCCTGTAGCAGCTGGATGATGGGCCGCAATTTGAATTTGGGATTGCGCAAGAAACCCAGGAGTAATTCCATGGGGCAGTTGCCAGCACCTCGGCCGAGTCCCAGCATCGTTGCATCAGCACGGTTGGCGCCAAGGATGATTGACTCAATGGTGTTCGCGAATGCAAGCTGCTGGTTGTTGTGCGCGTGGATCCCGATTTCCTTGCCGGTCCCTTCCAGCGCCTGGGTGTATTTTTTGTAGAGCATTTCAATTTGCTCTCGATAGAGATGCCCGAAGCTATCGACGATCACCATCGTGCCCGCAGGCGTTGTCTTGATGGTATCCAGCACAGCGTCGACCTCTTTTTCGGTAATATTCGACACGGCCATCAGGTTGGCCATGGTCTCATAACCCAGTTCGTGGCAATGTTCGATCATCTGGGCAGCTTCTGAGACCTGGTGCGCGTAAAACGCGACACGGATCATGTCCAGTACGCTCTCGTTAGCTGGGACGATTTGCTCTTTCCAGTCGCTCTTCTCTGCATCCGCCATGGCGGTCAGTTTCAGCCCTGTTTCGGCAGCGTTGTGGTCGCCAACAACACGGTTAATGTCGTCTTCGTCACAATGTCGCCAGTCACCAAATTCGTCTTTAGGAAAGAGGCGGGGCGAGTTCTTGTAGCCGAGTTCCATATAGTCGATACCGGCGGCGATGCAGGTCTCGTAGACGGCCCGGACTAGCTCATCCGTAAACTGGTGTTTATTTATGAGGCCACCGTCTCGAATCGTGCAATCGAGCACGCGGAGTTCGGGGCGATAGGTAATCCACGGGGCCTGGTCCGACATGTCACACCCTGTTTTGCAATGGAGGGGATATAGCTGATAAGGATACTCAGTAGTTCGCGCTAGCCGTACCGGCAAGAACCTATAGCGTCTGCCCTGCAACGAGCTGGTTGCTTGTGGGCACCCGCGGGTCGCGTTGTCGACCACTCCTTACCGCGGCCTGGCTTGGCAGCACGGTGTGTTGACGGGGTGGTCACCCCGGACCTGTTGTCATTCCTTTCCAATATTGGTCGGTACGCACCGTTTCGCCAATCCTGGGTAACGCCTGTTTTCCGCAGGAGTGGGGCTGATTTCGGCACGCAAATGCGAACAGAAGCGAAGAATTGTACCAGAAGCCAGGCCCGAAGTTGAGGACGGGTCTGGCGTTTCCTCAAGCCCCAATGGTGTGGAATCTGGGGCAATTCCAAACGGAAGGTGACGGCCGGCTCCAGTGCCGGGCGTTTTCAGTCAGCGACCTGGAGGCTTAATGAGCTCCGTTATTGACGCAACCCTGGTGATGATGGCGGCTGGCAACCTCCAGGATCGGTGGTTTGGGCTTTGAATACGCCAGTTGGTGGTCAGGCCACGGCGCGGAGCGCTTCCTGGAATTGATTCAGTGGGAAGTACGGCTTAGCCGTGGCGGTGGGCGGGAGGTGGTCTGTGACGATCGCGTCTGCACGCCGCAATTGTTGTGCGGGAA
>JAKVCB010000437.1 GCA_022448345.1 Pirellulales bacterium
GTGCTCCTCAGAAGCCGGAGTTACCGACAGTTCCCAGGCCCACCCCCGCCCCAATCAATAAAGCTAGCCTTACGCAGCGCGAACGCGTTCGCCCTGAACCAGAGCTGCGACCCTTACCGAAAGTAAAGCCGGTAGCCGTCAAGAAAGTCCCCAAGAAACTGGTGCCGCTTGAGTTGGAAAAACAGGTGGCCATTGAGGTTCCACGCCCAGTCGCCGTGGCGGCGAAATTAGGTGCCCGTACGCCTGCCAAGCTGCAGACCCGGGTGCCCATTCTCTATCCTGAGACGTTGCAGCAGGAAGGTGTGGAAGGACGTGTCGTTCTGCAAGCACAGGTGGGCACGAACGGCCGTCTCACCCAAGTCAAGGTCAAGAAGTCCTCGGGCCACCAGGCACTCGACAAAGCAGCTCTGGAGTCGGTTCGCCAGTGGGTCTTTCGACCGGCCCGTCAGGGAGAGGAAACTACCAGTCAGCAGGTGCTGATCCCGGTGGAGTTCCGCGTTCGGTTGGCGGAAGACGAGAGCAACTAACCGGGGTTCGCTAGCCAACCGGGCGGACGCGATCGGCGGTGCAAGGTTTCCTGACCTACGGTGGGATGACGCGTTTTCCAGAGGTCTTTGGTCAAGCGGCTTTAACTGAGAATTTCTCGTACCACGCGTGCTTCTTCCTGGACACCCGTGAGTCGCTCATCGAGCCCCCGGTGTTTGACTGTAAAACGCCGATGGTCGATACCCATCAAGTGCAGGATCGTGGCATTCAGATCCCGGACGTGAACTGGATCCTGGACAATGTTGTAGCCGAACTCATCGGTCTGTCCGTGGGTTACGCCTCCTTTAATTCCACCTCCAGCAAACCACATGGAATAGCATTTGGGATGGTGGTCGCGTCCGTAGTTGTTCCGTTTGAGAACGCCCTGACTGTAGATCGTGCGACCGAATTCACCTCCCCAGATAATCAGGGTATCGTCTAACAGGCCGCGCTGTTTGAGATCCTGCACCAGCGCCCAGCTGGGTTGGTCTACTTCGCCCGTCTGGCGGCGGATATTGTTTGGCAAGTCGCCGTGGTGGTCCCAGCCGCGGTGGAAGATCTGCATAAAACGGACTCCCCGCTCGGCCATTCTGCGGGCCAGCAGGCAATTGGCAGCGAAGGTGCCCGGTTTTGTGACATCTTTTCCGTAGAGATCGAGCACGTGTTGCGGTTCATCGTCGATTTCTACCAATTCAGGCACCGAGGCCTGCATTCGAAAGGCCATTTCATACTGCTCGATGCGGGCCTGAGTCTGTGGGTTCTTGAGCTCGGCGTAGATGCGTCGGTTCATGGTTTGCAACCGATCGAGCATCAAACGTCGGGCGTTCGAGCTCACGCCACGTGGGTTGGACAAGTACAGGACAGGATCGCCTTGGGCGCGGAATGCAACGCCGGCGTGCCGCGATGGGAGAAAGCCGCTACCCCAGAGTCGCGAGTAGAGCGCCTGGCCGCGTGGAGCGCAATTCAATACGACAAACTCGGGAAGGTTTTCATTCATACTGC
>JAKVCB010000438.1 GCA_022448345.1 Pirellulales bacterium
AATCGGGCCATTGACGACCTTTCGGCACGCACCTACTGGGAACTGGCACAATCCGTGGCCATTGGATTCGACCTGGTGGGCCGCTTTGGGGGATACACCGAGTGGTATGCAATGTTTCCCAGCAGTAGTGAATCCGCCCAGGTCGAGCATTACTTTAATGGCGGGATCACGTACCTTTGCCACAAAGATCTTCAGCTCGATTTCCGGGCTGGAACTGGACTCTCAGAAAGCTCTGACGACTTCTTCCTGGGCATTGGGTTTGTTGCCCGGTTTCCTTAAAACCGCGTCCCTCGTAGCGTACCGGAGTAATTTTACTCCGGCGCGGATTTGGATGCGTAGAGCTGTGCCAGTTTCAGCAGGTACTGTTCTAATTCTGCGTAATAGGCATCTTCCTGTAGCTGAGACTTCTTGAGGCGTATTGCTTCGATGGCGGCCAGCCATTGATTGCGTTGGGTGCGCTCTTCGGTGGAGAGGCTTGCCTCGGCAAGGCTGCGAATCAAATGACGCTGGTTGGCGACGGTTCCGTCAGCGGTAGTTCCGGCTTTGGGTTGCTTGACGGCACGTACTCCCTGATACCAGTCCGGCGGTGTTCCCCGGGAATCGCCATTGTCGTCGAGAAGGGGATGTTCCGTTTCCAGACGCGCGTCCTCGGCGTAGAACTCGCGGACACCCGCAGCTGCGGCCAGGTACGCCTCGAGAACCGAAATCTGCCCGTTCTTGTCCAGGTCGGATTTCGTTTCCAGTAAGGCGCGAGAGAAGTAATCACCAAACCTGGCAAAGTTCTGTTCAAAGCCGCTTCGGGTTGCGGTGACAATGACGCGGTTGGCTCCCGAGAGGCGAGCGAGGAACGGGCCACTGGCTGAAGTGCAGTTAATTACGACCAGCGGGCGTTGGCTGGCCTGCAGCCATTTACCGAGTTCCAACGCAGTGAAATCCGGCCCGCGAGTATTGAATCTCGCTTCCTGACCGTCGAACGTGCCATGGCCGATCAGAATCAACCAGAGTGGTTCACCAGCCAGAGAAACGTGTTTGGCCAGGGTTTGTTGCAGCTGATCTCGATCGGATAGTGAGGGGGAACTATCCTGCCCGACAATCACCAGTTCGGCCTTCGATTTCGCTGCAATTTCCGTCCAGCGTCCTGTCCATGTCTTGAATTGTTCACCGTATTCAGGCGTGCCCGACGCTCCGAGGACGACCACGATGGTCGGTCTCGCCGCGTCATTGGCAAGTGTCATTGCACCAAGCAGAAGTAATGTGTTTATAAAACAAAATTCCTCCATATTCCAAAAGAGCACAAAATACAAATATCATGCAGCCAATAATCCAGGCAGAAATTGAGGTCAATGTTTTAGTGGTTGGTGATTTAGAGGTGATACTCACAAAAAGATTAATCAAAGTCAAAAATAGAGTCATCAGTAATGCCATTCGTCCTGGAACCACATCTGGAGGGATCATAAAACTGATCTGAAAAAGGTTTGGAAAATGTATTTTTTTTAAAAGGAGGC
>JAKVCB010000439.1 GCA_022448345.1 Pirellulales bacterium
TTTGCTTGAGCGGGTACCCCTCATACATGTGAAAACGACCTTCCATCGCAATCACAGGTTGCCCCTGCAGGTTACCACAAACCAATCGTCCCGCATGTGAGATCGCGGTGGAGCGAGGGAAGTGGGGAATCTCTTCGTACTCAAAGGTGGCCTCCACCTCGATTTCTTCCACCAGGCTCCCAAGACCGGTTCCCAGAATGATGCCGGCCTTTGGGGTTCGGTCCCACTTGGTCCGGATCGTTTTCACGACATCAGCGATTTGATCGTACAATTCCAGCATGGCTCTACCTCATCGACTCGATTAATACCGATGCAAGTTAGCCTGTTGGTAGCGACGCGACAACCGGGGCGGGTCGCAGTGGCTGAACGGTAAAAGAGTTGCAATGGAAGGTCTGACCCTCAGCAATGGTTGCCTCAGCGATCGATGAAGCTGCGGATGGCATCGATGGCTTCGGCCCAGTTTTCTTCTTCGGTTCGGCCCGAGGATCGGCGCGGTTTGAAGCCGTGATCCCCGTCGGGCAACCAGTGCACGTGAACTGAGGAGGCCAGTGGGTAGGTCGTGACCTCTTCTTCTCGTCCAAACGGGTCACGAGTTCCCTGCAGGATGAGTGTCGGTGTTGTCTGTTGTTGCAGGTGTTCGATTCTGAGTTTTTCGGGTTTCCCAGGTGGATGAAATGGGTAGCCGAGGCAAATCGCACCGCGTACCTGTTGGCAATCGGCGATCATGCTCGCCACGCGGCCCCCCATGGATTTTCCTCCGATATAGAGTTTATCGGTCGGGAACTGGGCGATCACTTGAAGCCAGGTTTCTTCCAGAATGGGCTGTCGGTTGGGTGGCTTCGTCTTACCGGTTGTGCGGCGTTCCGCCATATAGGCGAACTCAAAGCGAACGACCCGGTAGCCGTGTTTAGACAGTTCGTGAGCGAAGAATTCCATGAAGGGCGTGTCCATGGCCGCTCCGGCTCCGTGTGCCAACGCAATTGTCCACGGAGCTCGCTTGGGTCCATCAATCAACAAGTCGGGTGAATTTGTCATCGTGTGATTTTAGGTGTGAGAGCTTGCATCGGCGACTCGCCGTCTTGGACGCGATTCTACTTTTGGTACATTCAAGAGATCAGAACAACTAAACGGTCCTTTTGTGAAAGCGATTCTAGCTATGTCTAATCCCGTCGCAACATTTGAAACCAGTCTTGGCACCTTCAAGGCCGAGATCTTCAAGGACAAGATGCCGGTAACGGCTCAAAATTTTATCGACCTCGCCAAAGCCGGCTTTTACGACGGGCTGCATTTTCACCGTGTGATCAATAACTTTATGATCCAGTTCGGTTGCCCGCATAGCAAAGATCCGGTGAGTCCTCGTGCCGGTACAGGTGGACCTCCGCATGGAACCATTCAGGATGAGCATCCTGCTGATGCACAATTATCGAACGAGCCAGGTACGCTCTCGATGGCGAACACCGGTCAACCCAACAGTGGAGGATCGCAATTCTTCATCAACACCG
>JAKVCB010000044.1 GCA_022448345.1 Pirellulales bacterium
TTCGATAAATATTGAAACCCCACACCGGATCGCCTGTTAACCCGGAAAGGGTCTCCGGGAAGGCGCTACCAAGGGCCGATACAAAAAACAATCCAGCTGCCAGGTAGAGACACCGTTTTCGACCCCACGAATTACCGAGAACCATCGCCAGAAATGGGCCAAAAATACATCCGATTATGGCACTGCTAGTCGAGAACCCAAACAGCCCGGGACTCATTGCGAACTGTTCGCGCAGGTAGATCATTGCCGCGCCAATGATGTTCAGATCGTACCCAAATAAAAACCCACCCAGTGCAGCCACAAGGGCGACAATATAGGTGTACCGTGGGTTTGCCTGGTGCGACTGTTGATCATCATGGATGGGCATTTGATTTCCTCCGCCATACCGGAAGTTTTGGACTTGAACCTGCGGGCCTTTTGCGACCTGCGGTGCAGATTTATCGACCGGGCTGGCCAGTTTAACGGGTTCGCCTCTATCTCGGCAAGCGCAACGCAAGGCAGCAATCGCAACGCAAGGTAGCAATCGCAACGCAAGGTAGGTGGAATCTTGGACGCAGCCAGGCGGCGCAAACTAAAAGATCCCACTGGTGGCGCCGCTCAGAGCGGCCAGTCACTGAGGACGTCAGAAAAATTTCTCACCATCACTTGAGGTTGTCGACTGGCAGCCTTGTGGCGCGCCCCACAAGTGGTGCTGGCTTGTTCTGCGGGGTTCGATGCAGTCCCAAGGGCAGGTGCTTACTTTTGATTGAGGGGAATGATGTTGGAGACGCCGCCGGTCGTAAATGCCCCGTCGACCATCAACAGCGCGCCATTCACATAGGCGGCCCCATCGGATGCGAGGAAAGTAACCGCTCCCCCCAGTTCCTCTGGTTCTCCGATCCGACCAGCGGGGATTCTTTCGGCCATCCTCGCCATCCACTCCGGGTCTTCCCAGAGGACACGCGTCTGGTTGGTGCGGAACCAGCCGGGGGCAAGCACATTGACGGTAATCCCCAGGGTGGCCCACTCGGCCGCCAGGCTCTTGGTGAGTTGCTCGATCCCACCACGGCTTGCACAGTAGGGGTTGATTCGGGGGAACGCGGTCACGTTGGTAGCCGAGCCGATGTTAATAATCCGTCCCCACTTTTGCTTGATCATCTGCGGAGCGACGGCCTGGGCACAAAAGAAGCCCGACTTGAGATTGGTGTCCAGAATTTGATCCCAGTCTTCCCAGGTAACTTCCAGCGCCGGTTTGCGGATATTCATGCCCGCATTGTTCACGAGCACGTCGATTCGCCCAAAACGGTCGAGCACCTTCTCGGGCATGCTCCGAATACTGGCTTCGTCGCGAACATCAAGTTCCAGGGCAAGAACCTTGGCGCCGAGTGCAGTAATTTCTTCGCTGACCTCGGCAAGCGAATCGATGGTGCGACTCGTGATCACCACATCTGCACCGGCATGCGCCAGCGCCTTTGCCATCCCGCGACCCAGCCCGCGGCTACTGCCTGTTACGATTGCTACTTTGCCCGACAAGTTCACGACATCGTCCATGGAATCTTCCTTCAACAAGTTTTAAGGATTAAGTTAAATTCTGGCATTTAGAAGCAGCCTGGCTACTTTGCGAATTCCTTGTTCGTTTCCGCGGTAGGCCCAGACCTGGCTAACATCGTCGCTTCGTGTGCGTTGCGTCGCCCCCCCAATGGCCGGTGCATGATATTCCAGTTCGGAAAACTGTCCAAAATCGGGGGTGTTTATATTGCAAGCCTGGAAAGCATAACCGAAATCATCCATCTGGGTGGGCCAGCGATCGAAATAACCCTCTGAAGGGTCAACGGCAAAATTCCGGATCACCAGGTCCCAATGGTCGCCATGTGTGCGAACGTAGCCAGCGCGTCCTGTGAGCGCCGCAGCTTTCACCGAAATTTTCTGCAGGCCTGGATCGCCCATTTGGTAACGCACAACATGGTCTTCTGTGCAAAGTTTCTCAGGAGAAATGTCTCCGAAAAAGGTCGTCGGTTGCGTGCGGAAATAGGTTGGAACGATCATTTCGCCCCCACCGGGCAGTTGCAGCAGATTCCATAGATTGATGTGACTTTCCGGGGGGGAGTTGCCCTCGATCACCAGCGCCGTATGCAGCCGGTAGCCTGCGTAGCGCACCCCTTCCGGCTCGCTCTGGCTAATTTCTCGCAATGGATTCGGTGTGGGGCTCACGGTTTTGGTCATGCGGAGATGCCAGTCGTGACGTGTCCAGGCTGCCCGCAACTGGAGCTTGTTTTCTAAGGTGAACTGCTTGGGCGACGAGCACGTTGGTTGGTAGTTGCCTGGATCGAGGCTCCGCTGTTGAAAATAGGTCGTGCAGTCGGGGTAGTTCGGATAAAAAAATTCAACCTCCGGTCCCAACCAGGTGCGGTCGCCTCCACTGTTCTTCCATACCTCGGACGGAAAATAGGCCTTGGCTGACTCGACCTGGTCGAGCGCTTCGTTGGTCCAGAGAAAGTTTTCGTCGCTCGCGTTTTCGTAGAGGCCCAGAATTCGCCCACCGTAGGGCAAAACGACGAGGCTTGTGCCTTCGCCTCCTTCATAAACCCACGGATTTTGGCCACTTGCTTCGAGCGTGGCGATCAATTCCCGTTTTCCTGGCGGTACTCGCATCATGGTCTCCTGGGTACCAGGGAGCCTTTTTTTACAGCAGGTATGGCAGCCTGCCATACTTCCGGCAAGGCCGGCCACACCCCGAACTGGCATGGTATGCCTGCGACGTTTACAATTTGGTCAGGGGACAACTCCTGACCGGTGTTTCCTCAGGAGAAATATTACACTTACGTTGTAGTTTATTCCACGCCAGAGGCGGCCATCTATTGGGGCTCTGGTATGACAAGGGTTTTCTAATCCCCACGCATCCGGGAGAAGTCGTTGTGAGCCTGCTTCAAACTAATCGCCGAGAATTTTTGCGCACCACTTCGCTGGCAACCGGCTCGGCACTCGTACCTTATGTACTGACGGCAAGAATCGGCCGCACCGCCGAAGCCAACGATCGCTTGAACGTTGCGGCCATTGGTACGGGAGGCCGTGGTTCGGCGGTGGGGCACCAGGCTGGCCGGTTGGGAAATATGGTGGCTTGCGCCGATGTTGACCGCCGGCGGGCAGAAAAATTTGCCACCAAGTACGAGGGGAAATGTGACGTCTACACCGACTACCGTAAAATTCTTGAACGCAAAGATGTCGACGCCATCACGTGTGGGACTCCTGACCATTGGCATGCCAAAATTGTGATTGATGCCATGGAGGCAGGTAAAGATGTCTACTGCGAGAAACCGCTCACGCTCACGATTGCCGAGGGGCAGCAAATCGTCGACGTTCTCGAGAAAACCAAGCGCGTGTTCCAGGTTGGTACTCAACAACGGAGTGAATACGAGGGGCGATTTCTGAAGGCGATTGCGATCGTGCAAAGTGGTCGTTTGGGCGAAAACGTGAATGCCGTGTGTGGCATTGGCGAAGCTAAAACGAGTGGGCCGTTCCGGAGCCAGAGTCCCCCCGCTGATCTCGATTGGGATATGTGGTTGGGGCAAGCTCCCAAAGTAGGATACTGCTTGAACCGATGCGACTTTGATTTTCGTTGGTGGTTGGAATATTCAGGCGGACAAGTTACCGATTGGGGAGCTCACCACACCGATATCGCCCTCTGGGCACTGGGGGGGGCTGACACGGGAATCGTCGAGGCCGAAGGGCACGGGGTGTTTCCTGGATTTCCCTACACGGCCAACGTAATCGACTTCCTCAACGGTCGCAGCAAACTGCCCAATCAATATAACGTGGCCAAATCATTTGCCTGCACGTTCAAATTGCCGAACGAAAGAACGATTGAACTCAATAGTGTAAATAACGAAATTATTTTCCAGGGAGACCAGGGGAAGATTCGTGTGAACCGGCGTGGTCTTACCGGAAAACCTGTCGAAGAGATCGCAGCCAGCGCGTCTGATCAGGTGTGGCTTGACGGTGAAGTCACGAAACTGTCCCGGGGCTTGCCATTGGGAGGGCATATGGCCAATTTCTTCCACTGCATAAAAACCAGGGAGCGCCCGATTTCCGATGTTTGGTCCCATGTGAACGCGGTCAATGCCTGCCACATGGCGAATATCGCCATGCTCCTAAAGCGTAAAATTGTGTTTGATCCGGCGAGCCAACAATTTGTTGGTGATGACGAAGCAAACATGTTGATCTCCCGCAAGCAACGCAGTCCTTGGCAAATCACCGTATGACCAGGTTGCTTTTGATGTTTTAATCACAATTAGATTCGCTGTGAATGGATGTGAATCGGTCACTTCGTCAGTCGCTATTTTCCACAGAGTGAGATTTCCACAGAGTGAGAAACATTATGTCCCACCCTACTCGACGGTCTTTTTTGCAAACTTCCTCGGCCCTTGGCGCCTCTTTGCTGCTCACCGGGACCCGTGCGTCCGGCAATATCAAAGGAGCCAATGATCGCGTTCGCATTGCCGTGGCTGGCGTGAATGGTCGCGGGCGAGCCCACATCGATGGATGGCGATCCCAGAAAAACGTAGAAATTGCGTACCTTGTCGATCCTGACAAAAACGTTCTGGCCAACCGGATGCGGGAACTCCAGGAGAAAACGGAAGGTCCACTCAAGTGCAAAGCCATCGCTGATATCCGTGAGGCGATCGATGACCCGTCCATCGATGCCATCTCGATTGCAACCCCCAATCACTGGCATTCGCTCATGACGATCTGGGGAGCCCAGGCCGGCAAGCATGTCTATGTCGAAAAGCCAATGAGTCATGACATCACTGAAGGACGAGCGGTTCTTGAGGCCCAAAAAAAATATGGCGTGGTGATCCAGCATGGCACGCAACGACGCAGTGACCGGGGAGTCGCAGGACTGCACGAAGCACTCCAGGCGGGCAATCTCCCCCGGCTGAAAGTTGCCTATGGATATTGCTGCAAACCTCGTGGTGGCATTGGGCACCAGCAGGTGACGTCGCCTCCGGCCAACTTGGACTGGAATCTCTGGAAAGGGCCTGCAGTCATTGATGACTACCACAAGAATTTTGTCCACTACAACTGGCACTGGTTCTGGAAGACAGGCAATGGTGACCTGAATAACCAGGGGACGCATCAACTCGATGTGGCGCGGTGGGCGATTGACACAGACCAGACACACCCGGTTCGTGCGATGGCCATCGGAGGCCGTTTCCAATGGAAGGACCAGGGGGAAACGCCCAACACTATGTTTGGAATTGCTGAGTATCCCAATGGACAACAGGTCTTGTTTAATGTGCGCAATGTGAACTACGAAGGATACCGACACCAGGTTTGCAACGAGTATTACCTGGAAGACGGCAGTAAAATCACAGGAGAAGGAAAATATAAAATCACCCGTCCCGGCAGTGATGTTGCAGAAGACCTGCCATTACCAACGGGGAAAGTTACCCCTGGTGGGCATTGGGGAAGTTTTTTGGCGGCCGTTCGCAATAATGATCCCCAGTTGGCCAACGGCAATGCGGCCGATGCGCATTATGGTTGTGTCATGGGGCACCTGATGAACAACTCCTATCGGCTCGGAGAGAAAGTCCCCTTTAACGCCAAAGGGGGCAGGTTTGGCGACAATGCCGATGCAGCCCAGCACTTTTTAAAGTTGCACGAAATCATGCGGGATGGAGTTGGCCTGCCCGAAGATGGAACGGAGTATATTGTCGGGCCTTGGCTCTCGTTTGACTCCAAAACTGAGCGCCACACGGGAGACCACGCCGAACGGGCCAACGCGCTGCTGAAGGATGACAGTAATAAAAACTTTCGGTTCCCTGCCGCCGGGCAAGTGTAACCCCGCCAGGCAGCGGTTGAGAGCCTGGTTTTCTAAAGCATAACTTCCATCCGCAGGTGGGGCTTCCGTTGTTTCCAGGAGGACCTGTCCGTTGTGCCATGCTGGCTGATTGGCGCGCAAAAAAAGTCCGACGGCCAGGTCCAAGACTCGGCCGCCGGACTCCAAACAGAGGAGAAAGGTTCTCGATGTCAGGTAGTGACACCGAACGGTACTTATTCCTGCAGCTGGATTGTCACGTATCGTGAATACTCACCATGCTTGACACGAAACAGTACCTGGCCCTCCTCTTGGGCTTCTTCAATGAACTTGTGGAACTCGTCCACGTCGTCGACCTTCTGGCGATTGACTTCCTCAATCAGCATGCCCGGTTGAAGTCCAGCCAAAGCGGCTGACGAGCTCGAGTTGATTTGGTCAATCACAACACCAGTGACATCTTGCCAGTCATTCTGCTTGCGCAGTTCGTCGGAGAGCGGTTGGACCGTAAAGCCCAACGACTCAACCCACTGTGGGTGACTTGCTTCAGCTTGTGGAGCCGAAGGAAGTTGGCCGATGGTCACCGAAAGTGTTTTTCGATTTCCATCCCGCAGGACAACAACGTTGGCCTTGGTTTCCGGCGCCAGGGCCGCCACCGTGTTCCGGAAAGTACCCATGTTGTCGACCGACTTGCCGTTGAACTCGACAACCAGGTCACCTGCCTCAAGGCCGGCCTGGTGGGCAGGCGAATCGGCTACAACATCACCAATCAACACTCCGTCGACATCACCCAGCCCAAAGGACTTGGCCAACTCTGGGGTCAGGTTCTGAATCATGATGCCCAAGTGACCTCGGGTCACCGAACCGTGCTCAATCAGCTGGTCACAAATCTGGTGTGCCATGTTGATAGGAATGGCAAAACCAATCCCATTGTTGGCACCTGTGCGGCTGAAGATTGCGGTATTGATTCCAATCACCTCACCACTCAAGTTCACGAGGGGACCTCCGGAATTACCAGGGTTGATTGCTGCATCCGTCTGGATGAAGTTCTCATAGTCGGTAATCCCCACACTGTTTCGCCCCGTGGCGCTTACGATCCCGGCCGTGACCGATCCCGACAGACCGAAGGGGCTTCCAATCGCGAGGGCCCATTCGCCAACCTGTAATTTTTCGGAATCCCCCATGCGGAGCACGGGCAAATCACTGGCGTCGACCTTGATCACCGCCACGTCGCTGCGGCTGTCAGAACCAACTTTCTTGGCCTCGAATTCGCGACCGTCGGCCATGGTGACCGTCAGCTTGTCTGCCTCTTTTACTACGTGGCTATTGGTCAGAATGTAACCGTTTTCGGTAATTACAAACCCAGACCCCTGTCCGACCGAGCGACCGTCGTGACGAGGTTGCCCAGGGCGATTGAACTTCGGCAACCGATCGCCGAAGAATTTTTCCATCCATTCGTCTTGGTGTGGATTCTGCTGGTTCTTGTTGCCGAGCACCCGGTTGGGGCCGGAGGCAAGTTTTTCAGCCTTGATGAAAACTACGGCTGGAGAAACGTGCTTTGTGACCTGGGTAAACGCTTTGCCGGTCTGCTTCAGCGTTTGGATTTCCGGAGTTGGCTTTTGGACGAGGTCTCCTTGCGTGGCCACAGCCCCCAGTGCTGTGCCAAATAAAGCCATTGCGGTAAGGCTCAAGTAGAGCTTTGACATTGGCTGCCTCGTTGCAGAAACTGACGACTTCGAGGAATAAGTCATCTCGGGTTCTCCTTTCTCGTTCAGTAAAATAGTCGCTTTACGACTGAAAACACTCAGGCAGTTTGGTACTTCGAGCTAGCGTTTCAGCTCGCGAATCGGAGCCAGCTCGCGCAGTTGTGAAACATACTTTCTGATTCCAAGCGGCTTGTCGATTACTGCGGAGATCTGAAGTCGCTGAAACCACACCCCACCCGCTTTCCCTGTCTCGTCGATGAGCACCAAAGGTGGGCACCGTCTTTGGTGCTGCTCGCGACGAATCAGTTCGATGGTATGCTTGCCAAGCAAGCGTGCATCACAAAGCATCAGGTCGAACAGAGGCAAATCCCCTGTCTCTGTTGACGGACCGCAGTGCCGCACCAAGTCAGTGACACACGGACACTCCGTCACTTCATAAGCCACTCTTTCGAGTGAACGTTTAAGCCATGCACCTAGTTCGCATTCGGACTCCGCAAGCAATACTCGAATGGGGATGGCTTTGGGTACGGTTGTAACCACCATTTGGTTGACCCTCCTGGAAACAGCACCTACTTGGGAATGTCCGGGCAAGAGAGAATGCAACCGGTATGCCAAAGTTGAAAGAAGGTCTCGTTATTACTTGTGTGGCATCAAAAACAGCGAGTTCTTCCAGAAAACTTTGCTAGAGCTATTGGCGTCCAACGCAATAATTCGGCCAAATCAGCGTAGCGTTGTGCCCCGCTGGGGCAAAATGCCCCGCCGTCGCAACTCCCCACGGTCGGTCGACGTACTACAGTTGTAGGGGGAACTTGACTCTCCTGCCTCAACCATAAAGTTGGCATGGCAAATGCACGCTGAATACGCCCGGTCGGACGGGATTATTTTTTTGCCCAAGGAGTACGCATACGATGAAGTGGGCCTGGAAAATTGCCAGTTTTGCAGAAATTCAAATTTTTGTGCACGCTACGTTTGTGGTGATCCCAGCACTAGTCCTGTTGGAAACGCTCGCCGGTGGTGCTTCCTTGGGGGTGGCCCTCTCGGCCGTGTTTTTTGTGCTGGCAGTTTTTGGCTGTGTGTTGTTGCACGAGTTGGGCCATGCCTTAATGGCTGCCCGTTACGGGATCGGTACCCGAAGGATCACGCTTCTGCCGATCGGGGGACTGGCACAGCTTGAACGAATGCCTGAAAAACCACGTCAGGAACTGGCCGTCGCTTTGGCGGGGCCTGTCGTGAACGTCGTGATTGCCGCGTCCCTGTTTCTTGGGATGAAACTCGCCGGGGGGTTCCAAAACGTGGAGTCCTTGAGCGTGATTTCTTCGTCGTGGACGGTCAAGCTCATGGTGGCCAACATTGTCCTGGTGCTTTTTAATTTGCTGCCGGCATTTCCAATGGATGGAGGCCGCGTGGTCCGAGCCCTGCTGGCCATGCGCATGCCGCATCGTCGGGCAACCCGCATTGCCGCCTCGCTTGGACAAACCATCGCCATTTTTCTGGGGGTTGTCGGTTTCTTCACCAACTGGTTTTTGATGCTGGTCGCCTTTTTTGTCTATTTTGCGGCACGTGCCGAGCTGTTCCATGTCGAGTCTAATCCGACATCGAGTGAACTGCAGAGCGAGACCATTGTGGGAGATTCGGTGCGCACCGTTTCTACACGTGTCACCCAGTCGCCCATTTACTCAAACCCAAAGAATTCAGTGGGGTTATGATGGACCTGTCTAGCGTAAAAAATGTCAGCGCTCTGTTAAGCGTGGCTGTTGGGTTGTGTTTGCTGGTTGCTCCAGGTTGGGGAGATTCTGCTGCCGACGCTTCTGTGCGTCCCCAGGATGACCTCTACCGCCATGCCAATGGCACGTGGCTCAAGACCACCGAAATACCTGCCGACCGACCCAGTTGTGGGTCGTTTACCATCTTGCAGGACATCACTCGAGACCGCGTGCAGGAGATCCTTGACGAAGCGGTCTTGAGTGATTTTCCTCCGAACAGTCTTGGCAAAAAGGTTGCAGATTTCTACCAGAGCTTTCTCAACGAGGCAGTTGTGGAACAGCTTGCTCTGGCGCCGCTTGAAGACCAGTTGCACCGGATCGACGGGCTTAAAACGCGGTCTGAAGTTGTGCGCCATTTTGGCCAGCTTGGGCAACTTGGTGTCTCAAGTCCCGTGGGTCTTTACGTGGCCCAGGATCCGGGGAACTCCAGTCGATACCTGGCGGCCGTGTGCCAAAGCGGGACGACTTTGCCCGACCGCCAATACTACCTTGCTGAGGATGAAAAGTTTGTCCAGGCCCGCAGTGCCCTGCTCTCTTACGTGACCCGATTGCTCACCTTGAGTGGCCATGATGATCCCCAGCAGGCTTCCCGGTCGGTTGTGGAGTTGGAACACCGCCTGGCCCAAGTCCAGTGGGAACGGACCGCGCTGCGGGACGCACAAAAAACGTACAACCTGCGCGAGGTGGACCAGTTGCCAGAGTTCGCCCCTGGTATTCGCTGGGACGTATTGTTCCAAGGGGCGGACCTGCCAGAATTGACCGAGATCAATGTCGTTACGGCCAGCTTTTTTGACGGACTCTCTGAGGTCATTGATGCAACCGATGTCGCCACCTGGCGGGACTACCTCAAGTTTCGGGTTCTCGACACCTACGCCGTTGGTTTGCCTGAAGCGTATGTCGATGCCCACTTCGACTTGTACGGAAAAACTCTGGCTGGAATTCCCCAGCCACGCTCCCGACAAAAACGTGCCGTGGTAGCAACCGCCGGTGAGGGTGCCGGCGACTTTGGTGTGTTAGGCGATGCTGTGGGCGAGATGTACGTCGAGCGGTTTTTTCCGCCAGTGGCCAAATCCAGGATGGAAGGTCTCGTCGACAACCTGATGAGGGCGTTTCGACAAAGCGTCGAGGAACTTCCGTGGATGTCGGTAGCGACCAGGGCCCGCGCTGCCGAAAAACTCGACAAGATGACGACCAAGATCGGCTACACAACCCAATGGCGCGACTATTCCACACTGGAAATCCACGAAGACCAACTGGTTGCGAATCTCCTCCGATCTGCAAAGTACGAGTATGGTCGTATGATCGGCCGGCTCAACAAGCCGGTTGACCACCAGGAGTGGGGCATGACTCCCCAGACGGTCAACGCCTATTACAACCCACGTAAGAATGAAATTGTCTTTCCCGCCGCGATTCTGCAGCCCCCATTTTTTGGTATCGACCAGGATGATGCGAGCAATTACGGAGCGATTGGGGCAGTGATTGGGCACGAAATCAGTCATGGATTCGATGACCAGGGAAGTCGCTACGATGGTGACGGGAATCTCACCGATTGGTGGACTCCTGCAGATCGCAAGGCGTTTGGGGAACGGACAAGCCAGTTGGTCCAGCAATTCGACGCCTACGAAGCTCTCCCGGGGAGGCACGTCAATGGGCGGTTAACTTTGGGTGAAAATATTGCCGATCTTGCCGGACTTGCAATTGCCCACAAGGCATACCAGATCTCCAAAGATCAAAAGGGCCTGCCTGTGCTGGATGACTACGGCAACGACCAACGTTTTTTCCTCGCTTGGAGCCGTGCCTGGAGGTGTCGCTATCGGGAAGCAGAACTGCTCAAGCGCCTGGTGACCGATCCGCACGCACCGGCCCAGTTTCGGGCCAATGGGCCGGTCAGTAACATCGAAGCCTTCTACCGGGCTTTCCAGTTGACTCCCCAGGACCGCTTGTTTCGTCCCGAAAACCAGCGTGTCCGTATCTGGTAACCCCCTTTCCTCGCCGACATGATACGATGTGGCTAGAGGGCCACCAGAAGCCAGCATCACTCTGATACACCTTTGATGTGGTCCCTCGCAAAAACAGGTGCGCGATGAAACTCACCGCTAAAATCGTTGCCTTTTTCATGCTGGGTATCATCCTGCTCACGGCCGTTCACGGATATCTGTCGGTCCAGCGGCAAAATCAGCGATTGCAGCAGGGAATCGACGCCAATGCCGAAAGTGTGGCCCGCACGATGGAACAAAACCTGGTCGTGGTGTGGCGGGAACGAGGTCACGACGGTGTAATTCAGCTAATGCGTGGTGCGAACGAGCGGTTGCAACAAAAAATGACGATCCGCTGGGTTGCGCTCGACGTGGACCAGCATACAGCTGCGGTAGCGATGCCGGTGGAGCGACTACGGATTGCAGACCGGGGAAAAATTGTAGCCACCACATTGCGCGATCCAATGGGCCACGTTTCCCGACTGATGTACTACCCGGTTGATGTGGAGGACCAGAGAACAGGATGTCTCGAATTTTCGACTCCCATGGAAAGTGTGGATCACTACACCCGTGGGACTGTTTATCAAACGGTTGCGTTTGCAGCTGCTGTGTTGATTTGTGGATTGATGGTTACCCTTTTCGGTGTCCGGACAGTTGGGCGGCCCCTTCAGCAGCTTATTGCCCAAACCGAAAAAATCGGCAAAGGAGATTTTTCCGGAAGGCTGGCCTTGCATACCCACGATGAACTCAGTCAATTGGCCGTCGCGCTGAATCACATGAGTGCCCAGCTGGAGGAGCAACAGGCAGAAATCGGCGCCGAATCGACTGCCCGGATTGCTGCGGTAGAACAGCTGCGGCATGCCGATCGGTTGCAGACGGTAGGGCGGCTCGCTTCGGGGGTGGCTCATGAACTTGGTACTCCGCTGAACGTGGTTTCGGGGCATGCCGAACTGATTGGTTCGGGGCGCCTTGAAGAACCCCAGTGTCGAGAAAGTGCCGAAGCAATTAAATCGGAGGCTGATCGCATGGCAGCCACCATCCGCCAGTTGCTCGATTTTGCCCGCCGCCGCTCCCCTCACCGGGCAGCCATTGATTTGCACAAAGTGGCAGCCCAGGCGGTCGAGTTACTCCAGCCGATGGCTCGCAAACGCAAGGTTGATTTGCAGCTGGAAGATGCGACAATTTCTCCGGTAACCCATGTCGACGCAGTCCAAATTCAACAGGTATTGACGAACCTGATTGTCAACGCGATTCAGGCTATTCCAGATGGCGGGATGGTGAGGATTTCGGTATCGCCGACAGAAAAAACAGCTCCAGAAAATATGGAAACCGGTTTCACCTCGTACTATGCGATTTCTGTCGAGGACAACGGGCTGGGGATCAAAGAAGAAGAAATGGCTCATTTGTTCGAGCCCTTCTACACCACCAAGCAAACGGGCGAGGGTACCGGCTTGGGGCTTTCGGTCTCGTACGGGATAGTGCAAGATCACGGGGGTTGGATCGACGCGAAAAGTCAACCTTCCAAAGGTAGCTGCTTTACGGTTTACTTGCCAAGGTGCGTTGAAGATTCCCCCTAAACGCTGCTGAATCCAATTTATGCACGGCCGAATACTCATCGTCGATGACGAAAAAAGCATGTGCCAACTGCTGGAGACGGATCTTGGGCTGCGCCACTTCGAGCCAACCTGGACCACCTCTGCCGACGAGGCACTGCAACTGGTCAAAGAGCAGGATTACGACGTCCTTTTGACCGATCTCCGGATGCCCGGGATGAGCGGTACCGAATTGTGTGAACGGGTCACTGCCAATCGGCCTGATATTCCCGTGGTTGTCATGACAGCCTTCGGCAGCCTGGAAACGGCGGTTGCCGCAATTCGAGTCGGTGCCTACGACTTCGTGACCAAGCCAATCGAAATGGACCTGCTGGCCATTACACTTCAGCGGGCAGTCACACATCGACAACTTCAAGACGAAGTCCGAATTCTCAGCAAGGTGGTTAAAGAGTCCGATGGCTTTGGCGACATGATAGGCGTCAGCCCCGTTATGATGCGACTTTACGACCAGTTGGCCCGGATTGCCGATACGGAGGCATCCGTGTTGATCTGTGGGGAAAGTGGGACCGGCAAGGAGCTTGTT
Organism: Pirellulales bacterium; assembly: GCA_022448345.1. GTDB lineage: Bacteria > Planctomycetota > Planctomycetia > Pirellulales > Lacipirellulaceae > JAKVCB01. Next base: position 13,373 of record JAKVCB010000044.1, read on the forward strand.
GCCCGCTCCATACATCGCAACAGTCAACGCAAAAACAACCCGTTCGTTGCCATCAATTGTGCCGCCCTCCCCGAAACGCTGCTTGAAAGCGAACTCTTCGGTCATGCCAAAGGTGCTTTCACGGATGCCAGTAGCGACCGAAAAGGTCTCTTCGTCCAGGCGGAGTCGGGCACGTTATTTATGGACGAAATTGGTGAGATGTCGCTGAGCATGCAGCCCAAGTTACTGCGGGCACTGGAAGAAAATTCGATTCGCCCGGTTGGTGCTGAAAAAGAAGTCTCTTTCGACGTGCGGCTGATTGCTGCAACCAATCGGGATCTGCAGACCCGGGTCGAGGAGGGCGCCTTTCGCGAAGATCTCTTTTACCGAATTCACGTAATTCAAGTGGAACTTCCACCACTCCGTGCCCGGGGGGCCGATGTGTTGATGCTGGCAAAACACTTTGTTGAGAACTTTGCCACCCGCTTCGACCGCCAGGTCACCGGTATTTCTGATCAGGCCGCAGAGAAATTGCTCACTTATTCGTGGCCAGGCAATGTGCGCGAACTCCGCAACGTCATCGAACGGGCTGTTGCCCTGACTCAATTTGACAAAATTGCCGTGGATGATTTGCCGGAGAAAATTCGTGACTATCGCAGTTCGCAAGTTTTCATCGGTGGCGAGGATCCCGAAGAACTGGTTTCCTGGGACGAAGTCGAGCGACGTTACATCCTGCACGTCCTCAAATCGGTGGCCGGCAATAAAACGGTTGCCGCACGTATTTTAGGTCTCGACCGAAAAACACTGTATCGCAAGCTCCAGCAATACAACGAATATCGAGCCGCTCATCTCGACGATACCGATAGCCCGGAAAAAACGTAAAACGGGTTTGCCTGCAAGCGGGTGGGATGTTTTCCTGGTTGGGCCCGGCCTCGAAACGGGCGACTTGGTCCGGCGTGCCTGTCTTTGCCGGTTTTCGTGCGTTTTCCCCCTCTCTTTTTTATGCGTCTCTCTAGCGGTCGATTCAAAAGACCTGACGCTCTAGAAAACTCGCCCCCGAGTTGCCTGGTTTGGGGCGGTATCGGCACCAGGGTTCGTATACACTTGCGTTTGAGAAACAGGGCGACGGCGAGTTTTCTCAGCCAGAGTGCGCGCACTGTTTGAAGGTCGCAATTTACTTTTTGGTGTGTCTTTAGTTTTATAAGGCCAGATTGCATGTCCGAAATCCCCTCCAGAGTCGAATCCGATCGCCAATTACTGATCCAGGCCCAACAGAAAGGGGGTCTCGCAAAGCTTGGCTCCTATGCGCGACTTTCGGGGCCAGGCTGGCTCCAAAGCGCACTGACCCTGGGCGGCGGGTCCCTCGCGAGCAGTCTTTACCTGGGAGTTGTCGCGGGGGTCTCGATGCTATGGCTCCAGCCGGTGGCAATGATTCTGGGCATCATCATGCTCAGTGCGATTGGCTATGTTACCCTCTCGACGGGTGAGCGGCCTTTTCGGGCGATTACCCACAAGATCAACCCCGTGCTGGGCTGGGCCTGGCTGTTGGCATCAATGGCGGCCAACATGGTGTGGGCACTCCCGCAGTATTCACTGTTCTACGGGGTCACCGAACAAAACCTGCTGCCGGGCCTGTTTGCCGATGGCGGCCCACTTGCGGGTGAGGTGGGCAAGTGGTCCGTTTCGATTGCCGTACTGGTTGTTTCCACGATCATTGTCTGGAGCTACGGAAGCGGTGGTTGGGGGGTGAAGGTTTACGAAGCGGTACTCAAGGTTGTGGTGGCTTTAATTGTGCTCTGTTTTGTGGCCGTGGCAGTACGCATCTTTCTTTCGGCCGACGGCATCACCTGGCGGGAAGTCCTGGCGGGCTTTGTCCCCAACCTGAGGCAACTGGGGCAACCGGCCCCCGGATTGGAATCGATGATTGCTGCCCTGCCCGGCGAACAGGTTCGCCAGTACTGGACCGACCTGATCGTTCACCAGCAACGGGAGGTGATGATCAGCGCCGCGGCGACCGCGGTCGGGATCAACATGACCTTTTTGCTTCCTTACTCAATGCTTGCCAAGGGGTGGACCCGCGAGTTTCGTGGTCTTTCGATTTTTGACCTGTCGACCGGGATGTTCATTCCCTTTGTGTTGGCCACCAGTTGTGTCACGATTGCGGCTGCCAATCAATTCCACGGACGGCTGCCCGCTGCCGTGGAAGTGGTCGAGGGGCAGCTTGTGGTTCCTCCCCAATCGCAGGCCAGTTATCAGAAGTCGCTCGACGCGCGGCCACCAGAATTTGGCCCGGTAAGCCTTGCCGAACAAAAACTGGCGGCTGCCCAACTGAAGCAAGATGCCGGGTCGCTGGCAAACTCGCTGGAAAAACTTTTCAATAACCGTTTGCTCGCCCACTACGTCTTTGGATTCGGCGTGGCAGCGATGGCCCTCTCGACAATTTCGATTTTGATGCTCATCTCCGGATTTGTGGTGTGCGAGATTCTCAATGTGCCGCCCACCGGCTGGGTGCATCGCATCGGGTGTCTGGCCGCGGGAACCGGAATCTTGTGGCCTGTGTTGTGGAGTGGCAAGGCAAAATTCTGGCTGGCGATCGTGACCTCCAACTTCGGAATGGTGCTACTACCGATTGCCTATCTCACTTTCCTGTTGATGATGAACTCCAAGACCCTACTGGGAGACGATCTTCCCAGGGGCTCCAGCCGGGTGCTTGTGAACCTGGTGATGGGGCTTGCGACCGGGGCGGCCATGTTTGCCAGCGGCTGGGTCGTGTGGAATAAAACCGGGTGGTATGGTGCAGGTAGTATCGCCGCGCTGGTGGTACTGGTGGTGGTGACGCACCTTCTCAAGGGGCGCACCCGCACTGCCTGACAGCACATCTTGCCTGACAGGGTGTGTTTACTGGCAGCGTGCGTTTACTGACAGCGTGCGTTTACTGACAGTGTGCCTTCACGAACTATGAAGGCGGGTTGAAACAAAGGAGAGATACGGTCCAGATGTCATGCCATGCGGAAAAACCAGCAGCCAAATTCCAGTGGCGCGGTGAGCCAGCCGATTGGAAGCACCAATCAGGGGCCCTTTGTGTCGAGGTCGATGCGGGAACGGACTTTTGGCAGAAGACCCATGATGGTGGAGACCGGGACAACGGGCATTTTTATTTCCAGGTGGTCGAGGGCAATTTCGTCGCCGAGGTCGAGCTGCGAGGCGAATACCAGGGACAATACGATCACGCCGGCCTGATGGCGCGGGTCGATCGGGCGACCTGGCTGAAATGTGGCATCGAATACGTCGACGGCGTCCAGCTTGCCAGTGCGGTGGTAACCCGGGGCTGGTCAGACTGGTCGGTGATGCCGATTGGCAGTCAACCTGCCACCTGGTGGCGGCTTGCACGCCACGGGCAGACCTTCCAGGTCGCCTTTTCGGTCGACGGAAAAAAGTTTGAAACCGTGCGACAGACCTTCCTTACGGAAAACTCCCGGGTGGAGGCTGGCGTTATGGCGTGTGCCCCGAAGGGCGACGGTTTTTCGGTGACCTTCAGCAACTTGACGGTCGAGAACGCCCCTTAACGTTTTTTGCACAAGATTAGTGCGCTTGGCCACCTTCGCCGTGGGCGTGCCCGTGCTCAATTTCTTCGGCGGTGGCTTCGCGGACTTCACAAACGGTGACGTCGAAATTTAAGGTCATGCCTGCCAATGGGTGGTTCCCATCGACCTTGACGATTTCCTCGCCAATTTCAACCACGGTAATGACCATCGGCCCGGCGTCGGACTCCACTTGGAATTCCATCCCCTCGGCCAGGTCTTCAATGTCTGCGAATTCGCTTCGTGGCACTCCCTGGCAGAGATCTTCGTTCCATTCGCCATATCCATCTTCGGGGGCCAGCGACACCTTGAACTTGTCTCCGGACGATTTCCCCTCAAGTTCCCGCTCCAGGCCGGGAATGATCCCTCCGACACCGTGCAGGTAGGCCAGCGGGTCACTCCCCTCGGAGCTGTCGATGACTTCGCCCTGGTCGTCGGTCAGCGTGTAATCAATCGAAACAATCTTGTGCTTGTCGATCTGCATGGTTAGCTACCTTTTGCTCGCGGCAAATTCGGGATAACGGCATAAGCAGGGAACTGGCATGATTCGGCTGCCACCGCCCGGCCAGTTTACCGCGCCAGTTACCGGGGAGGTATCCCGTAAGGTATGAAACAGGGTTTTTTTACGCTCTGTCTGTTAAGTGCCCTGTGGTTTTTAAAAAAATCTCCAGAGACAACCGATGCTATGCAAACGCTATTCTCGGTTGCAATGTTGGTGATGTTCGTGGCCATTGGCATGATCGCTGATCGGTCAGCAGTCCCCCTTGAATGTCGAAGACCGGTTTTACCAATCAGCGAGGCAGGGAGATTTGGAGACCGTGTACCAGATATTCCACTCTGTGCTTCGTGAAGAGGGGGACCTGCAGCCGACCGTTGTCCCGCTCCGGCGGTTTGCCTGGGGCCCCTGCCCCGCTTTATACCCTGGGCGCCGGTCGCTGAATCAGCTCAAGGATCGTACCGCCTGTTTTGGTGGTATCGAGGTGGGCAAAACCGCCTTGATCGGTTCGTCCGCTCATCAATACATCGATACCCAGCGACTCTGCCCGTGCTATGGTGGCGTCGAGGTCCTCGATGTCGAACCCCAGATGGTGTAACCCTTCGCCCTGTTCGTTGAGGAAATCTTCGTAGATGCTGGGTGTGCGCACAGGGCAGCTCAGTTCCAGCTCGAGGTGGCCCATGCGGGCAAAAGCCATTTCCCAGTAACCGTCACTCGGTTGGCCCCGGTAGGTGATGTTTTTGTAGACGATTTTTGGAAAGACAAAAGGACCGATCTTGAGGAGGTTTCCATAGTGGGCGGCAGCCTGCTGCAAGTCGCGTACAACGATACAGACTTGCGATGGGGGAGGTAAATCGAGTTTGCCGGCGATATCAGCCTGATCGGTCATCTGGGTAGTCCTGTGGTGAAGGGAGAAGCGTCACAATAAATAATAACTCCGGACTCAATGCTATGGAAACTTTATAGGATCGCCCCAGCGGTGCCAATAACCGGGCGCACGATAATTTTTGAAAGGTCTGGCCTGGATCCCCAAAGTGCTGCTCTCAAAAATCTCAGTCGATCCAGAATGAATAGAGCTGTGCGTTTTTTAGCTCAAACACCAATCGCCACGACTGGTCGTCCGGCCGATGGACCTGGTCCCGATTGCGCCATGTAACGCGGGCCGAGGTGACATCGCCCTGGACGGGATTGCAATCGGCAAGCTGGTAGTGCGCAACCGGCTTGCCGGCCGCGTCGCGCAGTCCCACCTTCAAGTAGCCCCCCTCTGCGATCTTGGCATTGACGTTGAGCTGTGTGCCATTAAAGGTCAATGGCCGCGTGATCACCTGCCCAGGCTTGTCTTGCGCATCGAGCGACACAAAACCGTCTCGGCGCAGCATCGCCAGGCCAATTCGGGAAATCTGCGCGGTATCCGCTTTTTCCTTGCCCACCTTGTTCCCGTCCAGCAGTGGCATGCTGAAATAATAGATCCAGATTTCGTCCCCAACCAAAATTGGATGCGAGGTGGGCGCATGATAGTGGGGGTCCCACTCATGCATACCCCCCAGCGGTATCACCCGTTCCCGGTTACCTACCCTGGTAAAATGCCGCCCGTCGCGACTGGCAGTCAATTCGACGACCGTCTGTTTGCGGCTTTTGTCAACCAATTCGGTGTGCATCACGCGTATCAGTCCGATCCATAGGCTCTCGTAGTAAAAACTGTAATGCTCGTAAATTTGCGTGTCCAAATCATCGAGCGTGTCGGGGTACAACGTCATGCGGGGACGCGACCAATGCAGCAGGTCATCGCTTTCCATCATCCCCGATGTGCGCATTGTGGGGTCGCGGAAGAGGATTTTTGTGTAGCAGACGTACCGCCCCAACCGATCATCCCGGAAAAACAGGCTGGTGTCCCCGATGCCCGGCTGGCGGGCGTTCTGGTTGAGTGCAATTGGCCGCTCGCTCGCCTGCGTCCAATCGATACCGTTAGGCGAGGTATAGAGATAGTAACCCTCGGGGGGAGCGGTGCCTTGCGGTACGCGCCAGTCGTGCCAGACTACTGCCTTGTAGCGGCGGTCGGGATTGGGGTCGTCCGGTTCGTACATCAATCCATACATACTGCCCTTGAGAATCACAATGTTGTTGGCCTTCGAGCCGTTGTACTCGCATAGTCCCAACTCGGGTTTTTCCCAAGTGATTCCATCGTCGGAGGTGGCATAGCATGTCGGGCACCGTACCACGGTACCGGAAGGCAGTTGGAGGTCGTGATAAGTGCTATACCACATGCGAAATTTGCCAGTCTTCGCATCACGCATCACGCGGTGAAATACTGGCCCACGTCCCTCCCATGGTTTTTGTCGGTCGATCAGCGGATTCGCGGGGTGTTTTCTTGCGGAGTTTACCTTGCGACGAACATTCTCGCGGGATGCAATCAGGTAGTCGTCCAGAAAAAGTTGGCGCCTGCGATCGATCTTGACTGGCCAGTTGCTCTGGTCAACCGGGTATAGCAGGTGTTCGTTGGCCAGCAGCCCATAGGCCTTGGGGAACAAAGACTTGTCGACATTCCACTTCAGTGGGTCGGGGGCCTGGCCGAAGAGGCTGCCCGCCAGGGAGCCGGTGAGAATCGCAGCCAACAGGATCACACGGTATGCGCCGAAGAAGGAGTGACCGGTTGTCATGGCCAGGTCTTTCGGTGGGAGGAAGAAGCGAAAACGGATTCAGGTACTGGTAACATCACCTACCATCACTTGGCCTTCATTCGCAAAGGCCAGTTCCCCGAGGGTGTGTGCGTACGGGCAAACGCTCCCTGGTGTTGAACATGCAGCCATGAGGGTAAGCCCAGTAGTAAGCCCAGTAGTAAGCCCGGTGGTAAACGCCAACAGTGCCAGTTTCTCTGGCAGTTGGCAAAAATGCAACGATCGGTCCGGGCCGCCTGGGCGGATCAACCCTCCAATCCTGGAAAGGGGTGCTGTCCGGTGGTGAAAAGGTCACCCGTTCCGCCAGGAAGTGTGACCCGCAGCTTACCGTTGGGGGCGTGCAAAAGTTCTACTTCTCCTGTTTCTCGGGAGAGACGTTTTATCTCTTCAAGACCGGGCATGAGCTCAATGGTAAAGGTAGTGCGCTTATCAGCAGCCAGGCTGCCCGCCCCGTGGGAGAGATTGACCAGCATAAAGTATGGTTGGCCGTCGTCATCCCGGAAAAGCCCGACCAGCCCATCTTGCCCCGCGCCATGGTCGTCGACGGTAATGTTACGGATGCCATAGTCCCGGCCGGCATCGGTTTGCCACAGCGTGTCATGGGGGCCTGCCTCGTTCGGCACAAGGTGCCCGTTGTTCTTGTGGCGGCCGGTCACCACGCGCACATCGGTGCTGCGCAGATAGCGGAGCGTTTGCCCGAGGTGAAGGACTTCAAGATTGACACGGGCAATGTCGTAATACAGCCGCGTGGGGGTTCCGTCCTCATTCAGGATGGACCGCGCGAAGGCTGGGCTGTAAATGAAATAGCCAAAACCAGTAAAGCCGTATGACAGCGTGGTGAAGACTTGCAATCGCACATCCGACTCGGACGGGTAACGCCGATTGTTGTTGTTGCCCGGGATTGCCTCTGAGTAGGCCTGGATAAACATCCAGTAGGGCACGTTTGCCTCAAGGGCAGCGGTGCGCACGTGTTCGCATAAAAAACGGTAATAGGGAAGGCGGTCGCCGTATGGTTCCTCGAAGAAAGGATAAAAGTCGACCATTAGCACATCGGGCTTGATGGTCCCTGTGATATCACGGAGGTACTGGCCATAGCTGTAGCCATCGCGAGGTTCTTCGCCCCGATATTCTTCATGCCCACCCGGATTGGCATCGGTGTAGACGAGCTGATCGGGCCACGTCTTGCGGACCCAGGCCGCGATTTTGCCGGCCAGCTCAATTTCGTCGCGCTCCGGTTCGTCCCAGACGAGCCACCCTTCGCAACCAGGGTAGTCGTCGACCAGTTGTTTCATGCGCCCCTGCATCCCTTCGTCAAATCGATGCGCACCTTCGTTTCCGTAGAATCGCCTTGATTTGGCGTGCCCGTGCCACGGCAATCCCCCGCGGACCGCCTCGATGAAGAGTTCGTTCTCAGCCTTCCAGAGCAGCGCGGCGTTGAGGTTGCATGCCGCGTAGAGCTTTGCGTCGAACGATTCGGGTGTGAGGACCAGCGATGTGAGGCTGAAGGGATGGGATCTGACCCAGCGGTGCCCCCGTCCAAGTTCAATTTCGGCCGAAGCTGCACCGGCCGGCAGACCCACACCTGCGCACAGCAGGAGGACTCCAGGCAGAAGCGTCCTTATTTGTTGCCTCATAAATCATCCGTGGGAAATGGTCAGCGATAACGGCGACCTGCTGCACTGCACCCCAGGCATGCCAGGACTACCAGGAGGCAACTCGTGGGTTCAGGCACAGCGGCTGTAACATCGCCACTGGAGCTTGCGGTACTTATGCTGCTTCCAGGCGACAGGATTGCGGACACGTTCTCCACCGATCCCCCCACGGTGCCACCGCCAACAATGCTTCCCCCCAGGGCGATCAGTAATCCGTCACCGGAGTTAAGTGCGTTGTTGACTGTCAGTACGCCGTCGCCAGTCTTGGTAAGTGTATTTCCATTCAGGCTCAACCGGTTGATGAAGTCGAGCGAGGCGTCGGCGGCAATGTCGACCACGGTATCGCTGGCCAATTCAACACGGGCCTGCAATTGGTGTGCGCCCTGGGCGACTGCAATGCTCGGATCGGTGGACTCATCATCTGCTTCCAGGGTAAGAGTACCAAAACCGGCAACCACATACGGGTTGGAGTTGTTAAACTCGATGCGGTTGACCGTCGCAGCTTCGTTGATAAACACCGTTTCGGCCGAGGTGATGTTATCGCCCAGGATCGCTGTTTCCTGTTTTGCGTCGGGCGTGCCATTGGGTAACCAGTTGCTTATGTTGGTCCAGTCTCCTGACCCGCCTGCGTTCCAGGTAAAAACCTCTGCGCTTGGAAGTCCCGGTATTTCCATCTCGACCAGGGCGTAGTTGATTTCAGCACCGGTGAAGCTTCCATCTCCATCTCCAAATCGGAAAATGCTGCCGGGGTTTTCTGCTGGCGTCAAATCACTCAGCACCTCGATGTTATCGACGTACAGATCGGCGCTACTGCTGGCGGGATCATAAACCAACTCGTAGTTGTGGTATCCAGACCCCAGGATTTGATGGTTCCCTCCACCGCCACCGTGGATGTGCACGGTCGGGTTGGCTGAGGAGTCGGTCGAAAATCGCATTAACCACCAATCGTCCTCCAGTTGGGCCCAAAACCCCATTCCATCCGAGCCCAGTAGCTTGCCGGCGGTGGGAATGCGCAAGTTCGCCCGCAGCGTGTACCCATTGGTCTTGGCAAAGGCAATTTCTTCGGCCGTCAACGGGCGCTCGTAGAGGAGTTCCTGGCCTGCTGTACCTGTGTTGAGATTCCAGGCAAGAGTTCCTCCGTCGTCAATGGGGGAGCCTAAAGACTCAATTCCATTAGCGGTGAACCCCTCCTCTGTCGGGTCATTAAAGCCGCTATGGCTGGCAACTGTTTGTGCCTGGGCGCCGCTTGCGCAAAGCGTCAGGATGGCCATCGCTAACCAAAGTTCTTGCTTCTTCATCTCTATGGCTCCGTAAAAAAATTCTCGCCTGGCAGGTAGTAGCGGTGCGGAAATGCCCCTCGCCGCTACTACCACAGCGCGTGAACCTGCAGCCAGCAGGTTCTCGATGACTCGCGTGTCACCCTGCTCCAGGGGCGGCGGCGAGAGTCGATCATCTGCCTTGGCGTCGCTCACTAATATTTACCATACCAACATTAACCCGTTTATGCCTTCTGGCGACGGACCATTATCAGGCCAGCCAGGCCCAGTAGCAATAAACCAAGCGTTGCAGGCTCGGGAATGATGGCCAGTTCAACCTGATTGTAGTACGCAATGGCGCCGCTTGCGCTATTGCTGCCATCTCCAAACCTGAGTTTACTTCCAGGATTGTTTGCGGAGTTGAGACCGCTTAACACTTGGTTGCCATCGACGAACAAATCTGCGGATGAACCACCGGGAGCAACATTGAGTTCGTACAGGTGGTATCCGGCACCTGAGACAGCATGCGAGTCGCTATTGTTGTGGACGTGGACGGTCGGGTTTTTGTCATTGTCTGTGGTAAACCGCACCAGCCACCAGTTGTCCCCCACTTGAGCCCAAAGGCCCATAACATCACTGTCGAGGGGTTTGTTTGCCGCATCAATTCGCAAGTTTGTCCGCAAGCGGTATCCGTTCGCATTGGCATCGGCGATCTGTTGAGCGCTCAAATCAGCGTTATACATCAGTTCCTGCCCTGCCGGTCCGGTGTCGATTCGCCAGGCCGGGGTGCCGTTGTCGTCGACTCCCGATCCATTTTCGGTCATTCCGTCGGCGGTGAAGCCTTGCGTTGCTGGGTCATTCGAGCCAATGTGGCCGGCTTGCGCGGCGGTGATGCTCAGTGAGCAAATGGCTACGGCAATTGCGAGTCGCTGGATGATCATCATTGTTCTCCCCGTGTGAAAAGAAATCGTAAACCTACTCATGAGTCGTCCTTTCAAAAACTTGGAACCGATTAACAGATGTCAGTTGTTGCGCACGATCGCATCACGAAATCGGGCGTCGCCGAAACTTGGGTCATCTAAACCTGGCTGCCTGGAACTCGCGTCGCCTGAACTTGAATGCGAAGCCAGGCTGACTTGCCAGGTTCCCAATTAGCGGCCCCCCTCCCCTATTGGCTGGAAATAGAACTTAGTTCTCGCATGACATCCTATTTTCTGCCGGTGAGGTTTGCAAGGTTCTTGAAAGAAAAAACGAGAAAAACACACTATTTCTAAGGGTTGAGCCCTGTTTGCACCAACACGGGTTGCCGGTCTGGCCTGGCTTTCGGTGGCCGTGTTGCACTTCACTCGGTGGTTTCTTTTTTTGGCGCCGTCGTTTTTTGGTGGCGGCCGGAACCGTGTGCGCGAGAAAATAAAGGCATTCGGCCGATCGTGCTGGTCGAATCGCCCCGGATGCCGCCTGGCACCTCCAAGATCACCACGTTAACGTGCTGAGGCCCTGCAGTGGCAGAGGGGGAATGTGGCCTGCTATCAGAAGGCCGAGTCGTCAATCACAGCTCCATCGGCGACGGTCATCAGATAGCCAAGGACCTGTAAATCGATCGAAGTTTGCAGGGCCCGCGTGCCGCCGTCGCCGAAGGCAAACTGCACTACGCCGTTGTGGGAACTGCCAAAGACATTTCGCAACAGAACCGCCTTGAGGCGGCCCGATTCGTTCGCTGGCGTGTACAGCGGAAACGCGTTTCCGCCGGGCCTGCCAGGTCCGGCAAGGCGGGTGTAGTTGTGGATAGAATCGCCATTCAAATAAGAATTGTCGCCAAAGAACTTTTGCCCGAAATATTCTGAATGAACAAATTTCTCACCGAGGAAAATCGTATTGCTGAGCCCATCGGTAACGTCTTTCATCAATCGATCAGGACTCCAGGATTGGATATTGACGTTGAGTCCCTCGTCGCTGTCTGGGGTAAATTTGACTTTGGCAACTCTGGC
>JAKVCB010000045.1 GCA_022448345.1 Pirellulales bacterium
TATTTTCTCCAGCAGAACTTTCACCCGTCTGATCAACCAACTCCGTGCGTGACTGGTTATAGAGGGGCTGCACACTGGCAAACCATTGTGCAAGGTCCTCGAAGTACTCACACTCCATATGTTCAATATGTATTTCAGTCCGGCTCGTCACATCTTCGGCCGTTTGCTCCTGCTCTTCCTCTGGACGGTCATCCACGGGCAAAGCGGCGTCAATTGCCTTCAGCAACTCCAGCCATAGCAACCGGCCTTCCACATTACTTTGCAAATTCTGACCTATTTGCACGATCTCCTCAAACTTTGACTTCAAGTTTGAGTTCTCGCTAGCCATCGAACTGGCCTGCTGTGACCAACTTTGGGAGGTCCTGATCGCCTGCGCCATTGTCGGGGCCGATGTTGGATCGATATCAACACTTTTGAAAGCCGAATAATGGGTGGCGTAATTGATCGTCAGGCCAATCATTAACAAGGCAGCAGCGGCTACGATCCAAGGCTTTTTGGCCCGCACGATCCGTGTTGTTACGATCTGCTCGGGCAAAAGATTGGTGCTAATTTGGCCTTGCCCCAATGCCTGCACACAAAGTCCATATGCAACTGGAAAGGTGAGTTGATTCTCCGTGAACTGTTGGGTTGCAGCGACACTGCCCCCAACCAGGTTGGCAAACTCGTTGACCGGCATTACCTTCTGATCGAGGTTTTGGGACAAGTAGCGTTGCAAACCAGGCAGTTTCACCGCATTACCCAGCACAATCACCTCTCCCAACCGAACATCGCGATTGTTGCTAGAAAAGAATCCCAGGGACCGCTGGATCTCGGCAACCAAATCGCTAAACACAGGCCGCATTGCTTGAAAGACTGCCTTAGGATCTTCAGCCTTCATCGCATTGCGTTTGAGGTGTTCAGCTTTAGCAAAAGTGAGTCGCAAACCTTTCGACAAAGCCTTTGTAAAATGGCTTCCTCCAATGGGAATATTGCGTTGCCAGACACGATTCCCATTGGTAATCACTAAATCCGTGGTATCTGTGCCCAAGGAGATCACAACGACTGAATCATTTGTCTTTCCATCACCATCGGTGACGGTGGCAAGATTGCTGAACCGATCAAAACAGACATAATTGTAAATTGAAAGCGGCGCCAGTTGTACGATTTCGACGTCAATACCTGCCTCTTCAAACGGCTGCAAAAATCGCGACACCTGATCGCGCTTCATCGCGAACAATCCAACTTCCGTATCAAGGGCATATCCGTCGTCCTCGCTGGTCCCCACCAGGGGCTGATAATCCCAAACGACATCCTCCAAAGCAAATGGGATCTGTTGTCGCGCTTCGTATTTGACGATATCGGGAATCTTCTTTTTCTCAACCGGCGGCAACTTGATAAATCGCGTCAAGCCGCTTTGGCCAGCAACCGAAATTGCCACTCGATCGCCTTTGACCTCATTACGAGATAAAAACTCCTCAAGTGCCTCGCGGACTAACTCCTCACGATCAGCTTCAGGTTGGCTCAGAATCTTTGGATACTCGATGTAATCGAAGGACTCGATCACGATCCGTCCAGCATCCTTTTCGTGCGGGCGACAGCGAAGCGCTTTCAGCGCACACTGTCCCACATCAATTCCCCACACTGCACCAGAGTTTGCCATGATCAAGAGCCTCTGTTCCGTTCTATCGATACCATCGCTGCAAACCCCATCCATGACGGGGTGCCTGCTTCATCTACCACTTCTGCTCAACGACAATGACCAAGAATAAAGGAAACACAGGCTCGGAACGAAACAGTGGTCGCCCGAACCAAGAACGTCGTTAGAAGCGGGTGCCTCTCATTAGTTAGTTAACCGATCTGGTTGCCCAATACGTGCCGTCCGGTCGCCATCTGCCTATCAGGACCACCTGTAAAAACACGATCAATGCAAATCGGTTTACAAGTGTCGCCACCGAGACCAAGCTGACATCCGCACCGGGACCCCGCGCATCGTCACTACCTATCTTATTACGCATCGTCACTACTTATTTATTCCTTCTATTGTACTCGTGTCCCTTCAAATGAGTAGCAGGAGTTGTACAAGTCACCGATAGCCACAAAGCGTCACAATCGGTAAAACTTGACACAGGCCGAACCTGCCTGAAATGCCTAGCTGCCACAATATCCGTAACCCCTTTTCTACAATGACTTTGCAACATACAACCATATTCCTGCCCTGCCACAGCCTGCACGATTTCCCAACTTTTCTCCACGGTTCCGAGGCCGATTCCCTGCTGGCCACCTGGACAACAGCATGGCACCCGGAGCTGATCGCCTCCACCAAGGGAATCCCGACTTGGCAACGGGCAGACGATCCACCTGAACCCGAACCACTTGTCGGTGAGCTTCTGTTGGTTCCAGAAACCGCCCACTCCGAGCTACCTCCCAACTGGCTGAACCGGTTCCGTGCTACATATCCGGTTAATCCATCCCCCATCGTTGAGATGAAAACACGATCCCAGATAATGGGCGCGCTCAGCGAGGCTGGTCTTGTACACGACGATGCAATCGATGGAGAACTTGTAAGAGAGTTTTTTGGGTTGGGATACTGCTATCTGCAAGTAGAACTACTTACGCACGCCATGCAGTACCACAACATTATTGAACCACAAGAATTATCACAAGCAACGGTCACTGCAGCCGAAGCAGCAGTCTGCGGAGATACCCATCAAGCCCGCAATCACCTGGAACGAGCTTTTGACTTACTCACTCAGGCTCGCCAACACTCCTATCCAGTCGATCCGTACTTCATCGACGTACGGTTGTTCTCACCAGGTATCAACGACCAGGCGCTGTACGACTGTTTAGCGTCCGGGCACCCCTTAAATCTGCTTGTCAGCGGATCGGAAATTGAACAGATTGCCAAACAATCACCACAAGTACTGACCAGGCTCAAGCAATCGATCTCCGCAGGATCAACTTCGGTTGTCGGTGGCCCCTACAGTCGAGGCAACCTGGAAAACCTGTCACCCGAGCATCTCCTCGCTGAATTCTTTCATGGGAAAGCAGCCTATCGCACAACCTTGGATTCAGACGTAACAATTTTTGGTCAGTTCGCATGTAGCACCTCTCCTCTCTTACCTCAAGTATTGCAACAACTGCAATTTCGGGGGGCAATGCTTTCAACCTTTGACGGCACTCGCAAACCACCGAGTGAGCAAGCAAAAACACGTTGGCAAGAAGCCGGCAACTGTGTGGTGGATGCACTTTCGGTCACGCCACAAGACACCTCCAAATCCGAAACGTTTCTCAGCTTGTCTGAAACTCTGGGCCGCTCCATTCAATATGACCACGTGGCAAGTCTCTTGTTTGCAGGATGGCCGGGTGAGGAGTGCTCGTGGTACGACGATCTTCGCTGCACACGGCGCTACGGGCCAGTACTGGGAAAATTTGTCACTCTCGAAGACTACTTTGACGAATCTGCAACGGCCGACTACTGGCTAACCTGTCAGATTCCCGCCAAACCGCGACAACGGCTTGTGTCGTCAGTTATCAGTCACGCGCCCGATCCACTATCTCAACGGGCATCGGACTTTACCACCCAGATTTCCCAAGTCCACAAGCAACTGCTGATCGGACTGGCGAATGTCGTAGTCGGTCATGAGCCACCATCGGCTGTGGCTTCGTCACCGCTGGAACGTTTAAGTGAACTTATCGGTGAACCTTCCAGTAATCCAGCTGCAACCATCCATACAGTCGGAATTAATGCGTGGAACTTTGACCGAAGTATTCCGACAACTTTTTTCAGCCAGGAGGTACCCGCGTTGGGATTTTCCACCTCTGTAGAAAATCCAGCTCCGCTTAACCTACCCCTGGCCATTGAGAATCGATTGCACAACGAATACCTTGAACTAACCATCAACGGATCAACCGGAGGTATTCAATCTATCAAATTGCATCGTGACCGAACCACAAGAATTTCACAGCGGCTTGTCCATTGTTGTTCGGAAGACCCACCGGCAGCTGACGACGACCTTGACATATACTCTGGAAGTTCACAAATGAAGGCCGACTGTGTTGAGATCACACGGTGTGATCAATATGCGGGAGTACTTACTTCCACCGGGGTAATTCTGAATGGGGAGGATCAGCCGGTTGCCCGGTTCACCCAATCCGTAACTCTTTACCGAGGGGCCCGCGACGTAATCGTTGATCTACAATTGGAGGACATGTCGCCGGTCTCCGGAGACCCATGGCGAAATTACATTGCCAGCCGAATCATGTGGGGAGACTCAAGTATGAATCTCCACTACGGTTCCAATTGGCTTGGCCTCCCAGTAACCGGGAGACATATCGAGAGTGGCGAATGGATTGACATTCGCGAAGTTTCGGCCGACAGTCGTTCAATCACATTATCCCCCTGTGGATTACCTTGCCATCGCCGAATTGCTGATCGTGCCCTTGATACCCTGCTCATCGTCAGTGGCGAAACAAGCGCCAACTTTCGGTTTACCCTCTGCCTGGATACCAGTTTCCCCATGAAATCGATTTTGGGACCGTTGACCCCACCGGGCGACTGCACAACGGAAGTCTCAAGCACGTCGGGTTCCCAGCATGGTTGGTTTTTGCACACCAGTGCAGAAAACGTACTTGTAACTTATTTAGAGAAACCTGCCTCTGGAAATGCTGACCTTTGTTTGCGACTCCTGGAAACCGAGGGACGAACCACCCGAGTACGAATCTCTGCCTGGAAACCGTTTCAAACCGGGAAAACCACTAGTTTTGTGGACAAACCGCTCACCGAATTGTCTGTGAATGAGGGCGATATTGTCCTCGAACTGGAACCGCATCAATGGGTACAATTGGCTGGTTGTTTTGCAACGTAGCCGAAGGCGCCCAAGAGTACAGAAAAATCACCAGCCATACCAACCGGTAGTCGAAAGAGTTGCTGGCTTGCCATGATCGTAACTATTGATGGCCCAGCGGGAGCTGGGAAAAGTAGCGCCGCGCGTCGTTTGGCTCAACGGCTCGGATTCCATTTTCTCGATACCGGGGCGTTGTATCGGGCTGTAACGTTAGCCGCCATTCAAAAAGGCATTAACCTGGATGATGCAGAAGCATTGCTACAGGTAGCCAATAACGCAAACATCGTCCTGAATGACGATCGTGTGATTCTCGATGGTCGTGATGTTACTACACTGATTCGCTCTTTTGAGATTACGACCTCAACCCGCTACGCAGCCGATCATTCCGGCGTTCGCGAGCGGCTCACCAAATTACAACAAAGCGCTGCTGCCGGCGTCGATGTAGTTACCGAAGGCCGCGATCAAGCCACCGTTGTTTTCCCCAAGGCAGAATGCAAGATATTCTTGACTGCCAGCGAAAGAACTCGTGCCCAGCGCCGTCACCAAGATCTGGCAGCTCGGGGTGAAAACATTGCCTACGAAAAGGTCCTCGAAAAACAGCGTGCCCGCGATTATCGCGACCAAACGCGTCCAGTGGGTGCGTTGCGGAAATCCAATGACACAATTCAGGTGACCACTGACGGAATGACCCCTGAGGCAGTTGTTAACCTCTTGGAAAAAATCGTTCGCAAACACATGTAATCGGGGTAACTTTCTTTTGCTTAGACAACTTTGGTACGCCGTAGTTCGTAATTGTTGCTGGCTGGTCGCGCGGATAGTGTTCCGTTTGCGGATAATCGGCAAGGAACAGATTCCTCCAGATGGTGGTGTGTTGGTACTCTCCAATCACCAAAGTCACCTTGATCCCGTATTGGTAGGCATTGCCAGCACCCGCCAGTTACGTTTTCTCGCCCGCGAAACTCTCTTCTTCTGGCCACTGAGCTGGATGATTGAGTCGCTAGGTGCCATTCCAATCTGCCAAACGGGAACCGCTCTTTCGGGCTTGCGGTCATCGTTACAAGTGCTCAAAGATCAAAAACCACTGCTGTTGTTCCCAGAAGGTACGCGTACACCTGATGGCAATCTGCAGCCGTTACAACCTGGTTTCTGTCTCGTGGCCCGTCGGTCCCGGGCAACGCTTTTACCGGTCGCCGTCGCCGGATCGTTCGATGCCCTCCCCCGGGGACGTGTCCTACCCCGGTTTTGCTCGATTGTCGTGGCATTTGGTACCCCCATATCTCCAGGAGAAATTCTCGACAAGGACAACCAACAACTGGCCGACCTGCTCACCGAACGCCTTGGCGAAGCCTTCCATCAGGCCTCGACTTTCAGGACAACTCGTCACGGCAGAAGCTCTGAGGATCAGGGAAACTAGGGCATCATAGCGACTTCTGTGTGCGTCCTCTGAGAATGGTGCCATTTGGGCCTGCCACACCGTGCCATTTACGGCAATTGCCGAAGCTAACACGATCTGTTAGCATACCGGGTTTCCCCTGCAAGCTTATTTTTCAGGTCGGCTGTGTTGGTCGGTCGAGTTTGCAGGAAGCGAGTTGGGGGCAGCCTCCTCTCGCCTGTGGACAAGTTTCCCTACGTGACGGATTCAAGCTGTCCTTGGATTCTGTCGGTTTATCCCCTAGGTTCCATGGTCAACCGTAATCTAATCCGAGAATTCGATGTTTCTGAAGAAGAATGGAATGCTGCCGTTGGCACCGCCTTGCCCGATGAGATGGACTGGGCTGCCGGTGCAAATGTCAGCGTCAACCAAATTGTCGAAGGCACCATTCTTCGTATCGACAATGAGTTTGTCCTCGTGGATGTCGGCTATAAGAGCGAAGGCATCATCCCCCGCAATGAATGGGAAGCGGAAGGTAAAGAACTTCCCGAGATAGGTGAGCGGGTGCGTGTGCTGGTCGAGGAAGTGGAAGACACTTCTGGTCGACAGGACGATCGGGGCATGATTGTCCTGAGCAAACAGAAGGCAGAGAAAATCGAGAAGTGGATGAGGGTGATGGAAACTGTCGCTGAGGGCGATGAGGTCTCCGGAACCGTCACACGTAAAATTAAGGGTGGCCTACTGGTTGACATTGGCGTCAACGTTTTCTTGCCAGCCAGTCAGGTTGATATCCGCCGACCCCACGAAATTGGCGAGTACATCGGTAAAGAAATCAAGTGCGTCGTACTCAAAATTGACGAAGCGCGGCGTAATATCGTGGTCAGCCGCCGCAGTCTGATCGAAGCAGAACGTGCCAAGAAAAAATCGGAATTGCTCAAAGAGCTCGAAGTCAACCAGTTACGTAAAGGTGTGGTCAAGAATATTGCTGACTTCGGCGCATTTGTTGACCTAGGTGGTATTGATGGCTTGTTACATATCACCGACATGAGTTGGGGACGCGTCAACCACCCCTCCGAAATGGTAAAGATCGACGATGAATTGGAAGTCTTAATTCTTCACATCGACTACGAAAAGGAAAAAATTGCACTAGGGCTCAAGCAGAAGCAAACCAGTCCCTGGGAAAATGTCGGCGAAAAGTACCCAGTTGAATCTGTCCACAAGGGTACCGTGGTGAATGTGATGAGCTATGGGGCGTTCGTAAAGCTGGAAGATGGAATCGAAGGTTTGGTTCATATCAGCGAGATGTCGTGGACCAAGCGGATCAGCCATCCGAACGAGTTGGTACAAGTCGACGACGTCATAGATGTTGTCGTACTCAAGATCGACGAGGAAAAACAGGAAATCTCGCTCGGCATGAAGCAAACCCAACAAAACCCCTGGGACAAGGTCGTTGATCGTTATCCGGAGGGCGAACTTGTCAAAGGCCGAGTGCGAAATCTGACGAACTACGGAGCCTTCATCGAACTGGAAGAGGGAATCGATGGCCTGCTTCATGTCAGTGACATGTCATGGACTCGCAAAATCAGCCATCCGAGCGAAGTCGTTGGGAAGGGGCAGGAAATCGAGTGCAAGGTTCTTACCGTTGATCAAGATCGCAGACGAATTGCCCTGGGACTAAAACAACTCGACGAAGATCCTTGGGCCAACGATATCCCCAACCGTTACCAGTCGGGGCAACTCGTAACAGGGAAGGTGACCAAGGTGACCAACTTTGGCGTGTTTGTCGGATTGGAAGATGGTCTCGAAGGATTGCTCCACATCTCCGAACTGGCTGACCACAAAGTCGACAATCCAGAAGAAATTGTCAAACTGGGCGAAGAAATCGAGGTCAAAATCCTTCGTGTTGACACCGAAGAACGCAAGATTGGCCTGTCACGCAAGCGAGTTGAATGGGCCGAAGAGGACGAAGAGGGAGCTGAAACATCCACTCTCAGCACTGGACCTGCAGTTGAATTGAAGGGTGGTGTCGGGTCTCAATCGGGCCCCCTTTTCCAACCGGCAGCCGCCGAAGCTGAAAAGGCTCCATCTGAAGATACCGATAATGCAGGTGATGTCGCTGTCGAGGAAACTGTCGCTGAAGAGGCCAACGAGGCCGAAACTCCGGACGAGAACCCTGCCTAACGGCTATAACTGGCATAGCCTGACCGAAATCTCAACCCCAATTCACGACACCACGGGTTACGACCTGTGGTGTCGTTCTTTTTGGCACGGTCCGAAACGCAGGCGCATTCGTGACACGCTATCAAAACCCGACCGAAATGTAGTTTCCCTCCGCACCCGTCGATGAGAGGAACAGGGTTGCTACCAAAGCTGTTCGCAGTTTCTGCAATCCTCACCCCCAAACCGAATTTTCCGTTTCCTTCCTCTCGACCGTAATACCTTTCCATGGCCAGTACCACAAAAACCGCACCCCGTTCCAGTTCTTCGGTCCAGTCACCGCTGGAAACCTACCTGCGAGAGATTAATGAAACGTCTCTGCTTACTGCTCAGCAAGAGCGGGAACTGGCAGTCCGCATTGGTGAAGGCGACACCCAGGCACGAGACCGAATGGTACGGGCGAACCTCCGTTTGGTGGTAAACATTGCCCGAGGCTACTCCGGAAAAGGCCTGGGGCTTCAAGACCTGATTGAAGAAGGAAACCTTGGCCTCCTCCGCGCTGTGGAGGGATTCGACCCGGCAATGGGAACCCGGTTTAGTACGTACGCAAGCTATTGGATCAAACAATCGATTAAACGGGCCCTGATCAATACCGGAAAAACCATCCGGATCCCCGCCTACATGGTGGAATTGCTGAGTAAATGGCGACGAGCAACCGCTCGGTTGACCGAGGAATTGGACCGTTCACCCACACCCGAAGAAATTGCCCGAGTATTGGGTCTTCCGAAAAAGAAGCTGCCCATCATCAAGAAAGCAATCAAAATCTACAATGCGACACCGCAAACCGACCAAACCGAAGCTGGTTGGACTTTGGGCGACATGGTAATGGACGAGCGTCAACTATCACCAGATGAATCACTTGTCGAAAGTGACAGCCTGCGGCACGTAATGGCTTTGCTAGAAACGATGGATGAACGGGAAGCGACGATCTTGCGAATGCGATTCGGACTCGAGGGACATGAACCGCAAACTCTAAAGGAAATTGGCCAGCAATTAGGCCTCACTCGTGAACGGGTCCGGCAGATCGAGACTGAATCCCTTCGTAAGATGGCTGAAAGTATGGAAGACCCACACGAGAAAGAAATTCCGTTCGGGTAATTCCCATCATCCCACCACGATCCTCCCATACCCGCTTCGGCTCGGTGGCGTTTTCTTGATATTCACAATGCCAAACGCAGAGCGAAAGTAGAGGAGGTTAGCGACCATTGGTTTGCCCTCACGACGGCAAGTTCCGGAGGGATCGGACCGTCTTCTCAGCAACCAACCCAAACGGTACTCGCGGCTGTGGCTTGCCTGGCTGCTGGTAGTCCGGGATAAACCTGGTTTGCCCTGTTATTCAACGCAAATCCTGTCTCCCCACCAAAGGTTGCTATTACTTGGCTCCCCTAAGAAGAGGACCAAAACCAGCGAACCGTCTACCGGGTAAACCCTACGTTAAAGCTGAACACCTGAAGATCGTCGTATTCAGCCCGTTTCACCCCCCAAGCAAAGTCCAGTGCGATTGGTGCCGGCCCCATAGCTGGCACGGTCATCCGCAGTCCGAACCCGGGAGCAACCCGTACACTGTCCATATCCAACCTTACGGATCTTTCCACGGTTCCAAAGTCAACAAACACAACACCGTGAATCATGTCATCCGCAGTCAGTGGAAAGAGATACTCGAGTGAATTAATCCACATGAATTGTCCACCGACTTCGACAAATGATCCGGTACCCGTGTTCTGAACGGGGGATGCGCCTCGAAAATCAAAACCACGGAGGGTCGAGAAACCACCAGCAAAAAAGTTGTCGTAAATGGGAGTATCACGACCGCTAAATCCGATCCGCGACCTGCCGCTTAGGACGTGACGACCTGAATGATCTGGACGCTCGTGAAGCAACCCGTATTCGCGGATGTCAATAATCGCTCGAGCGTACGTCCAGTCACCAACAACCTGCTCGAGACTCACATCAAACAAGTGGCCTTGGGTCGGGAAAAAAGCGCTGTCACGCGTGTCGTTCGCAAATCCAATTCGAAAACCGTGGAGCGTATTATCACCCATGACCGCTGCCAACGGGGGTACCGATGAAGCTTGAGGAGCATCATATATTCTGACCATTTCACCGCGATATCCGAGTGTGGTCGACAGGTCGTATTCCACCCACTGGTACCCAAGTGACGCACGTCCTCCTAAACGTTCTTCATCCCAATCTCGAAAACGACGTTCGAAGTAGGATCCACTGAGTCCAAGGCTAACGGGAGTATCAAACAGATAGGGCTCGCTGAAACTGGCCAGGTAGCGTTGGACTAGAGTACCGGGCGACGCTTCGAGCCGGAATCGCTGGCCAGCACCTCTCCAGGCACGACCCATTGCAAAGTCATTAAGACTCCTGGGGGGACGTCGCCAGTCAAAATTGCGCTCATCAAGAGAAATATTGCCAATCAAACCAGCATCTGAGTTAATCCCGGCACCGATTTGAAACCGGCCCGTCGGCGCTTCAGCGACATCAACAACAACATCGACATTTGGCTCTGCATAAGGGTTCCAGCCGGTGCCTGGAACGCCAGAGTTATAACCTGGCTGAGCCGGTAATGGAGTGATTTGAGGCGGGTAACTGGAACCTGGTGCGACAGACGCTGTCGCACCGCTTCCCACCGGTGTGGGGAGCGGTTGGACATACTGAACTGGTTGAACTGGCCCTCCCTCTGCGTACTGAGGGGATGCAACCTGCCCATGGGCGTAGGAACCACCCTGCGGTGACGCAAAGTAAGACGGAGAGACCGTTTGTTGGGGTGGCTGGATCTGCCCCACACGGTAACCAACCGGTGCTGCGCCAGGGCCAGTGGCACCAGGTATTTGACCACCGTAGGTTGGCGTAACAGACTGGCCTGGCACTGAAGCTGGCTGAAAAGGACTTTGGGTACGCACCACAATCGTATCATAGGGAGTACCCCGTCTTGCACTTGACGACTCATCCTCAGTTGGCACATCCGGCAAGGGTTCCCGCATTGCAATATGTCGAACTGCGGTTGTCGACAGCGGTGGTTGGTTCACCGAGTGAATCGTCTTTCCCGATTGTGGTTGACCTTCGGAGGGCAATTCTGATTCGGGGGATTGTTTGAAGTCCAAATAAACATCAACGACCTCAGCCTTGGCAAGTGGCGGCACGCGTCGAACTTCGTAACTTTGCTTCCGAGAGTTTGAATTGGGGCGGGCCTTCGAAACCACCGGGTCGGGACTTTGCCCACGTATTCCGGAAGTTGGACCATTTCGCCGGTCACCGGTGAACTCAACACTCTCTAACTCAGGAATTCGAAAGGTAATCTTGGGCGCAAGTCCTTGAACGGGATCGGTCAAGAACAGGCCACTTGCCTGAAGGCGCCGTTCACTGGCCCGCACTTCACGGATATCCAAAATCTCACCTGGTTTGAGAGAAAGTCGATTCAGGGCAGTCTGGACCCGGGAATGGGTATGTTCACCGTTGATGTTGACAAGAATTCGACCCACCCGCCAGCGTTTCCCTTCCTCGACGTGATAGACCAGGTCAAGTTGCCCCGGGTCCTCGAGCAGGACCTGCTCAGCACGGATGTCAGCAAAAACGTAACCCTGGCTTCCATAAAGTTCCTTCAACCATTCAATATCATCATTCATATTTGCCCGCTCAAATGGTTTGCCTGCGGGCATTTGAAGTCCCATTTTCAAGGAATTTTCACTAAGTAGTTGATTCCCCATAAAAGAAACGTTGCGCACCTCGTACCGTGGCCCCTCATCGATGACAAAGGTAAGAGTTGCCCAGGTCCCCTGGTTGTTGAACTCGATCTTACGGCCAACCTTGGCCTGGTAGAAACCAAACGACCGATAGAAGTCGGTGAGTGCCTGCGTGTCGGCTTCTATTTGCTTGCGATCGACAAAACCCTTGAACAAGAGCATCATCGGAGGTTTGGATTCGATTCGCGTTTTGAGTCGATGTGCACTCACAAAGTTGGCGCCAACAAAATTGACATCCCAGATTCTCTGTGAAACACCTTCATTGATAATGTAAACCACCCCCTGGTCGCTGGCCTTGCTACCCTCAAGAACAGATATCTGTGTCTTGTTAAATCCGTTCTTCTTGTAAAGCGCGGTAATTTTTCGGCGTCCATCTTCGACCGCAAATGGATCCACCGCACCCCCTACCTTAAGACCAATCTCTTTGGTAAGAGTTTTGTCGCGAATCCGCTGATTGCCTAAAAATTCGATATACCGAATCGTCGGTCGCTCCACGACCTGAAAGATAACAATGCGACCTTCGGGCGTCTTCTCGTACAGCGGCTTCACATCTACAAACCAACTCAAAGAGGCCAACTTGCGGATATCCCGCTGTACAATCTTAGGATCGAACGGGCGACCACGACGAGTTTGAATCTGATTCACAATTTGCGACGTTGGAATTGTCTTGTTACCAACAATCCGCAACTCCACCACATCCTCACCTGTCGCAGCCAGCGAAAGCCCCATCAATTCAGATTTCTTGTGGCTTCGACCCTTCTGATAGGCTGGACTCGGTCCGGATCGTCCCATCTGGGCAGCACATTCGGCGGAAAGGGCCGATAGAAAAAGTATCCCAAACCCAATCCGTATTGGTCGACAACAGAGAAGCATTGGTCACTTCACCCGCAAAGGGATGATACTGGATGAGAAACTGCAGATAAGTATAGGCATGGAACGACCCACCTCTTAAAACAAGTTGCGCACTCCTCAACGCAACAGGTGGTCTCGCGCTGAGGCTGCGAAGAAATACAGCAAACTACGACCAACAGCAAGGTGAATTCAGTACGAAGCGTATCGAGAAATCGGCTGGGATGACCATCAAATGGATAATCTCGCCTAACCACGGCACCTAAAGAACTGCTAGCAGTCAGTTACCCACTTCCTGGTAACTAACAATCTGGCAACCTCTACAACTCAATGGTCCACAAACCAGTGACAGCACGATCTGCTGGATAACCTGAAACCGAGCTTGAAGAATTTAATCGGTTGATGGGCTAGAAACTCTGCCCTCCTCCATAACCATCATCGAACTCTTCGTAAGGCTGCGGTGCGGCGTTACTGAATCGCGTGAAGTCATGGAGCCAAGTGAGTTTGACATCACCGGTTGGGCCATTACGCTGTTTTTTGATAAGCAGGTCGGCTTCACCTTTTACCCGTTCCCGCTCGTCATCGTTGGTCATGTAATACTCTTCGCGATGGATAAACATCACCACATCAGCATCCTGCTCAATGGCTCCAGACTCTCTTAAATGACTCAGTTGAGGACGATTGTCGCGGGTGGTTTCTACCTGTCGATTAAGCTGCGCGAGACATAACACCGGAACATTTAATTCACGGGCAAGTCCTTTAAGTCGACGTGCGATTTTTGCGACTTGTTCTTGACGGGGATCTCGCGCACTGTCAGGTTCGATCAGCTGAAGGTAATCGACCGCAATCATAGCCAACCCATCCCGACGCTGAAGCCGTCTGGCAGCGGCAGCAATTTCGGTCATGGTTCGGCTCGGAGAATCATCGACAAACAGGGGGGCGCCACTCACTTCAGCAGCTGTCTGCACCAACTTACGGCTCTCTTCAGCAGTAATCTGACCATTGCGCAGTCGACGACTGTTTACTTTTGCCCGCGAACACAACAGACGATCCCCGAGTTCAAGGGCTGACATTTCCAAACTTACAAATAAGACAGGCTTTGCCAACTCAATGGCCACATGTTCGACCACATTGAGCGCCAACGCCGTTTTTCCCATACTGGGACGTGCTGCCAAAATAACTAGCTCACTGTTGTGCAGTCCACCGGTCAGGTCATCAAAGTCATCGAAACCGGACTCCAGACCGCCAAACGCATGTTCCTGCTTCATGCGCGCGTCAATACGAGCCAACGATTCCTGCAACACATCGCGAATGGAACTCACACAATCTGCTCCCTTAGCATCGAGAATCCCAAACACGCGTTCTTCGGCGCGACTCAACATTTCCCGCCCGTCCACACTCGGTTCGTACGCATCTTTGAGAATATCAGTGCTGACATGAATCAACGATCGCAATAGCGATTTTTCATGTACAATTCGCGCGTAATACTCAGCATGTGCAGCAGTCGAGACTTCCCGACCTACTTCCAGTAGGTAAGAACTCCCCCCGACTGTTTCAAATTCACCCGAATCGCGAAGACGTTCAGCAAGCAAAAGCGGATCAATGCGGCCGCCATCTTCATGCAGCGCTTGCATGTGACGGAAAATACGTTGGTGGGCGTCGTCATAGAAATCTTCAGCTCGGATGATCAGTGCAACTTCATCGCAAGCCTCAGGCAATAATAACAGGCTTCCCAAGACAGCCCGTTCCGCCTCGTGACTAGAAGGCATATAACGATCGAGATGTTCGTCAACATCCGCGAGACCGTCCATGCGTGGTTTTCGATCCACCGAGGCCACAGGCTACCGATCCTTCTTTGGTTTTCGCTCCGTCTATCCAGGGATTTCTGGTCGCACACGCAGTGCAAGCGAAGTGAATATTCCCACCCAGCAGCCAATTCATCGGCCAGTGAGCTACTCTTGCACCGCCTCCACCGACGGCACCACCCAAACCTTTAGCTGGCCTTCAACTGCGCTCGAGAGGCGGAATTTAATCGTATAGAGTCCCAGTTCTTTCAGCGGTCCTTCAAGCTTGATTTGCTCTGGTGAGAGGTTGATCTCATTTTTCTTGAGTGCCGAGACAATTTCCACGGCACCCACACTTCCGTAGAGGTGCCCATCGTCGGTTGCGTTAGCCTCAATGGTAATACTCTGCTTGGCAATATCGTTGGCAAATTTGTGGAGTTCCGCCTCTCTCGCCTTTTCGATCTCTATTAGCTTGCCACGGTGTTTTTCCACCATCCGTTTGTGATGGTCAGTAGCAATGGTCGCCAAACCTTGAGGAATTAAGTAGTTGTGGGCATAACCCCGTTTGACTTCAACCACGTCGCCTTGAGAACCCAAATGCTCTACCGACTGAATCAAAAGCAGCTCAACACCACCATGGGGTCCTTTGGGGAGCCGTTTGATGCGAGGCTTCTTAACACGACCCGAAGCACTTGGTTCTTTCATCTTTGTTGCCATAAAAAGCCTGATTTCAGATCAAAAGGGACTGTTTTGTGGGGCTTGCCGCAATGAGCCTTCAAGCGGCAATATTGGTGTGAGCAGCCAAGGCTGCTTCCTCTATTTTTTCACCGGGCCAACTGGTATCCGAGCCGCTTTGGCTTTACCAGCTGCTGGCAGCAACTCGTACTAAAAGGGAATTTCACTGCCTTCAGGCGGGCCACTAGTCGGAACAAAGTTGCCATCTGCAGGATAGGAATCACCTCCCTGTCCTTGCCCGTCCCGGCTACCACGACTGCCAAGCATCTGCATTCGTTCACCGACTACTCTGAGCTTGGAAAACTTCTGACCGTCCTTTTCCCAACGATCCAGTTTCAACCGCCCTTCAATGAGCACAGGCGACCCCTTACTCAGATATTCGCTTGCAACTTCAGCAGTGCGAGCCCACAAAGTCACGTCTACAAACGTTGTCTCATCGACCCAATCGTTGTTACGTTTCACACGATCGTTCACCGCCAACCCAATCTCCGACACCGCCGTACCACTGGGGATGTGCCGCAATTCCGGATCACGCGTCAAGTTGCCGACGAGAATCACTCGGTTAAAGCTTGCCATGACAGTTCTTCCTTCACGTTTTACCCCACAATGTCACACCAAATTCGCATAAGGACGTAGCTTGTGGAGTTGTCTCCTGTGACAGGGTCTTGAATGTTTGCGTCTTATCTTCCAGGAGGGGCCACTTACACAACGCGGAGCACAACTCAGGATTCCCAAGTCGCCTTGTCGAAAAAAGCCCCACCTGCCAATAGTGAACACACGTTCCGCTAACCACAAATTACCAAATCATGAATCTGAAGACAAGCAGTCCACACATGTGGGCCACCAGGAAAAGGCCTCTAAGCCTCCTCAGCAGTTTCTGTGGCTGTTTCTGTGGCTGTTTCTGTGGCTGTTTCTGCGGCCGCTTCATCCTCCACAGGTGTCTCAGACTCCGGTTGGGTTTCACCCCGTGCGTGGGCCAAAATCGGCTCCTCCAGGTGCGGATGAACCTTCAAAATCAGCTGTCTCAAGATCATCTCATTGATCTCACACTGACGATTCAACGGCTTAATCTGGTCGGGATTGGCACGGAAATAAATAAGCCAGTAGGTACCTTTGCGTTGCCCTCGGATGGGATACGCTAGCTTGCGATCTTCCCAAAGTCGGCTAATCAGGACCTCGCCACCCCTAGACGTGATCGACTCTTCAATCTCCTTAGGCAGCTTGCCCGGGTCGCGGGCAAAGCGGTTGGAGTCGAAGATTAACATTGCTTCGTAAACGTTTTGGTCCAAAGTTTGGTTCTCCAATCAGAAACGAGTATGGACTGCCAATTCGGCTTAATTGAAATTGTTCATGCTTTGCTCAATACCCTCGGTACACCAACAATCGATTGCCTTGCAGGCTCGATCAACTGCCTCAGCAACCATCTCGCGCTGAGTGGCAGTAAATTTTCCGAGCACAAAGTCTGGTGCACTGCACTGCTCTGGCAAAGGCCCCACACCGATTCGTAGTCGGCAAAACTCCTCGCTGCCCATTTGTTCAATGGTATTCCGCAAACCCTGCTGCCCCCCCGAGGAACCTCGCATTCGGAGCCGCAACTTGCCGACTGGCAGGTTGAAGTCGTCACAAATAACCAGCAACTCCCCTAAGGGCAACTTGTAAAAATTGGCCGCCTGGCGAATGCTCCGCCCGCTCAAATTCATATACGTCAAAGGGCAAAGCAGCATCACTTGCTGATTTCCCAAAGTCAATCGAACCGTCTCTGCTTCGAATTTTTCCTGGGGAGGCCCGGCACCATGTCGACACGCAAACTCGCGGATGATCTGGAACCCAACGTTGTGTCGCGTGTTCTCGTATCGCTTCCCGGGGTTTCCCAAGCCCACGATGAGTTTCATACCTGTTGATCAACCATCGGAATTTTCATCCGAAGCCTCAGAACTCTCGCTCTTCTGACCAATGACTTCCGGCTCAGCATCACCCACGGCCAATTCTTCTTCTGGCTCTTCCGTACGGGCAACACACTGCACAACCGTTTCTGTCGCATCGGCAAGAACAGTCGCCCCTTCTGGCAAATTCTCAATATCCGCAACGGTTAACGTACCTTCCAACTCGAGCTGATTTATATTGACATACAGTTTGTCCGGAACTTCGGCCGGAACGACTTCGATTTCAATCTCGCGCAGCAACTGCTCAACCACACCATCATTGGCACCCGGTGCACTTCCCCGCGTTTCAAGCGGCACGCTTAGCTTGATTTTCTCGCCTGCCACAACGCGCAACAAATCGACGTGCAGGACATGCTGAAAAAACGTATCCCACTGCACTTCTTGCAAGAGCGCCTGACCATCTGCATCGCCGTCGAGTTCCACGACCTTCATGCCATGCCTCAAGGTGGCACGAAATTCCTCAGCCGGTAACGACAAACTGACGGGGTCTTTACCATGTCCGTACAAAACAGCCGGGACATATCCCTCTCGACGGAGATGAATGCTGCTCCGAGTTCCTACTGAGGTACGTTTAGTGACGTGTAAGACTTCTGACATTGCAAGAAATCCCAAGGGACAAATCAATTTAAAGAATTCTGTAAATGCAAAAGCTCTGGCCAGAGGTATTGGCCAAAGCTCTGGCCAGAGGTATTGGCCAAACCAGCCATTCTGGCAACTTCAGCCCGGAGATTCAACCCCCCCTGAACAAAGCTTGGGAACTTGGCCGAAGACACTCCAGAACTCACTCTAAAGCCAAATCCCAGTCCCACCACTTAGCGAAACAGGCGACTGACCGACTCATTGCGGTGGATTCGCTTGATTGCTTCTCCCAGAAGTGGGGCAACCGTCAGAACCGTTAACTTGGGAAGATCCTTCGCATATTCGGAACTGATTGGATTCGTATCCGTGCAGATGACACTCGCCAACTTCGCATCCAACAAATTTTGGAGCGCATTGCCACAAAAAACCGGATGGGTAATCGCCACATAGATCTCCCGGACACCCAGTTTATGCATCAACTGCGAAGCCCCTCGAATTGATCCGGCGGTGCTGATCATGTCGTCGAACATGATGGCGACTTTCCCCTCAATCGGACCGCCAATGAGATTGGCCTGTTCGGTTGCCAAAGCACTGGTGCGGCGTTTGTCGATAATGGCCACTGACCCACCTAATCGTTTTGCATGCCCAAGTGCTCGTTTTATGCTGCCCTCATCCGGACTTACAATCACCGCATCTTCGAGGTCAATGTCGGTATTGAGGAAGTAATCGTTTAGAACAGGTGCCGCGTACAAGTGGTCAACGGGGAGATCAAAAAATCCTTGTATCTGGGCTGCATGCAAGTCCATCGTCAAAACCCGATTAGCTCCAGCGCGAGTGATCAAATTGGCGACCAGTTTTGCCGTAATTGGAACCCGCCCCTCGTCCTTCCGATCCTGCCGCGCATATCCAAAATAGGGTATAACGGCCGTGATCCGCTCAGCACTGGCTCGACGACAGCTATCAATCATCACCAGCAACTCCATCAAGCTTTCATTGACGGGAGGGGAGGTCGGTTGGAGCAAAAACACATCCCGACCGCGAATATCCTCATCGATCTTGCAGGAAATCTCCCCGTCGGGGAAACGCCCCAGCGTAATAGCAGCCAACTCCACACCAAGATAATCAGAAATCTGCTTACCAAGCGCCGGGTTTGAATTACCACTGAAGAGTTTGATATCGTTCATGGTGAAAAACCTACTTCTTCGGTTTTTAAAGTCAAAAAAATCGCGATCCCAACACCAAAATCTCGAGAGTGAACCAGTATCTCGATGGTGGAAACTACCCTATTGCTGCCTTAACTGCTGCCAGATCCTCTACCGTATTGACGCTTAACACTACTCGCGGTTGCACGAGACAAGCCACGCCAACTTGCTTATCTCTCTTCTCGTTTCAAAATACCAGGACAACCGGTCCCATGTTATACCGCACTTGCAAGTTATCGGCCGTAAGTTGCTTCAGTGCAACCAGCAGACTTTGCCTGTCGAAAAAGTAAAAGTACTCAGGGTTGGTTCCAAGCTCCCCTTTTGCTCGGCTGGGACCTCTTTCTCTTCGACAATCTCGGCAAAACTGGCCGTCACCGTTTCACCTGATGTGGCTCATCCTCGTGGAACCTTTCATCCATGGCGGTTCCCGGCAGACACGCCAGTGGATCAACACCGCATGCCCCATGTCCCGCGATTTGGACTGGGCAACAAACTTGCCATCTGGCCCATCAAAACGTTCGCAGTGCATCAAATCGGCTTTGCACCCAATAACCCCCACCCATTCCTGACCGACCCCCGCTAGACGGCGTATTTCAGGAATTTATCGCAGCATCGGACAACCACAAAACAGAACAGAACTTTCCGTAAATTGGGCGTTATTCGTGTACCTTTGCCAGCGGCAAGCACAATCGCCAGGGGGTCAAACATCTCCAAAACCGAATACAGCAAACAAGAAGAAGGGAAAGTCCAGATATCCGGAAATGACTCCAGTCCACTAGGCATTCTGTGGAAAAACTGCTCCGTCCGCCAGTCACCCACCTACTCAATTTGTCGGCTTCCATGAAATGGTCAGCAAACTCGCTGATAACGGCGAACTCGGCCAACAACAAAACATGGCAACGACACCTTGTGAAAACGGACCTTCGGACCGAATACGCCGCCGACCTGATACCCTGCACACCCCAAAACCAAACTTCGAGGACTGCTGATTTTTCTAAACAGAACTACCCGTCAAACTCCACGGACAACACGTGACTTGAACAGGCCGCATCCTACACGGATCGACAAGTCCGACCGGCACCAAGTTGACCCTCCCAGGTCACAAGCCTAGAATCGGGAGTTTCCCCCAAGGTCAGGTTCCAGTCTGTAACGGACCCGATACAACCGGCCACTTCCGCTCGAACCTTATCCCCCGTCGACCAGGTCCATTGTGCAAGAAGCTATCGCAAAAGCTGACGCATTGATCGAGGCCATGAGCTGGATTCGCGAGTTCCGCGACAAGATCACGGTTATCAAAGTCGGCGGCAGCGTGATGAAAAATCGCGAGGCAATGCGGCAGCTGTTGACCGACATTGTCTTCCTGGAGACCGTTGGTATGCGACCGATCGTAGTCCATGGAGGAGGAAATGCGATCAATCAAGCCATGGTGGAAGCAAATTTGGAACCTCAATTCGTCTCGGGACGGCGCGTCACTGACGATGCAACCCTGGCGATTGTCGATCGAGTGTTGGCGGGAGAACTGAACGAATCACTTGCCGCACAGATTGAAGAGCTGGGGGGGCGAGCCATGCCGCTGAACTTCACCGGAGAGTCGAACAATAACGTCTTGTTTGGCGAAAAGCTGCAGCTCAACGATCAACAAGGCAAGTCTATTGACCTCGGCCACGTTGGTTTTGTCACGCGTGTCGACCGCGAAGCACTAGACAATTTGTGTTACGCTGGACAGGTGCCCGTAATCCCCTCGGTGTGTGAAACCGAATCGGGCGACCATCTCAACGTCAACGCAGATACGGCCGCCACCGCGGTTGCCCAGGCAATGGGGGTAGAAAAACTGGTTTTTCTGAGCGACGTAAATGGAGTCCGACGAGATAAGGATGACCCGGAATCGCTAATCCGTTCCTTGAACGCTCAAGAAGCCCGCGCGCTCATCCGTGAAGGGGCTATTGAATCGGGTATGATCCCAAAGGTCGAAGCATGTTTAGATACCCTTCAGAAAGGAGTCGGAAAAATTCATATTATCGACGGTCGCCTGCGACACTCGCTGCTGCTGGAAATCTATACAAATCATGGAGTTGGTACAGAGCTCATTTCAGACGCCGATTAAGCGGCATAGATGCCCTTGGGAGGCCTCGTAACCGGGCCTCTCCAATGACCTCGATAAACCCATGACGCCTTGGCTGAAAGGCCGCAATAGGGGGAAATAACTTGACCACAACAACATCTACAATGTCGCCGGCTACGGCTGAGCTTTTCGATCAGTCTGTTGTTCCAAATTACGGCCGATATCCTGTTTGTCTGGTGCGAGGCGAAGGCTCCCGGGTTTGGGATGATCAAGGGCGTCAATATCTGGACTTATTCCCCGGATGGGGCTGCAATCTGTTAGGACATTGTCCGCCACCGATAGTACAAGCCGTTCAAGAACAGGTGGCTGAATTGATTCACGTCCCCAACACCTGGCACATCGAGTCTCAGGGACGCTGGGCCAAGTTACTGAGCGATCGCAGCTTCGGAGGCAAAGCTTTCTTTTGTAATTCGGGAGCCGAAGCAAACGAAGCAGCCATCAAACTGGCACGACTCCATACGCCGGAAGATCGCTTCAAAATCATCACTTTCCAGGGTGGCTTTCATGGTCGCACGTACGGCGCCACAACCGCCACGGCACAACCCAAGTACCACGAGGGCATCGGGCCGCTGATGGCCGGATTCGTCTATGTCCCTTTTGGCGACCTGGCCGCAGTGCGCGATGCCGTTGATGAAGAAACGGCAGCCATTATGGTCGAACCGATCCAGGGTGAAGGCGGAATTCGCATTCCTCCTGATGGGTTTCTCGCAGGCTTGCGAGAAATTGCTGATGCCCACGACTTGGTTTTGATCTTCGACGAAGTCCAAACAGGTTGCGGGCGAACGGGCCACTGGTTTGCCTACCAGGATTCCGACGTTACTCCAGACATCATGACACTGGCCAAGAGCTTGTGTGGAGGTATTGCTGGTGGGGCCATGCTCACAACTGCGTCAATTGCGCCCAGTTTGCGTCCCGGCATGCACGCCGCAACCTTCGGCGGAAATCCAATTGCTGCCAGGGCTGGCATCGCAACCATCGAAATGATCGAAGAAGGCAATCTTTTGGATCGCGTCCGAGAACTTGAGCAAGGATTTCGCACCTGGCTGGAACCCTTAATTGAGACCATCGCGATCGTAAAAGAAGTGAGAATCTGCGGGTTGATGGTTGGTATTGAACTACAGGTTGACGGCACACCCATCGTTGCCGAGTGCATGAAACGGGGCCTATTGATCAATTGCACTCAACAAACCGTCTTGCGCCTGCTGCCAGCGATGATTCTCAGTGACGCGGAATTGCAAGAGGGATGTGAAATCTTGATCGATGTCTTGCAAAATCATATAACTTGATTCCCGACGACGGTTATTGGCTGATTCCATGCGACATTTAATCACTCTTGACGATATATCCCCGCCCGAGATCAACCGGGTCTTTGAGCTTTCTGCGGAATTGAAGCTCAAGTTTGGCCAAGGCATACGCGAATCACTCCTTCCTGGGCGAATACTCGCATTACTCTTCGAAAAACAGTCGCTCCGTACGCGGGTCAGCTTTGAAGCCGGTATCGCACACCTGGGCGGCAACAGCCTTTTGCTCGGGGAGGACGTTGGATTTGGCAGTCGGGAAAGTATCGAAGATTTTGCCCGGGTGCTGGGCAGCATGGTGGATGTAATTGTCGCTCGTGCCAAGACCCACGCCACGGTTGAGGCATTGGCAAATCATGCCGACTGCCATGTCATTAATGGCCTCACAGACCTCGCCCACCCCTGTCAGGCACTTGCCGATCTTTACACGATTCGCGAACGGTTTGGCGAACTTCGCGGAAAAACACTCACCTGGATTGGCGATGGGAACAACGTCGCCACAAGCCTCGCCCGAGCCTGCAATTGCCTTGGCATGAAATTCGTCTGCTGCACGCCCGAGGGTTATGAGCTCGATTCGGAGGTGGTTGCTGACTTCACCCAAAGATTTCCCAATTTCGAACTGACCCAATCCCAGCATCCTCAGGATGCGGTCCGCGAGGCTGCTGCTGTTTATACCGATGTGTGGGCAAGTATGGGCCAGGAAGGCGAACGAGCTCAACGAAAGGCCGATTTTGCCAAGTACCAGGTAAATCCGAAACTTATGGCAAGTGCCCCGGACAATGCAATCTTTATGCACTGCCTACCAGCTCGACGAGGCGAAGAAGTGACAGATGATGTCATCGACGGTCCCCAAAGTGTCGTGCTCCAGCAAGCGAATAATCGTTTACACGTACAAAAGGGGATCCTTGCCTGGTTATTGCGGGAATCGCATGACGAGCCACCGCAACCCTAATCCCACCGCAACCCTAATCTAAGACACACCCTACCTCGCTGGGTTGCCAACTGCTACTGTACCCCCAGATCAACCTGGACCGACCAACTAGCCCCGTTCTATGCCAGCCCACATGGCAAGATAGAAGGATCCATTCCGCCACCCCTTTTCTACCATCCATTACTCCATGTCAAACCGTCACGATGGCCGTGCAGCCAACCAACTACGACCAATACGATTCCAAAGTGACTTCCCGAGCGCTGCCCAGGGGAGTGTGCTGGCTCAAGCAGGAAAAACTTCCATACTCTGTACAGCCAGCATAGAAAACTCGGTCCCCCCCTGGCTTGACGACTCTCTCGGGGGATGGATCACCGCTGAGTACAACATGCTTCCAGGAAGTACAGATCCTCGGAAACGTCGTGACCGCGGCACAAAAACCGATGGTCGAACCACCGAAATCCAACGCCTGATCGGTCGTAGTCTGCGGGCCATAGCCGATCTGTCAAAGCTTGGGAAGCGAACCATAATCGTTGATTGTGACGTACTTGAAGCCGATGGTGGTACGCGAACACTCAGTATTACCGGCGGCATCATTGCACTGGTGAATGCTCTTCAAGCCATCGGTGCTACCAGCGACTCCGACGCCGGATTCTGCCTGCAGCAAAGCGTCGCGGCCGTTAGCGTTGGAATCGTCGATGGGCAACCTCTGCTTGACCTCGACTATCAAGAAGACTTTGCAGCGGCGGTCGATATGAACGTGGTGATGACCGGATCAGGACAATTCATTGAAATCCAGGGCACCGGTGAGGAAGCAACCTTCAGTGATACGGAACTCACCGAAATGCTAAAACTTGCCCGAGGTGGCATCAAAGAGTTGATTGAAGCCCAACGCAAAGCTTTAGCCGACGCGTGGCCCTGGACGAGCTGAATTCTTGCCGCCTCATCACCTTTTGCCGACACGCCCCAAACCGATACCCTCCGACTTTGATCACCGAAGGGTCAAACAGTCTGGATCGCTCGATCCCGCACGGGCCTCTCGCTCATCTACCACCATCGCCGCCACCGCCACCACCATCATCATCATCGCCCCCACCCCCCCCCCCACCACGTTTTTTTTTAATGATCCGCCGACCACCGTTTTCTTCAGTCTTTCCTTACACGCCTCTCTTCGGTTCTGAAAGTAGGACGCCAACCAAATATTTGCATTTGAAATTTTTTTCCATGTTAACACACCTAGAGCGGAACATCCCACGGCTGCACAACCGACCCTAGCGGAGCGCCGAGGCCCGCATCGGCCTCAAAAAAAAAAGGGGGGGGGGGGGGGGGG
>JAKVCB010000046.1 GCA_022448345.1 Pirellulales bacterium
TTACCAACCGAGGCCGACTCCCAACCAACAGTAGGACCATCCCGGGGAAAAACCGGAATATACCAGTCACGAGTCACTACGGTGGCAGGCCAACGGTACAGATGTTCAGACATAAGCCAACTCCAGGCAGGACTCGTCGATGGTGAATCGTCGCAAAAATCGTGGCCCAATGGACGCGGGGGAACCGACAACGTTAGAATAGTAACCGTCTGTGGGACTGGTTTGATTTCCAACTCACTCCCAAACCAAAAATATCAGCCCACTGCAGAAAACCCGCTTACATGTCCACTGCCCAAGCACCTTCCAACGGGTCCCCAGAATTAAAAATCGTCGAAGACGCCACCTGTACTTTTTGCGGATGTGTTTGCGACGATATTGAACTGCACGTTGAAGGTAACAGCCATATCACCAAGGCCAAACGGGCGTGTGTGCTTGGTAAGGCATGGTTTTTGAATCATGAAGTTGAAGACCGTCCGAGTTGCTTGATCGATGGCAAGCCAGCCTCGCTCGAAGCCGGCTATGACCGCGCAGCACAAATCTTGAGTTCTGGCAAATACCCGATTGTTTACGGCCTCTCCGATTCACCCTGTGAAGCACAACGGGTGGCTGTCTCGATTGGCGATTGGATCGGGGCCTGTATCGACACCACGACAAGTGTTTGTCACGGTCCCTCAGGAATGGCATTTCAGGCTGTGGGAGAAGTGACCTGCACACTAGGTGAAGTGGCCAATCGAGGTGACTTCATCATGTTTTGGGGATCCAATCCTGCGGAAAGCCATCCTCGGCACTTCACCAAATACAGCTTGATGCCCAAAGGGATGTTTGTCCCCAACGGCCGCAAAGACCGTACCTGCGTGATGGTCGATGTGCGTAAAACCAAGAGTGCGGCTGCGGCAGACCTCTTCTTCCAAATCAAGCCTCGCAAAGATTTTGAAGCCTTGTGGACATTGCGGGCTCTCGCAGCTGGGATCGAACTCGATGCAACACTGGTCGAACGCGAAACTGGTATCGAACTGTCCCGCTGGCAAGACCTTATGGACCGAATGAAAGCCGCCAATTTTGGTGTTATCTTCTTTGGCATGGGACTGACAATGACCCGTGGCAAACATTGCAACAGCGAAGCCTTGCTTGCCCTGACCCGTGACATGAACCAATTTACGCGTTTCACTGCCAAACCGAATCGCGGGCATGGAAACGTCACGGGTGCCGACAACGTAGTCGCCTGGCGTACCGGCTACCAATTTGGTGTCAATCACGCTCGGGGTTATCCACGGTTTAATCCGGGGGAGTACACAACGAGCGACACACTCGCTCGGGGTGAAGCCGATGCGGCATTGATTATCGCCTGTGACCCGATGGCCAATTTCTCCCAGCCAGCCCGCAATCACTTGCAATCCATCCCTTACGTAGCACTCGACCCGAAAGAGACCCCAACCACGCGGAGTGCCGCAGTCGCTTTTACCGTTGCCACCTATGGCATTAATACCGGGGGAACAGTCTATCGCATGGACGATGTACCAATTCCACTGCGACCAGCATTCCCATCGCCCCACCCAAGTGATGAAGAGGTGTTGCGTGGTATCGAGGCAAGGGTCAAGCAACTCAAGGGGATTGTTGCTTAGCGTTGGGCTCGCAAGCCATCGCATTCCAGCAACATCCAGGAACACTTCGACGCTGTTTCCACAACGTTCAACAAATCGGCAAACCCCTGAAAACCAACGGGCGGCCTGCGGGGGTGGCCTCATCGCAATGGTTTTTTACCCATCAGACGCCTCAACAGGGCAATTTGGCCCGCATGGACCAACTCGTGACCGGAAGCCCACTCGATGGCTCCCAACTTGGTGTCAAACAATGGATGCGGTTTCCCGGCAGGTACATCCAGCTGTTGATCGGTTTGCTGGGCCAGTTCGGCCTGTACCTGCTCGTAAACACCGTCAAAAACAGCCTCAATAGCTGCTGTGGCAAGATTGTTCTGCGGCCCGGAAACCGGTTCGGACCCTTTCCCAAAATTCGCACGGAACTCCGCTGGGATAAGATTTTCATCGGCTTCCAGGGGCCCCCGCTGGCGCAGCAAACAGAGCCCATATTGTGACGTGGCCAGGTGGCCAACTTGCCAGGCAATGTGGGTCACCCCTTCGGCCGGTTGCCAGAACCACTCATCAGGCGACAAATCTACAAGAAATGAGCTCGTAAAACGGCGCGCAAACTGGATCTGATCCACTGCGGACTGAACGCGATCGCGGGACATGTAACCTCCTGTGGGACTGGGAACAAGAGTTTGTTCGGTCATACCAAAGTAGCACGGTTGGGTCGTGCCGACTAGAATAGCTAGTTCCCATACCAGAATTCGAGACACCCATCCATTTGTTCAAAATAATCTCGACTGGCTAATGCCTGACGAGTTGATAAACCCAATGACTACAAACTCACTGATATGTATCAAAGGCGGTACGGTTTACGATCCTACCAATGGCATCGACGGAGAAGTCCGCGATATTTGGATCGACGGTACGCGCATCGTCGCTCCCCCCGGAGACCCGCAAAAAAAGCCAGCTCGTACGATTGATGCCGAGGGCCTGGTCATCATGCCCGGTGGGGTTGATATCCATTGCCACATTGCCGGTCCCAAGGTAAACGTGGCCCGAAAACTGCGGCCCGAAGAAAAACGCAAAAGTGAGGTTCTCGAGCGAACCCCGCTAACCCACAGTGGAACAACCGGCAGTGTTCCAAGCACTTTTGCCACAGGTTACAAGTATGCAGGACTGGGCTACACCACTGCGTTCGATGCTGCAATTCCTCCGCTCGCAGCACGACATGCCCATGAGGAATTTGAGGACACTCCCTGTCTCGACAAAGGGTTCTATGTCCTGGTGGGGAATAATCACTACGTGATGCGGTCGATTCAAGATCAAGAGCCCCAACGCCTGAAAGCCTTTCTAGGATGGATACTGGGCGCGGCCAAGGGGTTTGCCCCCAAACTGGTAAATCCTGGTGGAGTCGAAGTCTGGAAAAATCAGGCTGCCGGCAACGTCAGCGGTATTGATGACCAGGTCCCCCACTTCGACGTCACACCTCGGCAGATCATCAGCGGAGTCACACAGGCTACCAATGAGATGAAACTGCCTCATCCGGTTCACATCCATTGCAACAATTTAGGCATGCCTGGCAATTGGACGACCACGCTTGAAACAATGAAAGCTCTTAACGGTCACCGAGGGCATATAACCCATATACAATTTCACAGCTACGGGGGTGGCGAAGCGGACGAAAACACATTCAACAGCAAAGTCGTGCCGCTGGCCGACTACGTCAACAACCACCCGAATATTACGGTCGATGTAGGACAGGTTCTCTTTGGCGAAACGACCAGCATGACCGGTGACGGACCACTCGGCTACTTTTTGCACAAGATCTATCAGGGAAAATGGTTCAGCGGCGATACCGAAATGGAATCTGGATGTGGAATCACTCCCATCAAGTACCGCAACAAGTCACTTGTGCACGCACTGCAATGGGCAATTGGGCTGGAATGGTACCTGCTGGTCAAAGATCCCTGGCGAGTCATTATGAGTACGGACCATCCCAACGGTGGCTCGTTTCTGGCTTATCCTGAAATCATTCGCTTATTGATGGATCGCACCTATCGCCAGGACATGCTCAAGACCTGCCCGGAGGAAGTCCAAAACCGCTCGACCCTGATGGACCTCCAACGCGAATACACGCTGGGCGAAATTGCCATCATCACCCGGGCAGGACCTGCACGAATTCTTGGACTTGTGAACAAAGGCCATCTCGGTGCTGGGGCTGATGCCGATATCACGATTTACACACCCCACGAAAACAAACAAATCATGTTTGAATTGCCACGGATAGTAATTAAAGCGGGCACGATCATGGTCGAGCAGGGAGAAATTCGTGCCGCACCCCAAGGGAAAACGCTCCACGTCAATCCCACCATCGATCAAGACATTATCCCTCATATTCAGGAATGGTTTGAACAATACTATTCAATCCGGTTCCGCAACTATCCGGTCTCCGATGACTACCTGCATAACCCAGAAGTCATTGCCAGCTGGCACGAAGCAATCCGGGGCTAAAGATGGAGTTGGCGGAAGCACCGTCTGTGACTTGATCACCCGGCCGTCGCTCACCGCCACCTTGACCGATTCGCTTCGCTTAGAATGACACGGACGTTACGGGCTAGCGGCGCCGAACTAATCGCCAGCCAATTCCGAGCCAAGGCCAGCTGCAGCCAAGGCTGCCTGGTAGTCTTCCGGGAGATTGCAATTCAACAACGACTGTAGCTGAGGATCAACATCTCGAAGTGCTTCAACCGGAACCTCAAGGGTGTTACACCGATCGAATAAAAACACTGGTCGAAGCTGGTCTGCTCCCAGGAGTTCTTCAATACGCGGGAGGACCGAACTCCGATAGATGGCAGCCAGCGGATGGTGGAAGCGATTCTCACGCGGCACCACCACATCATGATCTCCCAACAACTCAAAGAGGCGATCGATCCAGGCAGGACGTAACAAAGGCACGTCGCAA
Organism: Pirellulales bacterium; assembly: GCA_022448345.1. Taxonomy (GTDB): domain Bacteria; phylum Planctomycetota; class Planctomycetia; order Pirellulales; family Lacipirellulaceae; genus JAKVCB01. Next base: position 4,549 of record JAKVCB010000046.1, read on the forward strand.
CTGGTCGCATAGACAGCTGTGGCCGAGTTCTCCAATGCGGCTATCCCAGCAGCCAACCCTTCCATTGGCCCTCTACCGGAAAACCGATCGCAGACCACGCGAATTTCGCGCGCCAACACGGGTAATTGTTGGCCGTCGGCAGCAACACAAACAATGTTTTCTGGCTCGACCACCTGACTCACCAGGCGGGCAACTCGTTGCAGCATTTGCTCCTCGCCAAACGGTAGCGACGCTTTGTCACTCCCCATTCGCGTACTTTTCCCGCCACAAAGAATGATTGCACCGCGATTCACGACAATCTGCTCTTTCAATCGAGTTGGTGTTCAGAGATATCAAATAGGGCTGGCATCACCAAATCGGTAGCCTGTTTGTGAGTCGACGGGCCACTACGGAACCGGTCTGGCCATTGTTACCGGAGATTTTAACCTCGAATGCGTCTGGCTCACACGGGGATCCCGAATCAACACAGTCACTTCTCTCACACCAGTATGCCATGTTGATCCTAAAAATGGGCTTTTGAAGTCGCAAACAAACTGGAATGTACCCATTTTGGTCGGCCCTTGGTTGTGTAAAATAGGGCTGGTTGCTAACTTACCGGCGGTGCCTTGTGAAGACCGGCATCTCCCCCACAGCCTCGACGACACGTATCCGGTTGATATTATGCCTCTCACTCTTACCTACACCGCAGAGACCTCAATTCCCGTCGAAATTGAAGGCCTCACCCCGACCGCCCTGCGGGGAAAAACCCTGGACGAGATTTGTCAGCACACCATTTTTCATGGCAATGAAAAATTGCCGCTGGGCGAGTTCTTTCGAGTGGAAGGCGAACCGGACGATTTAGTGTGGAACCTTTACGGCAACCTGGCCGGTGTCCACTGGATTGGCGCTCACATGGAGGAGGGCTCGATTCATATCCACGGACCTGTGGGTCGCCATCTGGGGAGCGAAATGGCTGGTGGCCAAATCGTGGTAGATGGTGATGCGGGCGATTGGGTTGGTGGAGAAATGCACGGAGGCCTGATTCGTGTTCATGGAAAATCTGGCCATTTGGTGGGTGCCGCCTATCGGGGTAGCCGTGCCGGGATGACCGGCGGCACAATTCTCATCGACGGTGACACCGGAAATGAACTTGGCCACACGATGCGCCGCGGCTGGATTGGGGTAGGCGGCAATGCCGGCGATATGGCGGGATTTGGCCTGTTGGCCGGAAGCCTGCTAATCTTTGGATCCTGTGGAATTCGTCCTGGTGCAGGGATGCGTCGGGGAACCATTGGCCTGTTTGGCGCACCCACCCCTGAATTGCTCCCTACGTTTCGCCATGCCTGCCGGCAAAGACCGCTGGTCTTGCAAATGATGCTTCGTCGGTTGGTCGAGTTGGAATTCCCATTCGACCATGAATTATTGCAGGCCGATTTTGAGCAATTCCACGGCGACCTGCTGGACGGCGGTCGCGGGGAAATTCTGGTGGCTGCAAACCGATAAACAAGAGCCTACTCGTTGCGGTAATCCACTCCGTCTGGGAAAGAGAACCACCACGCGCTGATCTGACGAAAGCCCACGAGCTAACGTCCCCGTGACTATTGGCTCCGCTTACCGCTCGGTAAGCGGTACAAACGGACGCTCGTTTGGTCCGGTGTAAATTTGTCGCGGACGGCAAATTCGCTTGCCCGGACTACGCCGCATCTCAAGCCAATGGGTAATCCAACCAGGAAGACGTCCAATTGCGAACAAGACCGTAAACATCTGTACCGGGATACCAATGGCACGATAGATCACGCCCGAGTAAAAATCGACATTGGGATACAACTTCCGCTCGATAAAGTACTCATCTTCGAGGGCAACCTGTTGTAACTTCTGAGCGATCTCGAAAAGGGGATCTTGCAGCGCTTGTTTGGCCAACAGCTTGTCGCAGGCCGCCTTAATGATTGTCGCGCGGGGATCAAAATTCTTGTAGACCCGGTGCCCAAAGCCCATGAGCCGAAAATTGTCGTTCTTGTCTTTGGCCTTGTTGACATATTTGGTCACATCACCACCATCGTCGCGGATTTGCGCCAGCATGTTGACGACGGCCTCATTGGCTCCCCCGTGCAGTGGGCCCCACAGGGCATAAATGCCTGCCGAAATGGATGCGAATAAATTTGCATCCGAAGACCCCACCATTCTCACGGTTGAGGTGCTGCAATTTTGCTCGTGATCGGCATGTACAATGAACAGGAGATTTAGTGCTTCGATAAAATCAGGATCGATTTCGTAGGGTTCGGAGGGAACCGAAAACATCATCCGCAGAAAGTTTTCGCAATAGGTGAGATCGTTCCGGGGGTAAACAAAGGGTTGCCCTATCGATTTTTTATAGGCATAAGCCGCAATCGTAGGAACCTTGGCGAGCAAACGATGTACCGTGAGATCGACAATCTCCGGATCGTCAAAACTCAAGGAATCCTGGTAAAAAGTCGAGAGCGCGCCACATACCGAACTGAGGATTGCCATGGGATGCGCATCGAGCGGGAAGCCATCGTAAAATAACCGCATGTCCTCATGCAGCATGGTATGCCGCCGTAGCGACGCACGAAAATCCGATAACTCCGTTGGCGAGGGCAACTCTCCGTAAATTAGCAGGTAACAAACCTCGACAAAATCGCACTGGGCGGCCAACTGCTCGATCGGATAACCCCGATACCGCAGAATCCCCTTTTCACCATCGAGAAACGTGATGTCACTTGTTGTGGAGCCGGTATTTACATAGCCCTCATCCAGCGTGACGATGCCCGTTTGGGCACGAAGCTTAGATATATCAATCGCAGTTTCTTGCTCACTGCCAACCAAAACTGGAAGTTCTACTTCTTTGTCTCCAACAGCTAATTTGCCAACCTCGGTCATCAAGGGGTCCCTTTCCATTGTCGTACTCATCAAACACATCTCCGAACGGGGGTGCCACTGGCCAGAAACAAAGGCCGAATACCATATACACCCGATAGAATGCAGGCACTGCCAGCGACGCCAGTCTACCGTAACCAGAGCTTGGCTTCAATTGGCCTTCTTGACCCTAAATACGCAAGTCATGACAGTTGTGTGGGTTACGCAACTGAAAGAGATCGCGTCCAACGGCAAGATGCCACGGCAAGATGGTGGTGGCCTGCTACCTCATGAGACGGTATCAGATGGGGCTGAAAGCCCCGTGATCAGCCGAAAAGCCGATTTTTCGCATCCTATAAAGGTGCGACGGCGCGCCTGCACCCTAAATGAAGCCTGCAAAAGCCTTCAACGTGCAGGCGCGCCGAACCGCGACCAAGTGGTGTCGGGAAAGTATAACTCGCGTTTCCGCCCCTGGCTGACAAAAATAAAAACTCCAGGCGGTGGTTCCAGACGATAGTGCGACAACTGTTCCAGCCGGGCAAACTTTGCGGCATCGCAGAAGGGGAAACCCTTCAAGCAGCTTGGCTCGCGGCGAGCTCAAACCGATTATCAAGGTACCTGGTAGCCCAATCCGCAGAGTTCCCTTTGGACATCGTCCTGTGAGAGCAGTTGTATAAATGCTTGAACGGCAGGTCGCTCAACTCGGGCCATCGGTACGACAAAGTCGAACCGCTCATCTTCCACCAGCAAAAAACCCAGGTCCCCTGATGTCGCTACATCTTCCGTCGCGGACTGCCTCGCAACCGTCTCGATGGCTACTCCCCAATCAGCTCGCTGCTGACGGATCGCAGCTGCCACCGCATGATGGTTCTTTACCTGCAGGCCATAGCCGGCAGGGGCCTGCTCCTGAAACGCCTCACCCAACAGACGATCAATGAGAATTCTTGTACCACTCCCCTGATTGCGATTGACCATCGTACAACTTGGATCCGTTCGCACCATCTCCAGTGCCTGCTCAGCCGTGCGCCCTTCGAACCGCAGATCCCCCTTGCGGTAGAGAATACCTTGCCGCCGTCCATAACCCCGCACCAACTCAACCCCGGAAGTCAGAAAAGGCTCATTGTAAATCCCGGTTGCGGGATCAAGCAGGTGGACTCCAGCCAAATCGCATTCTCCCCGCCGGGCCGCCTCGAGTCCGGCACTACTTCCCACCACCATGAACTTGGTTCGCCAGCCGCTTCGAGACAGTTTGCCAAGTAGGTAATCGAAACCAATACAATGGCTACCAATCACCACAAGGTCGGCTGGACGAACATCGTGTCCCAACAGCTGAACAGGTACGCGAGCCCCTGGCGAAACAATCTCCTCATGACGCCCAATCGTAACAAAGCCATCCGCCTGGCTGAACGTCGTGACCGAACCTGAACCCTTTCCCATTGGATAAGCAATGAACTCAGCCGTTTCTTCATGAGCCGCTGCTGGCAATTGATCAGAATTGGTTTCGCTTGGAGAACTTGGCGATCCGCCTGTCGTCTCGCCCCGGGTTGAGTCGCTCTCCGCACGAACCAACCCAACCAACAAGTACTCGGTGCGACCGACCTCCGAGTTTACCTTGACCGCTAACCGAGCCTCGACAGTCGTCGCCGGATCTCGTGGCCGTCCACCTATGGCCTGAATCACGGGGGCCACAAATTCATGAAATGTAAAAATTGCCGAAGTTGGAAAACCAGGCAGGATCACCACTGGTTTGCCTGAGGTTGCAGCCAGACAAATTGGTTTGCCCGGCTTGAGGGCTACCCCATGGGCGACAATCCCGGGATCTTCAAGCTCTCCTACAACATGATACGACAGGTCGCCCTGCCCTTTACTCGTGCCCCCCGAAAGTAACACAACATCCGCCTCAGCCAGTCCGCGGTGCAACTGCTCGCGCAACCGCCCGAGGTCATCCTGGATGATCCCTAAACTGATCGGTACCCCTCCTAATTCAGATACTGCATCGGCCAGGATGCGAGCATTGGAATCATAAACCAACCCTGGCTTCATCGACTCACCCGGTGCGATAATCTCATTACCGGTCGAGACGATAGCCACCCTCGGTTGCCGGAAAACGGCAACTTGACAAACCCCGATGGCAGCCAGAATTCCCGTTGCACGGCTCGACAGTAATTCGCCTGCCCGCAAGACCGTTTCGCCCGCAGAAATATCGGTCGCTGTGTAGGCAATACCGAATCCGGGAAACACGGACTTGCGCACCAACATGGTGTCGTGTTGCTGAAGATCGCAGTGCTCAACCATCGCAACCGCATTGGCACCTCGCGGCACCATGCCGCCGGTCGCGATTGCCACTGCCGTACCGGCGGTCACTTCCCGTTGTGGTACCACACCCGGATCGAGTCTTTCCGGAAGCAGGCGAAAACTGCAAGGCGTTTGCTCGTCGGCACCCGTAGTATCGCCAGCGCGCAACGCAAAACCGTCATAATTCGACCGATCGAAAGAAGGAACATTGGTTGGCGAGGCAATGTCTTGCGCCAAGACACGGCCCAGGCTTTCGTCCAGCGAAACCAGCTCTTCTCCCCTGGGTGTAAGATCCAGAACTGATTGAAAACGACGCTCTGCTTCGTCGCGATCAATCACATCCAGAAACTGCTGTTGTTCAGGCATGGGTGCAGTCAACTTCCGCTAGGGTCACGAACCAATAATCTCTGCATCGTAAAGAAAGACATCCACTTCGGCGGCAGCTGGCCAGCCTTCGCTGTTACCAGGAACGATGACAAACCCGTCGGCACGCGTCGTTGTACTGAGCATCGAGGCACCTGAAATTGCAAGTGGTTCGACCTGCCCGTCAACGAGCTCTACCCGCGCATAATCAACACGCCCTACCACCGAAACAAGTTTTCGCCGCAACGGCATGCGAACTTTGCGGTATGGAAATTCTCGCCCCATTCCCCCCAAAGCGCGAATTGCCCGAGCTGCGTAAAAATCATAAGCACACAAACACGACACGGGGTTGCCTGGTAACAAAAATATGAGTTTGTGACCAATCGTCCCAATGCCAGTCGGACTGCTCGGCCGCATCGCAATCCCATGGATAGGCAATTTGCCCATTTCCAACACCAAACCAGGCGCATGATCTTCTTCGCCTACGCTGGATCCGCCCGAAATAAGAATGATCTCTGCCTCGTCGGCGAGCGCCTTGCGAATTGCCTCCCGCTGATCGGGAACGATGCCCGGATTGCGGGCAAGGCCCCCATCACGTGCCACCAGCGCTGCGAGCATCGGGCCGTTGGCATCGGTGATTTGGTACCCGGCGGGTGGTGTCCCTGCGGCCAAAAGTTCGTTCCCGGTAATCACAATCCGGACACGAGGCAGGCAGAGGACCTGAACTTTCGCAACTCCAAGCGAGGAAAGCACTCCAATGTCCTGAGGTCGCAAGAGCCTACCCGATGAAAAAACAGTTTGCCCCCGGGCAATGTCTTCGCCAGGCTGGCTAATGTGCTTGCCGACAGACACCTCGCCAATCGCGCAAGGCGAATTCCCATCCACTCCCCAATCGACCAGTTCTGCTGGCAGTACAGCGTCGACACCTTCCGGAAGAGGCGCACCGGTCATGATCCGGACCGCCTGGCCCGGTCCCGTCTGACCTGCGAAACCGCGACCCGGCATACTCACGCCAACCTCAACTAGCTGTAAACGGTTGTACGCAGATGCCCCCTGGATGTCGCTTGCCCGAACTGCAAAACCATCCATCATCGCGCGTGCAAACCCGGGAACGTTCAAGCCCGCAACGTGATCCTCCGCCAGTACTCGCCCCGCAGCACGGTCCAGCGCAACTTCCTCGGAACGGACTTTCGCATCGCTGCCAATCCGCGCCTCAAGTTCAGCATCAAGCCAGGCTAAAGCATGTTCCACCGTAACCCGGTCGGAAAATCCCCGCATGCGAACATCGGTGTCGTGACTTTGTGGCATAAAACGACTCGGGTAAAATTCGCTCGGAACAAAAAACCTGGCAACACAAACAGCGATATTGATCTTAGCAGGCAGTCGCGACTGCCGCATCCTACTAAGCAACATTTACTGGCGGCGCAACCGGTCCAGGTCGTGCAAATAGGGAATTTATGGCTGTCATCTTGGGTAAGGCCAAACGAACTGGCGGGTGGATCTGGTAGGGTTACCACTTACGGGTCATCTCCATCCAGCGATCCTTGTCCGTGGCCAATACGTAACAAGCAGGTTGCTTGCCAGGTGATCATGCTTGCAAGTGAAAATGCTTGCACAAATTGGGAGTTATGCGTCTGCTTGCGCGACGGCCCGAGGTACTTATCAAGAATACGCGCGTTCGAGTCCCCGATGGAAAACCGGCGGTTGGTCGGTTAGCAATTTTTCCCGGTCGTGTCGGCTGACCGGCTCCGTGCCTGCGGATAGACCAAGGTGCACAAACGATCACACCCAACAAGGGGTACACAAAAACAGGGCTTAAACATCCTATACCAAGTCGATATTTGCAGGTTTTTTGTGGTACAGCGGGAGACACCTGACAAAAAAGATGGCCTGAAATGCCAACGCATCTCACCGGGTCGATCCCAATGAATTTACCGATTCGAGAAGAGATCGGGCCTTGTCTAGCAAAACCGCTTCGGGCGGTCAAAGAAGCTAGCACGGCAGCCCACCCTGCGATTCACAAAGGGCTCTCAAACCGTCGATATGATTTGATGTCGAGTGAAAGATAGCACCCCACCTCGAGTAGAGATCCTTGCGGACTGGGTGCGATGGACTCTTAGCCCGACTCAGGCATGGATTGCCAGCAGACCGCACATGGAGTGCGTACGCAATCTCAATAGGAGCAATTCCATGCCTTATCATCTTATCCCGACCATACTTGGCACATCTTTTGTCCTGATTTGGGCTTTCATTGGCGGAATGATCCTTCGAGACGGCCACCGTGAAGTTCTTCGTCAGCAAAAGTCCAAGCTCCCCCTGCCTCGGTACAAGCGCATGACACAGCAACCGGATCAGATACACAAGCCAAATTGGACCGGCCTATGGACGACTCGCCGTTCTGCCTGATCTCTCAGCCCTGATTTATCAACTTTTTCTGGGCTTCTCTGAACTGTCGGGCCAGGTCGGGATCTTCTTCCGCAAGACGACTTTGATCTGTGCTGGTAATCTGCTGAGCAAACTGGCGCGCCTCCTTCAAAGCGCCTTGTCGTACCGAGGCGATTGTCAACCCCGCCAGTGCAAAGCGGTTAAAGCGGTCGTGGGGACTGCTGGTTGACCGTAGCCTCTTCAACACGGGAATCGCCTTCGAAAATTCTCCGGTCACAAAGAAATAGTGGCGCACGAGGCCTTGCCGGGCCAGGTTGATTTCGTAAACATCGGCCTTAGGAAAATAACGTGGTATGGCGCTCCAGGCAGCCTCAGTATCAACTCGCTTGGCATGATAAATTTGAGCGGTCACGTTTTCGCGTTTAGGAGTTTGGTGCTGGGCCCCCGCTAGGATCGAGCCGGAGCGACTCAGTACCGCCAGCCCTACTCCGACCAGGAAACAAACAAGGACCACAGTCGCAAATTTCCACCAGGTAAAACGAGGGGCCTTATTCCTGGTAGATGTTTTCATCACGGCACTCAAGTGACGGGTTGCATCACTGCCCCCCGGTACCACCACTGGCCACGTCGCGGTTGACCAGCCGTACGGTCCCGATCCCCATCCTTGGGATGCTGCCTGACTGGCGACCACCCGCAGTTCAGCCAGCAACTCTACGGGATTTGCATAGCGATCAGCGGCTTTCTTGGCCAACATACGATGCACAACCCGTGCTAATTCACCCGGCAGATCAGCAATCCTCGTTTGCAGAGGTTCTGCGGCCTGATTGAGATGCTGAACCACAACCGAAAGCGGCGTATCACCTTCATAGGGTGGTCGACCGCTTAGCATGTGGTAGGCCGTCACTCCCAAGGAATAAATATCACTACGGCTATCGAGTGGCTGCCCTTCAATCTGCTCGGGACTCATATAGAGTGGCGTTCCCATGGTTACTCCAACCTGTGTGAGGTTGGCACCATCCTGTTCACCTTGCACCCGAGCCAACCCAAAGTCGGCTACCTTTACCTCGCCGCTGGAAGCGAGCATGATGTTCTCAGGCTTGATGTCACGGTGCACGATACCGTGTTCCGAGGCCTTTTGCAGTGCGCCGGTCACTTGGCGCAAAATGTCGAGGGTCTGGCCAGGCGCCACGCGACCCTGTCGAAGAATCAACTCTCCCAGGTTACGCCCAGGCACATACTCCTGTGCGATAAAATGAAAGCCTTCGGCCTGCCCAACTTCATAGATCTGTACAATTCCGGCATGGATGAGCGCAGCTGCCGCACGCGCTTCCTGGTGAAACCGTTGCACATAATTGGGGTCGTTGGCTAAATGGAGGTTTAACACTTTCAAAGCGACCTGGCGTCCAAGAGAACTCTGTTCTGCCAGAAAAACCTCGGCCATTGCCCCCCGACCCAAGCGGCGCAGCACCCGATAGTCATTCAGCATTTTCCCAGCAAGGTCGCTCATATTTTCCATTCTGACTTATGGAGCCATCCGAGCCCAGGGGAAGATCAAACGGCGGCTTGGCCCAGGGGGACCTCATAGAAAGCCCCATGCATATGACCCAGAAGCAACCCACCAAACCCATCCTGGTCAATAAACATCCACAGCCAGGGATTTTACCCCGCAAAACAGAGTGAAACAGTACCGTGGGCCTTCAACCAGAAGCCTCCCAACTCGTACGGATGGACGGTTTGTAAAACTCACCGCTATCGACCAGGTAAAGGAACTGCGCGAAGCACTTGTTCAACAGCTTCAGACCGATTGAGTACGTAAAAATGCAACCCCGGAATACCAGCCTCCAGCAATGCTTCAACCTGCCTGACGGCAAATGCCACACCAATTTCCCGTTGCGATTGTTGGTCGTCACCAGCTGCCTGTAAATCCCGGACTAATTCTCCTGGCAACCGCGCACCACACAGCGAGACAATACGTTGAATCTGGCTGAAAGCAAGCACCGGCAACAATCCCGGCACAATGGGCACGCCAATTCCAACCTCGCTGCATTGATCACGAAAACGGAAGAAATCATGGTTGTCGTAAAACAGCTGAGTAATGACCACATTGGCACCGGCATCGACTTTGCGCTTTAAATTCTCCAGATCAACCGCCCGACTCGGGGCCTCTTGGTGTGTTTCGGGGTATCCACCCACGGCAATCCCAAACTCGGGAAAATCGCTTCGAATTAGCGCAACCAGTTCGTTTGCATAAGACAAACCACCCTCAACAGGGCGAAACGCATCTACCCCTTGAGGAGGATCTCCTCGCAACGCGACTACATTCTCGATGCCTCGCGCACGTGCCTCCGATAAATACTCCCGAAGTTGATCCGTGGTCCGTCCCACGCACGTCAAGTGCGTTGCCACCGGAAGATCAAACTCTTGATAAACCCGGGACACAATCTCCAATGTCGCATCTTGAGTCGACCCACCCGCCCCATACGTACAAGTCATGTAACTGGGGCGAAACGAACTTAATCGCTCAACATGTCGAAAGAGATTGACTTTGCCTTGTGACGTCTTCGGAGGGAAAAGTTCGAACGAGAGCCCAAAGCGGCCTGCACCATATGCTTGTTGAATTTTCATGACTTCATGCCGCAAAGCGCTATTTTAACTCGCAAAGATATATAAACCAGGCAACCACCCGGGGAATATATCAACCAAAACGCAGAGGGGCAACTTGGTCAGCCATACCGCTCCGTTGGGTTGCGGTGGCATCAAAAATGGCCTCTAGCAGCGCGACATCGCAGCTCCGCTGCGGGATCTTTCGACGAGCAAACATTCGCCGTTGCATGGTGGCAACCGCTTCGACACTGGCGACCGTTACCTGTCCCAAGGACCGTGCGTAATTGACGAAGCTGGGAACATTCTCGGTGACGGTTCCGTAAAGCATACTAGCCACTCCAATCTGCTTGCCGGCAAAAAGCGTGGCGTTAATCGCCATCTTCACATGGTCACCCACGATAACTCCTAGAAACTGCATCTCGGTGGCGATGCGCTGGCCATTGAAATCGACATTGATCTTGCCATACGTATTCTTCAGATCGCTGACACACGTTCCCGCACCCACATTAACCCAACTGCCAAGGTAACTGTGTCCTAAATAACCTTCGTGTTGCTTGTTTGAGTACGGCTCGATGATCGAGGCGTACACCTCTCCTCCCACTTTTGAATTACGGCCAATGCATGTCAAAGCCCGAATCGATGCGTGTTCACGGATCCTTGTGCCGCGACTGATGTATAAAGGGCCTTCCAGAAAACAAAATGGCCCCACCATAACATCCTGTTCAATCACAATGGGCCCACCACGGGTTTCCACAGAAAGCTGCGTGGGAAGTTCCAATCCGCGTGGCACGTAAACATTCGGAATGGGCTGGTGGTAATCACAGCGTGCCAATAAGTCGTCCAGATTCTCACCCATTGATTCGAGATGGTGTCGAATCACATCGTGAGGATATTCCAATAAAGGAAGATCTGCGTGTAGCGTCGGAAGCTCGCTTGCGTCCAACCCTCGCGAAATTTGCTCAACCGTCAGCGCACCGTACTCCGCCAGTTCCCGCGTCGGCAACAAGGCCGCGGCAACTGTCCTGTGGGTACGAACAATTCCTTCGTCACCGGCATCCCAAAGCTCCTCCAGTTGTTTGCGCACAACCGCACTCGGCACAACCCGTGCGTTGACCAGCAGGACACGGCCGTTATCCTGTTCGACGGAGCGACGCCAGGCCGGCAAATCAGCCAGTTCGGGACTGTCGGCGGCCACCAACGCCTGCAATTCGGGTCGCACAACCGTCGCCAGCAAATTGCCAGATCGCTGGAGTTGATCCAGGAGACGACGCGCTCCACAAGTCACCAGATAAGCAGGCCGTGTCAGCGTGATCGGGCTGAGCTGGAAAACTTTCGGATCTTCAAAAATAAGAATATTCATACGACGAACAGAACAAAAGCAAACGAATCTGGCAAGTGCATGCAGCCGTGTGCGTCACGGCCTGTCGGTAACCGGCCAGCCAGTGGCCTAATCGGGCTGCCACCGCACCTGGGATGACTGAACGGGTCCTTTTCCGAGGTTCCACAAGTTTTACAAGGAGACTCCGTGCTACCACACCGCTGGACCAAAAATCTACCAATCGATATACCTTGGGAGGCCTGGGCTAACTGCCCCTGACCTTTCAGGCTTGTATTCGGCAGTCGGTTTGCTGCAAACTAGCGTTGCTGTGAAGATTATATCCCCCGACCTTGAAATCGAGTATTGGGCCTCGGGATCAACAAAAGCATATTGTCTCCCCTGAAGTAACCTATTATTTCCCTCCTGCAAGTCAGGAGAAAATGGAATGAACACCACTGAAATTGAAATGCAGAGTGACCTCGATCAAACAAACTGGACAGAAATTACGCCCCGTGCCCTGTACGACAAATGCTTTACGTTAGCTCACAACCTCTGGTGGAGTTGGCATCCTGAGGTCGTGAGCTTGTTTCGCGACCTGGACCCAGTTAAGTGGCGCAAGTTGGATCATAACCCGATCGCCCTGCTTTCGGAGATGACTCCTGAGGAATTAGCCGCACGGGCGGCGGAAATGGTCCTCTACACCCGTATCAATCAAGCCCACCGTCGCCTGAAAGACTATCTGTCGCGAACCACTCACACCTGGGGTGCCCGCCACACGGGAGTCCTTGGTTCGAAACCAGTCGCTTATTTCTCCGCGGAGTTTGGAATTCACGAATCGGTTCCGATCTATTCGGGTGGGTTGGGAGTCCTTTCGGGCGATCACATCAAAAGTGCCAGTAGTCTCGGCGTTCCCCTGGTTGCCATCGGACTCTTTTACGACCAGGGCTATTTCAAGCAGCACCTCGATACGGATGGATACCAACAGGAAGAATACCTCGACACTAAGGTTGAGAACTTGCCGATGAAACCGGCACTCGGCCCCGACCAGCAACCCATAACCGTGAAGATCGATACCCGCGATGGCCAACTCCTGGCCAAAGTTTGGCTGATGCAAGTCGGGCGGGTCAATTTGTACTTGCTTGACTGCGACGTGGAAGGCAACAGTCCCCAAGACCGCGAGTTAACATCCCGCCTGTATGGCGGCGATCACCGCACCCGAATTCGCCAGGAACTGGTACTGGGCGTTGGTGGGGTCAAGGCGCTGCGGGCACTCGGAATTACGGTAGGTGTCTACCACCTTAATGAGGGGCACAGTGCATTTGCCCCTCTGGAGGTCGTTCATCAACGCATGGAAGACGATGGTCTGACGTTTGACGACGCGCTCCGCGAAATTGCCCACCGCACGGTCTTCACCACCCATACACCGGTTCCAGCCGGACACGATCGATTCGATGCTGAGTTAATCGAGGAACACCTTGGGCCACTGCGCGATCAGCTTGGAATCTCCGCAGAGCAATTGATGGGACTCGGACGGGTTGAACCGCAGAATGAAAGTGAATCGTTTTGCATGACCGTCATCGGCCTCAAACTTTCCCGCCGTGCCAATGCGGTGAGTTCGTTGCATGGGCACGTTTCGCGAGGAATGTGGGCCCACCTTTGGCCATGGCGTGTCGAAGAGGAAATCCCCATCGGCCACATTACCAACGGGGTCCATATTCCCAGTTGGCTCGCCTTTCCAATGCTGCAACTCTACGATCGCAACTTAGGACCAGGCTGGCAGAAAGAGATGGGAGATCCAGCGATCTGGGAAGGAATTTACAACGTCGATCCGGGGGAACTTTGGGAAACCCATCACGCCCTTAAAAGCCGACTCCTCGACTTCATTCGCCGACGCTATAGCCGACAATGTCGCCGTCGAAATGAAGAAGACCATATCGTCGAGGGTGCCCGCAACATCCTAGATCCCAATGCCTTGACCATCGGTTTTGCACGGAGGTTTGCTACCTACAAGAGGGCAGACCTTTTCTTCCGCCTGCTCGACGAGCTTGCTGAACTGGTCAACGATCCACAACGACCGGTCCAGTTTATTTTTGCCGGCAAAGCTCATCCCGCCGATGCGCCTGGCAAAGAACTGATCCGAAAAATCTCAAATCTACGGCGCGATCCCCGTTTTACCGGACGAATGGTCTTCATCGAAGACTACGACATCAATGTCGCTCGCCACCTTGTTCAGGGAGTCGACATCTGGCTGAACAATCCGCGCCGCCCGATGGAAGCTTCTGGCACCAGCGGAATGAAAGTCGTTCTGAATGGCGGGCTGAACTGCTCAATACTCGACGGCTGGTGGGCCGAGGCATTCAATGGCAAGAATGGATTTGCAATCGGTAATGGCAACCAACACGTCGACGATGAAATTACTGACTCGCGAGATGTTGAAAATCTCATGGACGTACTCCGTAACGAAGTCGTATCGCTCTTCTACGATCGCGACCTGGATGGCCTGCCACGCCAATGGATCGAACGAATGATCGAATCGATCGCAACTTGCGCCTCGCGATTTAGTGCTCACCGTATGGTGATTGACTATGTCGAGAACTCTTACCTGCCGGCCGCCGGTGGACGCAGTTCCGATATGAGCATTCGTTAGTCGCCATAGAATGCTTCCCAACTGCGTTGCATGACTTCCAACCTGAATGCAACGGGGATGCATCAAAAAGCGCATGTAGCCATGCTACGCAATTCCCCCACACCCCCCTCTTCGGCTACAATATACCCCTCCAGATCTACTCAGCGATCTACTCAGCGCACCACAACAGCACACCCCGGTGAAGGTGGACTCACCAAATGCCAGTTCCCCACATCACAGCACCCGAAGATCCGGCACTCAAACAGTTGTGTGCCCGCCTGGTAGAATTATCCGGTGACTTAGACAAGTCAGGCAAATGGCCTGCAGAACAGCTGCGTCTCTGTGGAGAATTTGGTGTCTTCGAGTGGTTTCTTGACCCCGCGTGGGGCGGACAGGCCTGGACCGATGAGCAAGTTGTTCGCGGCTATCTCGAACTCAGCGCCGCATGCCTCACTACCACTTTTATCCTCACCCAGCGCACAGGTGCCTGCCGCCGCATCGAAGGCTGCCTCAATGAATCGCTCAAAAGTCGTACACTGCCGCAACTCGCCCGTGGGGACACCTTTGCAACGGTCGGGATTTCACACCTGACCACCAGCCGGAGGCATCTTCAAAATCCCATTCTGACTGCCGAGCCAACCTCCACAGGTTACCGCCTGGATGGCTATTCACCTTGGGTAACCGGCGGACAGGCGGCTGACCTGATTGTTGTCGGTGCCACAGTCACCAAAGATACCTCTCCCAATGGAGAGCAAATTCTAGTGGCCCTGCCGACCGGGCTCAGCGGTGTCACCGTACTGCCCCCGGCAAATTTGGTCGGGCTGGATGCCAGCCACACCGGTTCAGTCCAACTCCAGGCTGTTGAAGTGGCTAACGAACAACTCATCGCCGGGCCCGTTGAAAACGTGATGGCAAGTGGATTGGGAGCAAGAACCGGTGGCCACGAAACCTCTACGCTTGCGGTGGGGCTGGCACGTGCCGCAATCGATTATCTTGACAGTGAAGCAACCCGCCGTGAGGATCTAAAGATCCCCCTTGAAGCACTTCGCACCGAACATGACCTGATTACCAAGAATCTTCTTGCCCTTGCCTGCGGCCAGGAGGTCTGCACCAAAGAATCGCTTCGGCAGAGGGCCAACAGCCTTGTTTTGCGAGCTTCGCAAGCAGCACTGACTGCGGCCAAGGGTACCGGGTTTGTCGTGGGCCACCCGGCTGGACGCTGGTGCCGTGAAGCTCTCTTCTTTTTAGTCTGGAGTTGTCCACAGCCAGTGGCATCGGCAAATTTGTGCGAATTGGCCGGAATCGACTATGTTCGGTAATTGGCGCAAGGTCCCATTTTCCTCCCGTTGCACGTTCGACAAAAACTAAAATATGGCTCGTTGATTTTCCGCGCTCCGGCGAAAATATTTCTTGATGGATAGCAGAACCTATTACGAAGGTCATTCGATTCCGCCGTCCTTCTAGCTCGTGGGACTCGAATGGTTAACTGCGTGAAATTTTTTAAAATAGCAACAAGCCATGTTGACACGAAAAGTTCTGTGGGAATAAATTGGCCTGCAGAGATGGGTCTGGCAATTCTGCGGTCGATATCTATGTCCGGTGCGGAGTCGACAGTCACTCTGGTGGCTACCAGGCGCTTTGGGCCGGAGAAGTCTGTAAATGTTTGAAGGATTGGCTCTGAACAAGTTGGGCCAACCCCATAGACTCCTGGGCAATTCGTTGTTAACTCGAAATGTCTTGGAGACAATCGCTCGACTATCTGGCGGTAACCATGGGTTCCTAAAGCTGCTTTGAACTTATCAGGCTGATAGGAAATCAACGGAACGCTAGCAAGGATTCACTGATGCAAGGGCACGACGATCAGCTCCCCTGCAACCTCAAAGAAGAAACCCGTCATCTCAATCGTGACGTGTTGCTTGCTGTAGACCCAGCTTCCAGCAACCACTCTGTAGCGTCCGACGTCAATAATACCTGCTATAACAACCTGTCCGACGCGATTTACCAACGCATCGCTAGTCGCGCCCAGGGCCGAATTCACGATTTGAATATTCACATCGAGGGAAAAACGGTTGTCCTCTCAGGACATTGTGCAACCTATTACTCCAAGCAACTTGCACAACACGCAGCTCAAGGAATCATTGACAACGAACACCTCGAAAACAAGATTCAAGTCATCGTTCCCAGGTGACAATCTTCTACATCTCCTCCGGGATTACCTCGTTCCCCGGTGATTGCAATTCTGAGCATTTGCTCCAACGCTTGCTGGCCTCGGAGAATCTCCAGTTCGACCACCACGGCCGATAGACGGACCTCGGCAATTCTCTCAACAGGCAGTTTCACCAGGTCCTTGTGTGTACACACAACTTCCTCAGCACCACTTGCACGAACCCAGTCCGTAAGCGCATCAAGATCGTCCGGCTGAAAGTGGTGGTGATCGCCGAATTCACGCCACCCCACCAGGTCACAACCGGTCGACAACAACGTGTGACGAAAACCGTGTGGATTGCCAATTCCGCAAAATGCGGCGACCGAAACTCCCGCTAATTCATCCAAGGCACGCACCTGACCATGATGGTCTATGAGCCGACTCGGCTTGTGGGACGCTTCACAACAAGGCAACTCTGGAACGATATTTTGTATTTGTGACCGAATACGATCCCGCCGGTCTGGATGGACCATATCGACACGCGTCAGGCAAACCCCGTCAGCTCGACGCAGCGAGGCAATCGGCTCTCGCAAGGTACCTCTGGGAAACAGGTGGCCGTATCCGAACGGCTCGAGGCAGTCGATCAAAACAATGTCCAAATCACGTGCCAGGCGACGGTGCTGAAATGCGTCGTCGGCCAAAATAACCTGGGCGTCCCACTGCTCGACCGCGATGCGTGCCGCAGCGACACGGTCCCGATTCTGAACATGCGGCACATCAGGCAACGACTGCTGCAATTCCAACGCTTCATCGTTCGCGGTGCCTGCAGAAGTACCGTATCCGCGACTCACAATGACGACCCGCAGGCCTTGCCCCCGTAGCCAGGTGGCCAACCACTTGACCATCGGTGTTTTTCCCGTCCCTCCCAACGAGAGATTTCCAACGCTGATCACAGGAACTCCAACCGAACGGGCTGCCCGCTGCCCTATGTCAAACTGATAGTTCCGCCAGGCAGTTCCCCAGGTGTAGGGAACTTCGATCGCGCGGAGCGCCGCCCGCAACAGCGACCCAGTCAAGCCGCGCCGCTCTCCAGCTACAATTTCGCGAAAGTGGTTAGCGTAATTCACGTTGATTTGTGCGCACTTCGGCGCCGAGCGTGTCTCCTCCACCTAGGCGTAGCCTAGTCAGCCCAGACAAGGCGTGTCGACACGAGTTCATCCAAAAACAGCGATATCATCTGGCGATAGCGTCAATTCCCGTAAAATCGGTTATCGTAGCTGGCAAATCAGGAGGCGGCCCTGGGTTCCATCATCCTCCATTCCCGTCCCAAAGCCTATAATAAAGTGACAAAGCAACATAGAAGCCTCACAACGGCCCGTTGAACATGAGCCCATCGAACCCAAAACCAACTGCTGCTCCACCGGTCTCCGGTCAAAAAAATTCTGTCCCCTGCGAAAAATTCATCCAGAAGCAGGTTAGTCACACGCGGCGAACTCTCAAAATCGTTGATCTAACTACGTCGTTGGTGGTTCTGGTGAGTGGACTGCTTGGATTGTTGTTGCTAGTTGCGATGGCCGATCATTGGGTTGTGCCAGGTGGGCTCGGTGTGGGAATTCGATTTGCAGTTTTCTTTGTTGCGCTGACGGCAAGTCTTTGGTACGTCTGGAAGCACGTGTGGCCTCATCTGATTCACCAGGTCAACCCGGTTTACGCGGCACAAACCATCGAACGCTCCAGTCCCTCGTTGAAAAACAGCCTGTTGAACCTCCTGCTATTTGGCCAACAGCGAGAAACCGTTCCTGCGGCTGTCTACCAAACTCTCGAACATCAAGCTTCTGAAAGACTTAAGCGTGTCACTGTGGAAAATGCGGTTGACCGCTCCAGACTGATTCACATCGGCTACCTCTTTGCCGCTTTGGTCGTTGTAATTGCCCTTTATAAAATCTTATCGCCCAAAGATCCGTTTGTATCGGCAAGACGGGTCGTGATGCCATGGGCCGAGATTGCCGTACCTAGCCGTGTTTCGATCGAAAATGTCGAGCCTGGTACCGACAGCGTGACCCGCGGTGAAGTTGTCACCATCAGCGCGATGATCCGCGGTCTTGAAGAAGATGAGGATGCCCGGCTTCGCTTTACGACCGCTGATCGGCAGGCGGTCGATCAGCCCCTGACCATGCATTCCTCGGACAATCTACATTTTCAATGCCAGCTCACCGACCATCGTGCCTCAAGCCGTTTGACCGGTGTGCAAACGAACCTGCAATATCAAATTGTGGCAGGAGATGGGCATTCAAAATTGTTCTTTCTAACTGTCGTCCAGGCTCCTGCACTCACCATCAAGCAGGTCGAGTACGACTATCCCGAGTACACCGGCTATGCCGACCAGATCGTCGCAGAGGATGGCCATATCCGCGCAATCGAAGGCACCACAATCACACTCCGCGCCCTCGCAAACGGGCCTATTGCCGAGGCCTATGTCGATTTTGAAGTGGATGGGCGGCGCGACCTTGCCATGGAACACGAACAGGACGCGGCCCAGGCCATGTTCGCACTCGCCTTGCGACCCGATCGGCGCACGCCCAAACACACCTGCTACGCACTACGAATGAAAGATCTGGAGGGAAGAAGAAATCGCCAGCCGGTGCAACACAAAATCGATGTTTTTCCCGATTACCCACCCGAAGTTGAACTCCGTACTCCCAGCGACAATGTTCGCGATGTGCAACTGAACGAAACCGTCGTGATTGAAGTCGAAGCACGTGACCCTGATTTCGCCTTGAGTGGCGTGCAACTTGTAGGTGAAGTTGCCAACAATCGGATGCTGGATGAAAAATTATTGCCCGAAGCCCACACCGGGCGATTCGCGGGTCGCTTTCTGTTTACGCCCAGTCGACATGGACTGCAAGCTGGAGATCGTTTGCGATACTGGGCAATCGCACGCGACAATCGGCAACCCGATCCCAATGTAGCCCTTACACACCGACAACAATTTCGGATCATCTCTCCAGAACCCCGCCAGGCAGACAATCAAGATCAACTCGCCAATCGTGAAACCAAACCGTCCGACTCCCGAGAGGGTCCCTCCGCGGAAGAAGGTCCACCAGAGGGAGAAGACCAAGCTGACGGCACTCCCCAGGAGGATGGTCAACCGGACAACAGCAGCGGTGGTCGAAAAAACAACTCTGGCAATCGGTCCACCAACAGCGGATCGCAACCAAGAAAAGAACCACCGCAAGACCAAAACGAGCAAGACCAGGGCCAACAGGGACAGGGCCAACAGGGACAGGGCCAACAGGGACAGGGCCAGCAGGGACAGGGCCAACAGGGACAGGG
>JAKVCB010000047.1 GCA_022448345.1 Pirellulales bacterium
CCCTGGGTTATGAGTGTTGGCTCCACAAGTCACGGACGCACCTTCCATCTTACGTTGGATGTCACCGGCCCCGGAGACATCCCTGCGGAACTTGTCGGCCTGGCCGCCCAACCCGGTACGGGGCCCGATTTGAATGGGAACCTTGGTCCCGCTGAAATTCTCTTCTCTGGTGATGTGTCGGCAGGGAATGAACTCGGATGCTCTGCCTACCCGGCCAATGCATTCGAGAATAAGCTGGCACTCATCCAACGGGGAACCTGCTTTTTCTCAGAAAAGGTAGGGCTTGCAGCCGACGCTGGCGCGATCGGTGCAATTGTGTTTAATCACCTCACTGGTGGTCTCGTTACGATGGCTGCCCTTGAGGAGACCACCATTCCCGCGGTCTTCCTGGCCAAAGACGATGGTGAAGCACTCCGCCAGTACATAGAGACCCATCCAGATGCCTTGGTTCGAATAAACGAGTTGACGTCCCAGGCAATCATCCCCGGACTGGACGACCTGGTCGCCGCCACCAGTGGCCGTGGCCCCAACCCACTGGTGGATGTGATTTCACCTTCGGTTACTGCACCTGGCGTAAATGTGCTTGCCCCCACTGGAGTGAATGGATCGGTTTCCTGGGGCTTGATGAGTGGGACCTCCATGGCCAGTCCACACGTGGCCGGCGCTGCCGCTTTACTTAAGTCGTTGCATCCAACCTGGTCGGCTGGTCAAATCCAATCTGCCTTGATGACTACCGCCGTCAGCGACGGCATACTCAAAGAGGATGGTCAGTCGCCGGCGAATCCTTTCGACCGGGGGTCGGGGCGCATCGATGTCCAACAGGCAGCCCTGGCTGGACTGCTACTCGACGAAAGCTACTTGAACTTTGTACTTGCAAACCCTGACTTTGACGGCGACACCAGGACACTGAACTTGCCAAGTTTTGCAACGACCGACCTTGATTCGACCTTCCAATGGGAGAGAACTATTTCGAGTTCACTACCTACAGAAGTTCATTGGGCTGTTACGGCAACGACCGACCCCGGCCTTACGCTAAACGTCACCCCATCGACGATTCTCCTCCCCGGTGGCGATTCCACGACGATGAGGGTAGAGGCCACCGTTGGGGGAATTTCCCCTGGAGAATCACTCTTCGGCGAAATTGTTTTAACTCCAAATCAAGCTGGCGTGCCAACAGCCCGTTTTCCCGTGGCTGTGATTGCAGGCCAAAACCCATCTGCCCCTCCAGTAGTGACCGGAGATTACAACGCCAATGGAACGGTTGGCTCCGAGGACTACACCCTGTGGCAAGATCAGCGAGGTGACGTCGTCACGCCCTTCAGCGGTGCAGATGGCAACGGCAATGGAATCGTTGACGACGCCGACTACCAGGTGTGGAAAGACAGTTTCGGGGCTACGTCGGGGAGTGCCAGCGCTCTGAACCAAACCCTTCCTGAAAACACCCCGGCCATAACGACTGCGCAAACCACCACTAACTTGGCGTCCGCCGTCCTACAGATCCGGTCAATCCCCGCACGTCAAACCGGCCGACTCCCGGAAACCACCGATTTTGCTTTGGGATCCGACTCGCGCAACTGGCTGTTTGATCATCAAGGCCCAAGCGGCGAACGGCTTGCCAACTCCGTTCACACTGGCCCGGTCTTCTCGACCGCAAACCGACTTCTTGCAGGACTCCGGCAAGTGGCTTCGGATCGACCAACGGCACCAGACGCGGTTTCTAAAGACGATTTCTTCGGTACCGTCGGCACTTCCTCACAGACGCTGCCAGCGACCAAGGGGCTGGATCTGGATGCACTGGCTGCAAGTCTGCGTAACCGAGTGGAATGGAATCTCTCCGAGGAGCCGTAATTACCACAGGCCGCTCCTTTTTTTCGACTCATAGCCAGATTGGTGGAAACTCGCAAAGGTAATCGCAACTCCCACTGCCGACCCAACCGAATGACTGCGGTTCGCCAAAGTCGCTGAATCCATCGGGGATTCCTCCACCGCCTTCCGCACTACCCACCTCAATCTAAGGTTTTGTAGCGCACCAGGTCCAGTGTCGATCGCTGCTGGCCTGAACCGTTTCAGGGGCAAACCCCAAACTGCCTACCAACATGCGAATTTCCACCAGGCTCAACGCCGCGCATAAAGACTCCTCAAACATCTTTCGCTGTCGAGGGTTTTCATTGCCGGCGTAGAGGCGCACGAACCTGGCAACTTCCTTGCGACTTTGTGGCCTCATCAGGTCACGAAAAAACAACAGCCCACCCGTAAGGGTCACACGCACTGCTTCAGCCAGGACAACCATCGGGTCGGGAATGTGGTGAACGATACTGTTAGACATGACCGCATGGAACGACCCCTCGTCAAACGGAAGACGTTTTGCATCCACCCTTTCGACTGATATTCGCTGAGTGAACCCTGCCTGCTCGATATTGATCCGAGCCAGGTCAAGCATATGCATTGATAAGTCAACTCCCTTCACTCGACAGTCGCCAAGTTGGCGGCACAACTCAAGAGGAATCTGCGCGGTGCCTGTACCAAGGTCTAGTACATCAACCCCCGCCTCACCTGCTACTAGCATGTCGATTACAAACGCTCGATTAACCGCATTATGATCCATCGAGTCGTAATCGCGTGCCTCCTCAAGAGTATCCATCACTTCAGTTTCGAGAACCCGGTGCAGTGCCATGGCAAGAAAACCAGAGGAAAGCGATCGACAGGTGGTGGTTGGCCAAATTACTCACAGCATGGGCAAACGGTCTCTTACCGCTTTTACGTTGCAAAAGTCAAACAACCTCAACCGGCCGCGTCAAGGGTTTTAGCCGACATCACTTCCTGCGCGTAAAACAATCGCACCCCTTTATGGCTACCCCAGACCCGGCCAGCGTAACCCTCCAAACGGGCCGTAAAGCGTGCGTGTAAAAAACGCCAATCTGGTTCAACGGCCACCCCACACCTCCATCCGGAACAATCGCAATGAAACATGGAAAGCGCTCTGGAAAATCAACCAGCTGGCTTCCACCTGGAGCTTTGCTCAGGTACAATTCGTGTCCGACTCATACATATTTGACCCTGATCGCATAGCGTACTGGCGATTGGCGAACAGTGATCGCCAACACCGGAGAGTCTTTGATCCGGGTCGCAGGGTTTTCATTGGGGTATAGTGTAACGGCAGCACGACTGACTCTGAATCAGTTAGTCTAGGTTCAAATCCTAGTACCCCAGCTCACCCTCGCCGTTTCCGCCCGCAATGCACTTCCCGTAGCCAGCCTGGCTCCTCGTCGATTCTCGGGCCGCGTGAGTCTCTTTGGATCTTTCGCTTCGCGTGATCTTTTGCTTTGCGACAGCCGCAGAAAATATTTTTTCCTGCTTCCGTTGGGACACAAGTATGGAATTCAGGACAGGATCGCTTCGACGACATTCCCATGGACATCGGTCAACCGGAAATCACGGCCACGGTATTGATAGGTAAGACGTTTGTGATCGATGCCCATCAGTGACAACATCGTCGCATGTAAATCATGGACATGAAACACGTTTTCGACTGCCAGATAACCGAGGTCATCTGTCGCGCCGTACCGAAAACCGGGCTTGATTCCACCACCACACAAAAACATCGAAAAACCCCGAATGTGGTGGTCCCGCCCATCTCCCTGGGCCATCGGGGTGCGTCCAAATTCGCCCGCAAACACAATCAGGGTCTCGTCTAACATGCCACGTTGTTTTAAGTCTTTTATCAAGGCGCCTGTCCCCTGATCGACCAATCTGGCCGTTTCCTGGGCCCCCCCCTTAATATCACCATGGTGATCCCAACCTCGATGATAAAGCTGAATAAACCGCACACCCCGCTCGGCCAGTCGGCGCGCCAGCAAACAATTGGCGGCATAGGTGCCATCGGCTCCTTTGGTTCCGTACATATCAAGTGTGTCCTGGGTCTCACCTGCAAAATCCATCAGTTCAGGCACACTTGTCTGCATTTGAAAAGCCAACTCATATTGGGCAATCCGCGTTGCAATTTCAGGATCCTCAATCGTCTCGTCATAAATTCCGTTCAGTCGGTTGACCGCGTCGATGGTCCTGCGCTGGCGTTCCCGATTCACCCCTGGTGGGTCGGCGAGGTACAACACAGGATCACCGGCCGACCGGAACTGAACCCCCTGAAATCGGCTTGGCAAAAATCCGCTATGCCACTGTCGGGCCGCAATCGGTTGCCCCTGGCCTCCACCGGCGGACGTTAACACCACAAACCCCGGCAGGTTCTCTGCCTCGCTGCCTAACCCGTAAGTGAGCCAGGCCCCCATGGCCGGACGCCCGGAAATTTGTGTTCCGGTGTTCATAAACGTGTGAGCCGGGTCATGATTGATCTGTTCAGTCTGGACTGAATTTATGATACAGAGCTCATCCGCCACTCTCGCGAGATGGGGAAATATCGAAGAAATTCTTTGCCCCGATTTCCCACATCGCAAAAACGGATGTTGTGGGCCCAGGCACGAGAGGTTTTCCCCTTGTAGTTGGGCAATAGGCTGACCTTGCGTGACTGATTTTGGCATTGGCTGACCATCCATTGCCGCCAATTTTGGCTTGTCATCAAACGTTTCCAGATGGGACATCCCCCCTGCCTGGCAGAGGAAAATTACCCGTTTTGCTTTTGCTGGAAAGTGCAATGGATCAACAACCGCCTGTTGCTTGAACCGCGGGCTGGCAGCACTCAAGAGGCGAGGATTCAGCAAGGCAGCCAAGGCCGCGGACCCAATACCAGTGCCCAGTTTTCCCAGTAGCACTCGCCGCGTGTCACGAAGGGCAATGTCGCGCAAAACATTTTTGTGAATCATAACGACACCACACGTTTAGTTTCGGGTGATTGTTTCATGAAGGTTCAGCAAGGTGCGCGCAACAGCCGTCCACGCGGCATGGCCAACGGCTGCCGACTCCCCAACAGCAGGTGCACTCCCCACCGTTTGAATCTGCGCGGCAGCGGCTGGATCAGCGCTGTATTGATCATAAAATTCGGCCAACATGCCGTTGAGCACATCCCGTTCTGCTTGACTTGGTTCACGTTGCAGAACCTCACGAAAGGCAAAAGAAAGTCGCGATTCCACTGTCCCTGGCTGATTTAGAATACGTTGGGCAAACACCCGAGCCGCCTCGACATAGGTTGGGTCATTTAACAAGACGAGTGCCGCTAGCGGAGTATTAGAGCGAGGTCGCTCGACAGTACATTCCTCCCGCGTTGGAGCATCGAAGGCAAGTAGCGCCGGGTGCAGAAATGTACGACACCAGAATGTGTAGAGACCGCGGCGATACTGATTGCCGTCCTCGTCATGTTCCCACTTCCGTTTGGGAAATTGTAGATTCTCCCAGTAACCGACGGGTTGATACGGCTTGACACTTGCGCCACCAATCGTGCGAACCAACAACCCACTGACGGCCAGGGCATTGTCACGCACCATTTCGGCTTCAAGACGAAATCGGTTTTGGCGGGCCAGAAATTCATTCTCAGGATCCCGTGCCAAGAGGGCAGGGGGCACGACCGACGATTGCCGGTAAGTAGCCGACGTGACCAGCAGACGAATCAAATACTTTGTGTCCCAACCTTTGTCGACAAACTCCGCAGCCAGCCAATCCAACAGTTCCGGGTGCGATGGCGGGCGCCCTTGAGTGCCAAAGTCGTCCAGCGTGCGGACCAATCCACTTCCAAACATCAGTTTCCAGAGGCGGTTGACATAGACCCGAGCCGTGAGCGGGTGATCTTTGGAGGTCACCCAACGGGCCAGGTCAAGACGGGTTAGCTGGTCTGACTGACCGGACAATTCGCCAAACACGCCAGGAATGGCCGGCGTAACCACTTCTCCCGATTCATCCATCCAATTGCCCCGGGGAAGAATGCGAACCATGCGTGGTTTTTCCGAGATCGTCACCAACGTTGTCCCCCGCGCCTCCAGTTCGCCTCGCTTTGCAAGCAACTCCTCAAGTCGTTTGCGGGGGCCAACTAACAAGGGAGTCCTTTGGCGGAAAAATTCCGACAGCACTTTTTTTTGTGGAGCAGACCGCTCGGCTTCCGGAATCTTTACAATGCGATGGAAGGGGGCCATGACCAACGATTCATCGATGCCTAGCGGCAGCGGAGCACCGGTTACCCACAATCGCATCCGACCCGGAATCGCCCTCTCGCTGCCCCCAGAAACCGAAACCGTTAGCAACACTCCCTCCGGGTCCGTAGACTCGATCGGCTTTTGGAGTTCGACAATCAAGTGCTGAGATTCTGCAGTTTTTGGCGCCCCTAACCAGGCAGTGTCATCCTTGCCGTCGATCACCAGGTCGGCAGGTTTGTCTTCTTGCTGAGCGGTTGCCTCAGCACGAGCGAGCGGAACATTCTTGCCACCCACCGAAAGCGTGATTTCCCGGATCACTACGCTGCCATCTGCGCTCCGCCCCGGACCGTGAAGAGGCGCCAACCGATCGGTCAACAATTCCAAACACACAGCCGTAACCCGGGGAGTTGTTACTCGAGCCACGATTTGAGTTGTCTCGCGAGTCGGATTACTCGAGTACTCTCGTTCGAGGATCCCGTCGGCATCACAGTGATACGCACCATGTTGACTTGAAGTCGTATTCGGATCCAGAACCGTCCACTCGATGGCAGGAGGTTCCAAGGAAGATTCCCAGGCCCGCTGGGCTGTGGCGAGCTCGGGCGTCTCAACATCTAACTGTTCTTTGTACTCTGCAATTTCTTCCGCCAACAACTCATCCTGTTTGTTGTGACGGATTTTTGGAAGTGTTACGACCACCTGCCTTCCCACGGCAACTTCCGCGACATCGCTAAAGAAGGCAGCCAGCGAATAAAAGTCCCTCGTCGTAAAGGGATCAAATTTGTGATCATGGCATTGCGCACACCCAAGAGTCATACCCAGGAATATTACCGAAAAATTGCGTACGCGATCCGCCTGATAGATGGCTCGATATTCTTTAGACTGGGCCCCCCCTTCTTCGGTGGTCATATTGAGCCGATTAAAACCAGAGGCAATCAGCTGCCCACTGGTCGCCCCAGGCAACAAATCCCCCGCCACTTGTTCCCGTACAAATTGATCATACGGAAGGTTGTCATTGAAGGCCTTGATTACCCAATCACGAAAAGGAAAGTGCGGACGAAAATTGTCACTATGAATTCCCATCGTGTCGGCATAACGCACCACATCAAGCCAATATATGGCCATCCGTTCGCCAAAGTGTGGGGAGTCGAGCAAGTGGTCTACATAATCCTCGTAGGCCGTTGATGCGTCGTTGGCAACAAAGGCTTCGACTTCCTGTGACGAGGGTGGCAACCCCGTCAAATCAAAGGACAGCCGCCGAGCAAGAGTTCTGCGGTCGCCCTCCGGCGAAGGGACTAGTTCTGCATCTTTGAGTCGTGCGTAGACGAAGCGGTCAACCGGGTTTCGGCACCAATTGCCATCAGAGACCTGAGGAACTGCCTCTCGTCGCGGAACTTCCAGGGACCAATGTCGCTCGTATTTTGCGCCCTGCTCAATCCAACGTTCCAAAAGGGAAATTTCCTCATCAGACAGCGCTGGTTTCTGACTGCCAACCGGCGGCATACGCTGCTCGGGATCTGCCGACCGCACGCGCTTGACCAACGCACTTGCGGCGCCATTGCCGGGCTGGATTGCCATGGCAATAGCCGCTTCCCGCTGATCCAGACGAAGGCCTGACTTGCGGGATTTTTCGTCGGGACCATGGCATGCAAAGCAACGGCCCGCGAGGATCGGCTGTATCTGAAGCGAAAAATCGACCGGATCGTCTGCAGTCACCTGCCCGACGAACAAAACCGAAATCACCAGGCTACAAAATGTACCTAGCCCCTTCACCATCAATTCCCCTTTACTCTTTGCTATCGCGGGAACAACACAGGCAGATACTGCCCACGCTTCCTCCAGCTTAAATGGTTTTACAAGCGATTGCAATTTGGCGTCGCACAATCACTCCCAGCCAAAACACGCGACCATTTCCGTGTGATTGACTGCTGGTTTGAAAGAACATGTTCTGGCACTTCGACCAACACTGCCTCAGCCACCCTGGTGAAAATGAAGGTCCACCATTAAATCGGTAGCAATTTGTTCCAACTCCGCGCGTAGCGTTCTCCCTGCCGTGGCAGACGGAAGTTGCATTTTAACGGTTGCCTTAAATACTTTCTGGCCGGAATTGGGGGCCGAAATTCGCTCTGTGCTAAGATCTTCCACATTGACTCCATGCGTCGTCAGAACTCGGGTAATTTCACTGACGATCCCAGGTCGGTCCTGTCCCACAAGTTCGAGGGCAACCAATCCTTTGTGAAACTCAGAGGCTTCCTCAGGGGCGGACTCGGAGTGAACAATCAACTGCAAACCTTGCGACTCGAGCGCCCGGAGCGCATCGGTGAGTGGTACTGCATTTTCCGGCTCAACTTCCACGCGGAGAACCCCCGCAAACTGTCCCGCCAGATGCGCCATGCGACTTTCAAGCCAGTTCCCGCCATTACATTTAACAACGTCGGCCAGCGATTCAACCAGCCCAGCTCGGTCTTCACCCAGTATGGTCATCACCAGCGATACCTGACTCATTAAAACACCTCCTGACTCATTAAAATGCATCCTGCAGAATTTCCAGCAAGTCCTGCCGGGTGGGAACGCGCGGATTAATACGCATTAACCGTTTGATCGTATACGATTTCCGGGAAAATCCTTCAAGCATATCTTCTGTGACACCAAACTCGCGTAGCCGCTGGGGAATTCCGATATCACGAGACAGTTTACTAACTTCTTCAATTGATTTCTCGGCAGCCTGCTCAGCCGAAAGCCCGGTAACTTCGGCTCCCAAAAGTTGACCTATGCGAACAACCCGTTCCCGACAATAAGGCAAGTTATAGCGCATCACAAACGGCAACAACTGCCCATTGCCTTCTCCGTGGGAAATGTGCATGGCGGCACCAATGGGATACTCCAATGCATGCACCACCGCTACCCCACAGGTAGAAAATGCCATGCCCGCGAGGGTGGCAGCCAGCGCCATCCCCTCGCGGGCCTGGAGATTCTCAGGTTCGCGGACCGCTCTTCGCAAGTTCTCACCAATGAGTTCAACTGCTTTTTCGGCCAGGGCATCTCCCAAGGGGTGATTACCGTCAAAGGGCGAGGACTCGCCCTTTTTTAGGCGAGCAGGAAACTCGCGATAATCGACGTTCGTGTAAGCTTCAATCGCGTGGGTAAGAGCGTCAATACCACTGTCGGCTGTGACCTTGGAAGGACACGTCATGGTAAGCTCCGGATCGACCAATGCCAACGCCGGGCGAAAATGATCACTTTGCCCCGCCAATTTGATCCCCGCCTGCTCGTCCGTCAGAATTACCGCCTGCGAGACCTCGCTCCCCGTTCCGGCAGTGGTCGGTATTGCGATAAGCGGACAAACAGGACCTGGCACCGTGTTGACTCCCATGTAGTCGAGTGCGGATCCACCATGTGCCAGAATCGCTGCAGCGGCCTTGGCGACATCAAGGTTGCTACCTCCTCCCAACCCAAGAACGGCCTGCATCCCGGCCGAGCGCGCAGCCTTGGCAGCGGCGTTCGCAACTTCAAGTGATGGCTCCGGCTCGCCACCGTCGTACACTTCCGCTCGAATGCCTGCCTCCTGCAGCGGACCGGTGACCCGATCGACCAGGCCAGCCTGCCTTAGAACCGGATCGGTAACGACCAGGATCTTCTCAATCTCGAGCAGCCTGGCATGTTCCCCCAACCGTGCCACCGCCCCACTCCCAAATAACAAATGACCGGCGGTATCGAAATTAAAAAAAGGCATATTGGTTTTCCTCGGAACCTGCAGATCCCTCTCGGTCTTCCTTGGATCTTAACGCAAGTTCAGTCTTTTGGTTAGCACTTACTTCGGACAGACCGATGGAACAAGCCTTACCCTAAGCCGTTTGGATGAACTCCCAAAGTTTTGCGAGAGTATTTTATCCACAGATTTCCAGCACTCCAAACCTCTCAGCTCAAACGTCTCTCAGAACGACAACCTCCCAGGCCCACCATACTGCCAGAGCCATCCGGTCAACTCGCCATCAACTGCGATCTTTTAACTGGCACCATAGGCTTTCCACCCGTCTGGCATCTTGGCAACCTCCACAGCACGCCCTTCGATTGCACTTCGGATCGTGGCGAGCGTCGCCGCGAGATCTTTCATGGCCTGATGCCCATCATATTCCAATGGAACATCTTCCAATACAGACGCAGCAAACCGACTCAGCGTAGAGGCGTGTGCCTCATCATAATAAGAATTACTGCTAATCCATGAGCGGTCTGGCCCATCTTCAAGACAATAATCGACCGATCTCCCATCCCGCAGCATCGTGACCGGTGGAACGCGAGGCCAGCCTGGCGCTGCTCCCCCGCCTTCACCAAACACGCGAAGCGTTCCCCGGGACCCAATCACTTCCGTGCGAAAGCCGACATAGGGTCCCGCTTCAGGTGGTGTTTCAATTTGGGTCCACACCCCATCGGCAACTCCATCCACGTAATTCCAGGTAACGGCAGTGATTCCGCGACGTTCTGCTTCCGGTCCGTACCCAAAAGGACGAGGCAAGGCCGACACGGTTTCGATCTCCAGGTCGCCAGCCAACAGGCGCGCCGAAGAAAACAGATGCGATCCGTGATCCATGAAAAACGGAAACTCACCACCTCCCGACAGCTGAGGGTCAAATCTCCAGGGAACATCGTGCCCGCGCCCTTCCAGCCGGGCCTGTTCTGCCGCCGTGAAAACCCATACATCCTTGGTTTGCCGAACTTGAACAATTTCTCCGATTTCGCCTTCCTTGATCAGTCGGTGAGCCAATCGATGCGGAGCGTGAAAATAATAACTTTCACCGACCGCTAGTTTCACTCCAGCCGATTTCGCGGCTTCGACCATTTGTCGCGCCTCACCCAAACTGTGGGTCATCGGTTTTTCACAGTAAACATGCTTGCCAGCCTCTGCCGCTGCCACGGCAATCTCATGATGGACAAAGGGGGGAGCAATGATGTCCACCGCATCAATTTCCCCATCTTCCAGTAACTGCCGATAGTCCTCGTACTGCTTCACAACTCCAAGATCCGAGGCGATCTCCTGAAGCGCGTTGCTGTTTTTGTCACACACTGCTACGAGCTCGATTGCATCGATTGCCGCCAGTGCATTCCGATGGCAAGGCCCGGCGATTTTTGCGGCTGCCCCAATTAAACCGATTCGTAGTTTTTGCATTTTGGCACCAACAACGTCTGGCTCACCTGAACACCGAATTCCAACTACTGTTGGAATTGGCCATCCTAAGCTGTTTTAGAAATTCTAGCCTTACGAGTAAAACACGTTTTCGACCGTGCTGTTTCCTCAAATCACGACAAGTTTGATAAATTGTGATTTACTAGCGTCAAGTACGACACCCCACGAGTCAACAGAAACGCAGGACACGAAAAATCGGCTACCGATCAGTTGACCCAATCTAAGTTGGAACCTGTTCGTCCAAGCGGTCAACCGAAAACACCTGTTACACATACCACTTGCCATACTGGACTGACCGACTTTCACGAAAATCCCCGGTCAATGGCATGATTGAAAGCTGCCCTCCGTCGGCCACCAGCGTTTGTCCTACGATATATCGCGATTCTTCGGATGCCAAAAACATCGTCAATTCCGCAATGTCTTTCGGATCGCCGCAAAAACCAGTAGGCACCACCTTGCTCTCGTTGTCCCAATCAAAATCGTCACCTACCACAGCTTCCTGATTCTCGACCTTGATCCATCCGGGAGCGATGGCGTTGACGCGAACCCCTTTCTGGATGAGTTCCAACGATAATACCCGAGTCAAGGCAACAATCGCACCCTTGGTAGCCGCGTAAACGGTATGCTCAGTCATCCCTGCAAAGGCATGCACTGACGTGAGATTAATCACATAGCTGGGAGCAGCCTCAACCAGAGCCGGAAGCAACGCTTGGGTAAGAAAGAACTGGGCTCGCAGGTTGACATTGATCAGGGTATCGAAATGTTTCGGTTCAAGTGCTTCGAAGGAAGTGTTGTGGGTAATTCCAGCATTGTTGACCAATACGTCGCATCCACCCAAAAATTCAAGCGCCTTATTCGCCAGTTCCTTAAGAGGATCAATCTCGCGGAAATCTGCCGAAAACGCGATCGCCTTCCCACCTGCTTTGGTAATTTCCTCAACCGCTGAGAGCGCCCCCTCACTGCTGCGCGAATAGTGCAGCACAACGTCGGCCCCCTGGCGGGCCATTTCCAGGGCGATGCCCCGCCCAATGCCTGTCCCCGAACCAGTCACCACTACTTTTTTTCCTGCCATCTTGCCAACTTGAGCCATGGCACACCCTCCTGTCATTTTAGGACTGAATCTCTTTGCAAAAGCAAGGACAGTCAGTCAACCGATTTTCATTGCCCCAACAGGGTCTCGGCGGTTCCCACAAGCACCAAGTTCATTATTAACTGAAGACCAAGACACACCCACCGCAACTGTCGATCTGCCTAAGTTGCCTTGCTCCCCCTCAGGACGAGTGAGGATACCACGATCGACTCCTAACCGGTAGCGACTGCCAGATAAAGTAATGCAAATTGACGGCCGGCAAACGCCACGTTACGCTGCGGGTTAGACGCCTTCCCCTTGGCTGGCCCACCGCAGCTTGGCCCAATCGTCAAACAGGGGCATGTGGCGATGCAATTGGTGAACCATACCCACGAATCCCTGGAAACGACAAGAAAAAGAACATGACCCAAAAGACTCTCACAATTGTTGTCCTCGATGGGCACACCTTGAATCCTGGAGATTTGAGCTGGGATCGGCTAGAAGGCCTGGGACAAACCACCATTTACGACCAATCGAGCCCCGACGAAGTGCACCAGCGGGCCAAAGACGCTGAGGTCGTAATCACCAACAAATCGTTGTTGCCACAAAACATGATCTCAACACTGCCCAAGCTCCAATATATCGGCGTCTTGGCGACTGGTTACAACGTAGTCGACCTCGACTCGGCGAAGCAACGCGGGATCCCCGTCACGAACATCCCAACCTACGGCACCCGGTCCGTCGCTCAAATGGTGTTCGCCCACATACTGAACTTCACCCAACACGTCGCCCACCACGCCGAAACCGTCTGCGAGGGTCGTTGGGCCAACTGCCCCGAATTTTGCTACTGGGATCACCCGATGGTTGAACTGGACGGCTTGACAATGGGAATTGTCGGTTACGGCCGAATTGGACGAGCGACTGCACAATTGGCCACTGCGTTTGGCATGGAGGTACTGGCCTACGATGCCTACCCCATAGCAGACACTGCGCCAACACGCATGGTTGACCTGGAAACATTATTTCGGGAAAGCGATTTTGTGAGTCTGCATTGCCCACTGACCGCCGAAAATGAAAAACTGGTCAATGCCGAGAGATTGGCGTTGATGAAACCAACGGCCTATTTGATCAACACGGCCCGCGGCCCGCTGGTGGATGAAGGTGCCTTGGAAGTCGCACTGACAACGGGCCAAATCGGCGGGGCGGGTCTTGACGTACTCACCGTCGAACCACCCGCCGCAGATCATCCACTGTACGGCGTAGAGAATTGCGTGATCACACCGCACATTGCCTGGGCCACGCGATCTGCTCGAGCCCGCTTGCTCAACACGGCCGTCGACAATCTGGAAGCTTTCTTGGCAGGGAATCCGCAAAACGTAGTGAACCAGTGATCGAGAGCAAGGACTTTCCAATCGCGATTTCCAGAGCCCCCAGGCGCCTAATGAAAATCCGGCCGGGCTCAGACACCGAATGCAGGCCAGCACACGACCCGATGACAGGGAGCTAGCCGCACGCCCGCCCACGAAGTTGTGCCCGCATCGCGTTGACTGACTCGGGCTTTGACTCCCAGGCGGAACGATAGTCAAGCTGGTCGTCGCTGGTACAAATGGGCAGTTCACTGTCGACCCCTGAAGGCCGCTTGAACCGGCAACCAAACTTGGCCGTACATTGGCTGTGCCGATTCTTGTAGGGGCAACGGATCAATGCCTGCTTGTCGGAATGCTCTGCGATCTGGCTAAAGATCGCTGTGATCCGCTTAACACGTTTTTCAAATTCAGCCGGATCGATAGTCTGCATTCATACCTCTGCCAAAGAACCATTTTTTCCAAACAGGCAACCGGCAAAGTCGCGCTGCCGACGAGAAAATACCCACGACTCCCTACGACCAGCCCCTCTGCGATTATACACGCACAAAAAAGGACTTACGACTCTTTGCAGAGCCGTTTTGCCACATCCACACACTCTACGGCTGTTTCACCATAGGCGTCTGCCCCCATATCGTCAGCAAACTCAGGAGTCACAGGGGCACCACCAACCATAAACTTAACATCATCCCGAAGATCGGCGTCAATGAAGGCCTCGATCGTCCGGCCCATATTTGGCATCGTGGTTGTGAGCAGTGCCGACATCCCAACCACGGTACCACTATGTTCTTCAACCGCTTCGATAAAGTCGTCGGGCGAAGTATCCACTCCCAGGTCGACCACTTCAAAACCGGCTCCGCGAAGCATCATGTTACACAGATTTTTACCAATGTCGTGCAGGTCACCTTTAACAGTTCCCATGATCACTTTGCCAATGGGCTTAATCCCCGACGCAGAGAGAATAGGCTCGATATGTTTCATACCTGCTTTCATTGCACGAGCACAGGCCAGCACCTCAGGCACAAAAATAAAGTTTTCCCGAAACTTAATACCGACGATTCCCATCCCGGCGATAAGACCATCATCCATCAGTTTCAGCGCGGTCGCCCCAGCCTCAAGTTGTGCTGCGGTCTGTTGGTCAACCTGGAGATGGTCACCCCGAATGATATTTGCGGCGATCTCCTGCATCTCGGGTGCAATTTCCACGTAAAGATTAACGATTTCTCGACGCTCTTCAGGGCGTTCAATGAACTCCTCGATTTGGGATCGAATGAATTCGTTCTGGATATCCGACAAATCAGCCATACTAATCAACTATTCAAAAACAGATACTTTGATGATCGCCTCGACGGCACACTTTACCTATTGCAGGCTTTTGACAAAAGCTCTCACGTGATCGGGACTGGTCCCACAACACCCGCCCACGATATTGGCACCTGCTTCGATCATTTGTGGCATACGATCGGCCATGTGCTCAGGCGTGTCAGGATAGACAATGTCTTTACCCACGATCTGCGGAATCCCTGCATTCACATGCGTGAGAATCGGGCGATCGGTCGCTCCTCGCATGGCAGTCACAATCTCCAGCAAATGTTCGATTGCCAGACCGCAATTCGTTCCCACAACATCCGCCCCAGCCTCGGCCAACTGGACTGCGCCGTCGGCCGGGGTCACTCCCATCATGGTAAAGTAACCACGCGGCCCTTTGTCAAAAGTCAGCGTTGCCAAAACGGGCAGACCCGAAGTTTCCTTGGCAGCCTTGATGGCCAGGCTGATTTCTCCCACATCGCTCATGGTCTCAATACAAATCCCATCGACCCCCCCAGCAGCCAGCCCACGAACTTGCTCACAAAACACCGAGTACATTTCCTCTTCCGTCGCCACACCTGTCGGTTCCAGAAATTCGCCCGTCGGGCCAATCGAACCAACCACAAAACAACCTTCTGGTGCTACCGAACGGGCAAGCTCAGCTCCCTTGCGGTTCAACTCCTCTACCCGATCCCCATGACCGTATTTATTGAGCATATAACGGTTGCCACCAAAGGAATTCGTCTCGACCAGGTTAGAGCCAGCTTCGAAATAACCCCTCGCCATTTCTCGAATCACTTCCGGATGGGTGTCGTTCATCAACTCGGGGCACCCACCTGGCTCTAAGCCGTTCGCCTGAAGGTAGGTACCAGTGGCCCCATCGGAAACCAACGTTGCTTTGCTTGCAATTCGGTCCAGTAAGTTACTCATAAGTGTTTCACGCATCTATTTAAGTTGAATGCTCGCTATGCCAATCCTTGACCGCCAACGGGATCTCTTTGAGATTCTCAATCGGTGTCTGCAAAGGAATGGCACATTCGGGACCCACGAGTCGAACCCCCGCGTCGAGGTTCTCGTAGACCTCTTTTCGCACTGCCTCTGGCCCCTGGGAATAAAGCGTTTGAGGATTATTAATGTTTCCCACAAGCGAGATCCGGTCTTGGACCACATCCATCGACTCTTCGGGCCTGTTTTTCGAATCGTAGTGGAAGGCGGCCATTCCGGTCTGGGCAATGAAATCCATCCGATCCACAGTCCTACCACAGATGTGCAGAATAATCGGGATGGGAATATCGGTTACGAACTCCTGATGCATTTCTTTGAGAAAGCGGTCGTAGTACTCACCGCTTACAAGATCTCCCGTGGCATGGTCGGGGAGTGTTACCGCATCGGCGCCGGCTTCCAATTGGGCTCGCCCAAAATCGATCGTCGCTTTTTTCATTTTCTCCAGGCATTGCATCGTCTTACCTGGATCATCGTAGGACATCAACAAAAACCTTTCGACGCCAAAGCAGTGATAGCCAAGCGACCACGGACCCATCGTTTTGCCGATTACGCAAACTTCATCTCCAAACTCTTTCTTCAAAATGCCGATTGCGTCAAGCACGCATTTCGTATCGGGATGGGTGAGAAAGTTGTCCGGAATCTTAATATCCTCCGGCTCCGACCAGATTGGCTCACTCATCTTGACGGTCGGCCAGTTGTCCTTTTCCTCCCACTGCATTTTGCAACCCAGGGCCGATGACTCCTGAATGATTGAAAAGACGGGCATCACCGTGTCAAAGCCAAGCTCTGTGTAACCGGTTGCCGCCAGCCGTGCCATCTTCTCAGGGTCGCGATTCGCCATTGGAAAATTCGCGTCGACCAAGTCCATCAATTCAACGGTTGCTACAGAAGTTGGATTGCAAACCGGCGTGCGATCAACCGGTTCACGACGCAAGGCGGCCAGTACGCGCTGGCGACTTGTCATTGGCACAACTGAGGAGGGTGCATTCATGCGCAGAAAACCCACTTGCTCTGAATAACTGTCCGACAAACTTAAACCGAAACAACCGTAGCCAAAATATGTGCAGGCCACCTCGACGCTTTATTCTTGTTGACTGGGAGCGGACAATACGCCACGACCAGCTTCCATTTCCTCTTCTTTCATTGCGGCACGCACGTTCTGTGCGCGAAACATCATCAGACCCATAATTTCATCGTGGCTCTGGCGACAGGGAAAACAAACCGCCGTCTCGTCGCCCTCCAAAAACTCCATCTCACAAAGCTTTGCAAACCCCCGAGCCAGGGCAACGGCGCGCCTGGCCATGGCAGGAGTGTCTCCGGCCGCTTCAATGCGATACCGACCATCACCCAAAACCTTCGCCGCGAGGTCTCCATCCGCCTTTTTGTCGAATGCCGTCAGCGGCTTGACTTCCAAATCAGCACCCGTCTCCAGCCTGCACAAATCAAGAAAAGCACGCTTGATAGTTCGCTTGTGCTCAGAGCGACAGGGAAACCGCATCCAACCCTGACCTCCCTCTTCGGCCGGCTCAAGCCCAAGCATCGTGATGAGCGCCTGACGAATAAAGGCAACCCGCTCGCTTACCCCTGCCATTGGACTGTACGTGTGTACTAGAAACTGCGGCTCTCCTGAATGGTCCCGCTGGTAAAGCCCCAACGAGATGCCATGACACTCCTTGTCCATTGAGTGCAACTCAATGCGACGACCGAGATCTAATGTTTTCCCCATACCAGCCTGCGGGCCAAGAAGTGCGAAAATTGCCAGAAACCCCTATTTTGGCAACTATTCCTCTTGCGTCAACTCCTTTTGCACCTCCCCTGAACCGATCTGCCGGTCAGTACTGGTTGCTGTCAGCAGGCTGCTTGGCTGACTCAAAATCAAGCGCTGCCGAGTTAATACAATAACGCAAACCGGTTGGATTTGGCCCGTCGTTAAACACATGCCCCAGATGTGCATTACACCGACTGCACAAGATTTCTGTGCGGACTGTAAAAAAGCCTCGATCCTCTTTCTCTTTAACCCCGTCAGCAGATATCGGCTTGAAAAAACTGGGCCAACCTGTCCCCGATTCAAATTTCGTGTCCGACGCAAACAATGGCTCGTCACAACATACGCACAGGTACGTGCCTTCTTCCTTATTATCCCAGTAAGCACCAGTAAATGCCCGCTCCGTACCCTTTCGACGCGTGACCCGATACTGCTCCTCCGTCAATTGCTCGCGCCATTCCACACTAGTTTTTACTACTTTTTTTTTTCGACTCGCACGGGCGTTGCTTTGAGAACTCTTGTCGCTGCCAATCACTTTGCGGGTTTCTCCATCCGAACCACCGGCTGCCTTGACCTTGTCTGCAAAATTCTTCTTAAACTTTTCCACCTTAGGACGTACAACGTGCTGACAATAAGGCTGTCGAGCATGCAACTCAAAATAGTCCTGGTGGTAGTTTTCTGCCGGATAAAAGTTATTGAACTGTGTAATTTCGGTCACAATCGGTTGCGCAAACACTCCCGACTGATCGAGTTGCTGCTGATACGCGGTCGCCTCCTGGCGTTGCTTTTCATCGTGATAGAATATGGCCGATCGATATTGAGTACCAACATCGTTTCCCTGACGATTAAGCGTTGTGGGATCATGTGTCTGGTAAAAGATTTCCAACAACTCCGGAAAGGCGACTTGCTTCGGATCGTAGATAACCTGCACCACTTCCGCATGCCCGGTCAAACCGGTCGAAACTTCCTTGTAGGTCGGATTCTTGATTTGCCCTCCCGAATAACCCGACACTACAGACGTGACACCTTGAACCTGCTGAAAAACCGCCTCCGTACACCAAAAACAGCCGTTCCCAAAGGTCACCTTCGCCAACTTATCCGACTCAGCCATTTCTTTCTCTCCCCTATGCGGTTGCACACCAGTGGCTGCCTTCTCCACACGATCGGTAACGCCATCATCGGCACTGAGCCCAGATACCACCAAACCCGTCATCACAAGTGCGGCCACGACCTTCGCAACCCCAAGACAATCTTGCATTGGAACTGAACGTTGCATGATCAATCCCTTTCTTACCAGACAAAACAAACAGAAATTGGAAACCTTGCTAAAAACCACCTTAAAATCATGTTCTTCGGTACAAATACCCAACAGCAGCAAAACTTGACGACTGCCAGGCGAGCTGTCCCTTTAAAAAACAGTGATTCGCCATCCAAACGCGAACCACAAACCATGCCGCATCCTTGGCTCCATACCTCGGGGCTGTTTACCTCCGAGGGTGCCTAATTCCACGTTGACAACAAAACCTCGGCACGACTGTTTAGCCTAACCTACCCTCATTGTATTATACGCCTTTGGTCGCACGGGTTTAGTCCCGAACACCAATCTCAGGTTCTTTATTCTAAAGCCATCCTGCACACTGTTTTTGTGGTTTCCTCAGAGATTTACAACCAACCCCCAATAGCAGGCAAAAACGGCGGTGCCATGCAAACCCAAAATCGAGGTCTGCACGAGATCGGCTAGATTTTCGGGATGTCAGTAAGAGGGCACACGCTACTTCACGGTACAACATCCATAAAAAAGGGTGTCGGCAACCTTGATACCAACAAGGTCGCCGACACCCTAAGAGCTTTATTCTGACGCTAACTGGGGGGTATATCCGAAGCAAGACTCCATCCTGGAACGACCCAGGCATTAGAAAAACCTTCGACACCCCCGTTGTTTACACCATGTCTTTCAAGGCTTTCAGCGCGGTGATCTTCACCACGTTTCGGGCTGGCTTCGCCTTAAAAACTGTTTCTTCGCCCGTAAATGGATTGATCCCCTTGCGGGCCTTGGTTGCAGGCTTGCGCACGACCTTGATCTTTGCCATGCCGGGAATCGTAAAAACGCCAGGCCCCCGCTTACCAAGGTTTTTTCCAATGAGCGTTGCAAGTTCATCAAATAAATTGGCGACTTCTTTCTTTGAGCATTCGTTGCTCTCAGCCAACGTCGCTATCACTTGCGACTTGGTCAACGGCTTTTTGCCCGTGCTTGCCTTAGCTGCTTTCCGCTTCGCCATCATCATTCCTTTCATGTCAGTGTCATCGTAGAGGCCGTCATCAGTGCCATCACAGAGGCCGTAGAGATAGTAGTAAAATACCGTCGTTGACGATCGTCAATACCAGAACAAGGGTAAAAACCCCGAGAATCCGACTATTTCCGAGACTTTCCCACAGGACCGCCACACCTCAACTCGATTACGACAGGCTCGTTTGCCTTCGTGAACCACCAAACTGGCTACCGAACGTCCAAAAAAACAGGGCAGGGCGATCGCTTGATCCTGCAGGAATTAGCTCTATAAATTCCTAGGGCCGCATATGGGGGATAAATTGACCTTTCGCCGCAACGCTCTCAGTTTCGTTTCAGCTCCCGAGCAAAACTTTAACCAGCCTCCCTCCTCCGCAAAGGGCATTCCGCATGCAACGTTGTAACCGAATACTTCTTGTCACTTTCGCATTGGTATCGGTTGCTTGGAGCAAAGTCGCGACTGCAGATACTTCTACCGGTTGGCCACAGTGGCGGGGACCTCATCGCGATGCCACTACCAGCTCAAAATCTCATCCATTAAAACTGGACGAGAATAACTTAACACTTCTATGGAGCGTGCC
The DNA here is from genome assembly GCA_022448345.1 of Pirellulales bacterium. Classification (GTDB taxonomy): domain Bacteria; phylum Planctomycetota; class Planctomycetia; order Pirellulales; family Lacipirellulaceae; genus JAKVCB01. The sequence goes on from JAKVCB010000047.1 coordinate 20,636, forward strand.
TCTCGGCCCAAGCTATTCAGGGCCCGTCATCTTGAAAGATCGCGTCTTTGTCACCGAAACCAAAGATCATAAATACGAGGTTGTCACCGCGCTTGACCGACATTCAGGAAATATTCTCTGGACACAGAGTTGGGAAGGAGCCTTAACCGTCCCGCCATTCGCCATCACTAATGGTTCATGGATCCGCGCAACTCCCGCAGTTAGCAACAATACCATTTACGTCGCAGGAATGCGGGACGTGCTCGTCGCAATCGACACCAACACGGGCGACCTCAAGTGGAAACGTGACTTCGTTGCCGACATGGAAACGGCCCTCCCTAATTTCGGATATATTTCGTCACCTCTGGTTGACGGAAATTCTATTTACACCCAGGCTGGTGCATCGGTCTTGCGACTCGACGCCAACTCCGGCGAAACCATTTGGCGATCGCTCGAGGATGACGGAGGCATGTCAGCAAGCGCATTTTCCTCCCCTGTTATTTTACAACTTGCCGGACGTCGGCAATTGGTAGTACAAACTCGCCAGACACTTGCAGGGGTCTGTCTCGAGGATGGCGATATCCTCTGGGAACAACCGATTCCCACTTTTCGAGGAATGAATATTTTAACCCCAAGCCAGTACGGTGACGCGGTCTTTACGGCTAGCTACCAAGGCGGAACGTTCCTGTTTGATATTGTTGGCTCAGACAAAAACATGACTTCGAACGAAGCCTGGACCAATCAGGCCCAAGGCTATATGTCTTCCCCAATCATCATTGGAGATCATGCCTATCTGCACATGAGAAATGGCAGGCTCACCTGCTTCGACTTAAAAACGGGCGAACGAACCTGGACCAGCACGCCGTTTGGAAAATACTGGAGCATGGTCAACCTTGGCAAGCATCTCCTGGCACTAGACGAAAGAGGAGAACTGCTCCTGATCGTGGCTAATCCGGATGCATTCCAGCTTGTGGATCGCAAGGAAATCAGCGAAAGCTCAACTTGGGCGCATCTAGCAGTCGTCGATGAGAATATCTATGTGCGGTCGCTCGACGCCTTACTCTGTTTTCGCTGGTCGGACAATTAAACGCAGCGATGCTCTCCTTCGAAAAGCATCTCCTACAACAACGACCCGAGCAACATCCAAGACCTGGAGCCTGACTAATCTGCTATTCGATAACTTTCGACAATGGATATTCGACAATACCCCGCGCGCCAGCCTCTTTTAACCGCGGCACAATTGTCCGCACCACCGTTTCATCAAGTACGGTAATTACGTCCACCCATTCCTGGTCAGCTAGATTAGAAACTGTTGGTTTTTGGATTGCCGGCAAAAGCTGCAAAACCCGCGGCAGGCATTCCTTGGGAACATTAATCATCAATCCCACTTTCCCCTCGGCGGCAATGGCACCTTGAAGCATTAAGGCAATGTCATCTATTTTTTGGCGTTTCCAGTCATCCTGGTATGCCGTTCGATTGGCAATGAACCGGGTCGTGCTTTGCAGAACCTCGTCGACGATCCGCAAACTATTGGCTCGCAGGGAACTTCCTGTCTCGGTGACCTCCACGATGGCATCCGCCAACTTGGGTGGCTTGACCTCAGTAGCCCCCCAACTGAATTCGATCTTCGCTGACACTCCATGTTTTTTGAAAAATCGTTCGGTCAAGCCAACTGCCTCTGTTGCAACACGAGCTCCCTCCAAGTCAGCCACCGTCTTGACCGGCGAATCATTCGGTACGCAAAGGACCCAACGCACCGGGCGGCGGCTCACTTTGGAAAAAACCAGCTCGGCAACCTCGTGTACATCAGCACCCGTCTCCATAATCCAGTCGTACCCAGTGAGCCCCGCGTCAAGAACACCATCTTCGACATAGCGTGCCATCTCTTGTGCCCGAATCAACATGCATTCGACTTGGTCATCGTCAATCTCCGGAAAATAATTTCTCGAGTGAAACGAAATCTGATAACCGGCGCGACGAAACAACTCGGCTGTCGCATCTTGCAAACTTCCAGCCGGGATACCTAGCTTCAACAGTGGCATAACAAATCCCCTGAACCTACAAACGAATAAGACCAGTTATAACAACCGCCCACGAATCCCAAGCATCGCAAGTGAACTTGTGACAAGTGCAAAACAAAAGCCAGCGGAGGCCAGCTAGTTCCTGCAACTAGAGCATACCCACAAAAAGACCGTGGCCTTTGCAGAGCGACTTCGACCGGAACGGCCCAACTCTAACCAACGCAGTTCCGCATTGGTCCAACCAGGACAACTCAACCGGAAAACCGCATTCGCCAAATCGGCTTCACTTCGGCCGACGAATGCTCGGCCAATCTTCAAACACACAAACTACCGGTTCCTCTTCTGATTCAACTTGAATGTCAGTGAGTACAACCTCGCGGTTGCGCCCGTCGTCAAGCATGAGCAGATACTGTCGATCTATTTCCAACACCTCGTGTTGACACGGATCAATTCGCAACTGGCCAGACCAGTGCGATGGCATCCCCGACTCGTCATCACACAACATGCCCTCGACGTTATTGAGCGCCATTCCACCAATCAGCAAATTTCCTTGAAATGTCTGCATCATCGCACCCTTCAGAATGGACAATCCGCTCCCAAACGGGGCGGTCACTAAAAACCACCAACCTGGTCTCACAAATCCTCTACCAATTTTCCCGCCTGACGGTATCGCTGACGATTGAACCCGTTCGGAACGATCAACAACCTGGAAAAATCGCAAGTCTTCGCTCTAAGCTGGAGACTAATTGAGACTCCACGAATTGTCAAATGTTTCCCCCCACACGCGACGCGTCCCCATCCCTACGGCAGCCTGTTTTACCAAAACTGCCCTATCAGAGCCTGGAAACATATTAGGCAAACCAGAAATCCACGGCACGAACTGCATGACCTGACCAACGATGCGGGCAAATCCCAAAACCTTCACGCGAATCGGCGTACTTAAAACAACACCAGGCCCCACAAAATCGCCTGCGGATGTTTTTTTGGCCAGTATTCTGCTCGGCATTGGAATCTCCAGACCGGCGGCGGGGCCAAGAGGGGAGGGGAGCGGTGGACGAAAAACGTCCGCGCCTTTTACGGCGTTTTGTCGATAGAGCAGCTACCGATAGAGACCG
>JAKVCB010000048.1 GCA_022448345.1 Pirellulales bacterium
ACAGGGTGTTGATTCATCGGCAGCAATCGCCACCTGGTCACCCGGTACGATAGCCCGGGCAAGCGGGGGATACTCAACCGGGTTGGAAAGTGCTGCGGCAACCTCGGATATAAGTTGTGTGCGTGGGATGCAGGTTTGCGATGTGGGGAAATCGTTTCCCGTGACCGCGACAAGCGGGGCACCAGTTGCTCGCAATACTTCATCCAGATTTTGAAGTTCTTCTCTGGTTGCTGTCACGTGTTTCTATTTCCCCAGGGGCTTCTTATGATTTTCATATTTCTCAGTCTTCAGTGGTTTTCCACGGGAATCTTCCTGTAGTTATCCAAGCACGTCCACCCTGCCATCTTATTTCTGTCGGTTGGCCCTGGTCAACGGGACAAATGTGGACAGTGCGTTGAAACTTGACATTCTTTTTTAGAACGAGTCTCACAGTGGTGCTTGACCGAAAAGTCACTTCTTTCGATCATGGACATCTACAGACAGCCGAGTAGAACTATGGAAAGTCAGGTTTGAAAAGAGAAGGCAGTTAGTACATCCTGTGGATGAGCCAGGGTAGACATCTGGCTGAAATTGAGGAACCCGCTGATGACAATTAATGATCAGGAAATGCAGGCCTGGTGTGAGATGTTGCTTGCTGGCCACAGCGCCGCACCGACCTGGCAACTGGGCGATTATTTAAACACGATTCCAGGTATGAGTTCCCTGGAAGATCTTCCTGCCGGAACGAAAGTGCTGGTTCGGGGGGATGTTGATGCCAAACCCGGACTTCAGGTGGGAGAGGGCGATATTCGTCTGCAATCGATGATTCAGACTGTGGCGTTCGGTCGAGAGCATGGCTGGAAGCAGATTATCTTTGGCCATATCGGGCGGAAACCAGAAGGTTCCTTGTCGAAGGTTGCAGCCCGACTTGGCGAACTTCTTGAATGCGAAGTTCCCTTGGTGACCGACTGGTTGGATGAGTCAGAGCTGAAAGTCCGGGAGGCAGCCACGCACAAAATCGACACTGCAGCTGAGGGATCCGTAATCATGCTCGAAAACACCCGTCGCTATGATGTTGAGCGGGTGCTCTGGAAGGCGGGTCAAAATGATCTTCAAACGTTGGCTCCACGTCTCGCGCACTTTGCCAACCATATGGCTGAACAAGTTGCTCGAGTCTATATCCATGAGGCGCTTTCCGCCGGTAGTCTGGATGTGTCCAGTACGGTGATTCCAGCTGGCATGGATCGTGTGGCACTGGGTGAGTACGTGGCAGGAGAATTTCGCGGGCCCATGATGCGTTGTCTCGATACGGAACTGGTGGTCTTCAGCGGCTTGAAAATCGACAAGTTAGATGATCTGGAAGCGATGATGGGTGGTGGAAAAATCAAGCATGTTTTCGCCGCGGGATCTCTGGCGATGGCGCTTCGCAAGGCAATCGGCGAGTTGGACGGTCAGCATGTTTGCATTGGCGTAGCGGAGGATCCTACCCACAGCGATCAGCCTTACTTCATTCCTCCTGGGCGAGTTGCTCAGGCTAAAAAGATGGTCACCGATGGTCGCAATCGGGGAATTGAGTTCGTAGTGCCAATCGATTCGATAGTTGCCGATGGTACTGCAAAGCTGGAGTTGGAGCCGGGCGATCAGCAATTTGACATCGGGCCGAAGTCAACGGCCTTGTTTGAGGACAAGATTGGCCAGTTTCTGGCCGGAGGAGCTGTGGATAAAGTCGCATTCCATAACGGCGTCTTTGGCATGTTTGAGGATCCACGATTCGAGGAGGGAACGCGAAAATTCACCCGACAGCTGAAGCGATTGACCGATGCGGGAGTTGCGGTGTACGTGGGAGGGGGGGAAGGAGGAAAAGCACTGGAGAAATACGGAAAACCAGACTGGGTGACCCATGTGTTCACCGCTGGTGGGACCGTTCTGAACGCACTCGGCAGTGAGCCGGTTCCCTACCTGGTTGCCCTCAGCGGTGCAGCCAAAAAAACGGCAACCTGTCCCGGTAAGTCCTGAGCTAAACGTCCGCAGCCTGGGCCACAAGTTTCGGATCCAGGTCATCCTGATCACTGGATACTCAAAACAGCAGCTGCCTCGGCGCACAGTTGCTCGGCATCCCCGGCAGTTGGGGCTTCTGCAACGGCTCTTACGATCGGTTCGGTATTGCTGGCACGGACGAGTAGCCATCGGTCAGGCCAGTCAAGTCGCAGTCCGTCCATCCGGTTGTGATCGGCGTTGCTAAAATGTCGCTGCAGGGCATCGAGTCCGTCGGCGACGTCTTCGGCAGCTAACCTGATCTTGGTCTTGCAAATCGAGTAACAGGGAAGCTCGTCGGCCAACGCAGAGATTGGTAAATTTCGCTCGGCCATGGCGTCCAGGACCAATGCCATACCCACGAAACTGTCACGCACCAAACCGACTCGTGGGTCGATGCACCCGCCGTTGCCTTCGCCACCCAGGATAGCCCCAACTTCGAGCATCTTGTCGACAACATTTGCCTCACCGACCGCGGAGCGGTGGAACCCAACGCCATACTGATTTGCCAAGTCTTCACTCATGCGGCTCGTTGAGCAGTTCGTAACAATCGATCCTGGCGTGGTTCGCAGAACGTGGTTTACACAAATTGCCAGCGTGTATTCCTCTCCAAGGTAGCGGCCGTTTTCATCGATCAAGGCAAGCCGATCGGCATCGGGATCCTGACAAAACCCAATTGCGGCATTGGCCTGCACGACTTGTTGTACAACGCTGGCAAGGTTTTTAGAGGTTGGTTCGGGAGGATGGGAAAATTTCCCGTCCGGAGTAGTACCGACTCCCGTCACCTGGCATCCCAGTTCTTCGAGCAATTGTTGCCCAAGCAGACTTCCACTCCCATGGTTGGCGTCAAGCAGCACCGGAAAGGATTTTTCCCGAATACGCTCCAAATGGACCGTTTGTGCAACCAGAGACCAATGTGCCGATGTCGTGTCAGAAATCATTTGGATCGGACAGGTGGGGTTTTCTGTCACCTCTGGTGGATGGGAGTGAAACCGCTGGAGGACCTCGTTGCCGAGTGCGGCCGGGAGGACGCGACCGGCGGAGGAAAACAACTTGAGACCGTTGTATTCTGACGGATTGTGGCTGGCCGAGATTTGGACTCCTCCCACTGCACCCGTTTTCCTCACCAGGATTCCTGTTGTGGGAGTCGCTGAGATCTGCCCGTCCAGGATCTTTGTTGCCCCCCCCTGGATAAGTCCTTCGCAGACCGGAGTGACTAACTGGGGACCGTTGTCCCGTCCATCCCGTGTGACCACGAATAAGCCGTTTGGCGTGCTGTGTGCAAACGCTGCTGCGTAGCGACGGGCGATGTCATCGGTCAGTGACGTTCCCACGATGCCACGAAGCCCCGAAACAGTGATGATAAGATCTGACATTGCGAGGGATTCTCCCAGGTCCTAGTCCCCATGGTTCCTAGATTGACGGTATAATCGAGAGATGTCTCGACCGCAACATCCCACACGTCGCGATTTCTTGCAGGGCAAGGGTACAGAGGCTCCGCTGGAACCTCTCGATCACCTTGATCCCAATGGTGCCAAGATCCAAGCGGCTGTGACGGTAGGTCGGTATCTGTTAAGTGTTCGCCGGCGGGCGATGGCTTGCGATTTTGAGGTCCAATTTCCGGCTCAACACGAAGATGCAGCTACCGAACATGCAATCGCAGCGCTTGATCTGGTCGAAACGATCGAGGATCAATTGACGGTTTATCGCAACCATAGCGAAGTGTTGGATATCAATCGTCGGGCGGCGCTGGAGGATGTCCGGGTGGAGTCCCGCCTGTTTTCGCTCCTTTCTCTGGCATCGTTTCTGTATGAGAAGACCGGAGGTGCATTCGATATTACGAGTGGCCCCCTTTCAGATGTTTGGGGCTTCTCAAGGAGAACCGGTAAGCTACCCCAGGAGGAAGACTTAAAGCGGGCACTGAAAAAGGTTGGGTTTCAGCATGTGGAACTCGACGAAACAGAGCAGGCAATTCACTTCAAACTTCCTGAAGTTGCCATCAACTTCAACAGCCTTGGCAAGGGTTACGCGTTGGATCGGGCAGCCGAGTTGCTCGACCAGAACGGGCTTGCCGATTATTTGATTCACGGTGGTCGCAGTAGTGTGTTGGCTCGCGGTCAAGATGAAGCAGGCTGGGCGATTGGTTTGCGGCATCCGATCCGCCCTTCAGAACGCCTGGCGGAGTTTTTTTTGCGGGATGAGGCACTCGCCACCTCCGGATCGGGAACACAATTCTTCCGGCACCGTGGCAAGCGTTATGGCCACATCCTTGACCCTCGAACCGGGATGCCAGCCGAAGGAATTTATTCGGCCACGGTAATTGCACCCACAGCAGTCGAAGCAGATGCCCTTTCGACCGCATTTTACGTGATGGGTCCTGCGGAGGTCGAAAAATTTTGTGCCGCACAACCAGAGGTGCGAGCTGTACTCGTTTGTCCGGCAGAACGGGACGGAGATATCCAACTACAGGCCTTTAATTTAGAAGAGGTCAACTGGCGGCGGTTGCAGTAGTAGTTGATAAGGATGTTGGGAATCCGACCAGGATGTCAGAGATCGATAGAGATATCGTACCTGGATAACGTCCAGCATCTATTGCAAACTACAGAGAACAACGCATATCTCTCTATTTTCTAATCGCGTTGGTTCCTGGTTCCATAAAAAAACACGGTTCCCACCAATTTGGCGGGAACCGTGCTACTTCTACATCTCTAACTCGCGGTTTATGGTTGTCTTAGCTACCGCAACCACAAGAGGGTTCGCAACCGCAACCGGGTTCGCAAGCGCAACTGGCTTCACAAGCGCAACTGGCTTCGCAGCAGCAGCGACGGTGGCACGAGAACAGCCCGTTGAGGCGATTCAGCAAACCACGACCACAGCCACATCGTTGAGCGCAACCACAGGAAGGCTCACAGCCACAGGAAGGCTCGCAACCACAGGTGGGCTCACAGCCACAAGTTGGCTCGCAACCACAAGTCGGCTCACAACCACAGGTGGGCTCACAACCGCAACTGGCTTCGCAGCAGCGACGGTGGCATGAGAACAGCCCGTTGAGGCAATTCAGCAAACCACCACAACGTGGTCGGCAGCAACCGCAGGAAGGTTCGCAACCACAGGTCGGTTCGCAACCACAGGTGGGCTCACAGCCACAGGTGGGCTCACAGCCACAAGTGGGCTCACAGCCACAGGTGGCTTCACAGCAGCCACAGCCACCGCTCAGGATGCCGTTAAAAAGGCCGCCAAAAGCGTTTGCATTGGCAGCAGCACCAAGGGCGATTACGACGCCAAGGGCGAGCGTGGCCAAGTTCATACGATGTTTCATCGGGAGACTCCTCGGATAGTGGGGGAGGGAAACAGGTGTTGAGGCGGGCATTGTCCTCGCCTGGAACGCACGACAACGTATTCGTGCCGATCCATGACGTAAGCGAGGTTTTACAGGTGCCTCACCTCGACGCTTCATACGCCATTGGCAGCTATCGACTTCCCATCGTCTCCAACTTAACTAATCACCCCAAAGTTCCAGATCAGAACAGATTTCCCAGTCCGAAAAAATTGTTTCGAGGGAAAAGACCACTTATGCGGGTGAATCCGCTGGTGAGAAACGGGCTCGGAGGTTCATCCGGCCGTAGTGCAGTAAACATGGTTTGCCTTAGGGCAGACCTCTTTCGACCGCTGGAGCCAATGGGGTCAGACCATCAGGACCGGTTTTGGCTGGGGGGTGCCGTTTGACCGGCGTCGTTGCTCAACGGTTATGCTCCAATGCGATCTTTACCAACATACTTTTTCAAGACGTCTGGAATCAGGATAGAACCATCGGCTTGTTGGTAGTTTTCCAGGATTGCGATAATGGCCCGGCTAATGGCAACTGCGGTCCCATTGAGGGTGTGGACAAAGCGAGTCCCTTTTTCTCCCGGGGTCTTGAAGCGAATATCAAGTCCTCGTGCCTGATAATCGGTACAATTCGAGGCGCTTGTCACTTCGCCATATTCACCGTTTGATCCGCGTCCTGGCATCCATGCCTCCAGATCGTATTTGCGGTAGGCTGGCCCACCCAGGTCTCCCGTGGCAGTATCGATGACACGGAAGGGAATGCCGAGGTCGTCGAAGATTTGGCATTCCAAGTTGCAGAAGTGTTCAAGCATGTCATCACTTTCTTCTGGCTTTGTGAAGCTGAACATTTCAACCTTGGTGAATTGGTGAACACGGTACAAGCCTCTCGATACTCGTCCTGCTGCGCCTGCTTCGGTACGAAAGCAATGGCTGATACCACATAATTTCATGGGTAGTTGACTGGTATCGAGCGTTTGTCCAGCGTAGAGGCCTCCCAGTGTAATTTCGGCCGTGGCGACGAGATTTAGGTTTTCATTTTCAATGCTGTAGATTTGAGTTTCGGGGCCGCGCGGAATGAACCCGATTCCTTGGAGGATTTCGCCACGTGCCAGATCGGGGGTTAGCATTGGGGTAAAACCCTCGCGCACCAGCTTTTCGATTACGAATTGCTGGAGTGCCAGTTCCAGCAACACAGCTTCGTTCTTCAAAAAGTAGAACCCGTGTCCGGCGATTCGTGAGCCTCCTTCAAAATCGACGAGAGCATGTTGGTCGGCCAATTCAACGTGGTCGAGGACCGGAAAATTATGAGTTCGAACTTCGATTGCCCCGTGGCGTAATTCTCGGCTGTCGGCTTCTGATCCGATGGGCGCGTCAGCGTGCGTGAGGTTGGGTATGCTTCGATGAATCGAATCGGCTTCTGCCGCGATCCGATCAATATCTTGTTGCTTTGCATCTTTTTCTTCGCGCAAACGCCGCCCTTCTTCTTTGCGTGCTTCGCGTTCAGTTTCATCTTTTGCCTTGCCAATCGATTTGCTTACCAAATTTGCTTGGCGTGAGACTTCTTCTATCTCAGTTTGGAGCGCACGGCGGTCGGTTTCCAGGCTGGCAAAACGCGCCACGTCGGCCGTAACGCCACGATGATTACAGTTCTGTTGAACGAGTTCAACGTTTTCCAATACAAAGCGTTTGTTAAGCATAGCAATTACAGTTCAATTCTTGCCAATTCCTGCCAGAGGTAGGCACTAGCACGGATGCCCCGGTGAAAGTCGGCGAGCGAAAATTTTTCGTTGGGGCTGTGGGCATTATCGTCGTTCAAACCCCATCCCAGCAGCAGTACGTCTGCTCCTAGTTCACGCATAAAGGTGGACACAATCGGTATCGATCCGCCTTCGCGGATGAAAACCGGTGGGCAACCAAATCCTTGCTCGATGGCACGGGCGGCTGCTCCAATGTACGGGCTTTCCAGAGAGACCAGGATTCCTGATGTGCCATTAAAGTCAATCAGTTCCATTTCGATACCTGGCGGGAGACGCGACTCAAAGAATTCGCGCAAACCTGCTCCGATGCTGGCTGGATCTTGATCGGGAACCAGACGGAAACTGAATTTGGCGCCCGCTTGGGCTGGTAGAATCGTTTTGGTTCCTTCCCCCTGGTAACCACTCCACAGACCATGCACGTCGCAGGAGGGACGAGCCCAGCGGCGCTCAAGTGTCGAATAGCTTGACTCGCCTGATAACCCATTCACTCCCAAGTTGCTGATGAATTGGGCCTCGTTGAAGGGAAGGGCTTGAAATTGTTCGCGTTCGCGGTCGGTCAAGGGAATCACATCGTCGTAAAAGCCTGGGATTTGAATCCGTCCATTTTCATCGATTAAGGCAGCCAGGAGGCGCGCGAGTATATTGGCAGGGTTCGTCACTCCACCACCGAAAATTCCGGAGTGCAGATCTTGTTTCGGCCCACTCAGGCGGAGTTCGTAGTAGGCGATTCCCCGTAGCCCAAAAGTGATTGCTGGCACTCCCCGGGCAAACTGGCTGGTATCGCTGACAACAACACAGTCGCAGGCCAGCTTATGTTGGTGGGTCGACAGGTAGTTTTCCAGATTGGGACTGCCTACTTCTTCTTCACCTTCAATCAGATATTTTACTTGCAGGGGCAGCTCGCCTGCGGATTCGATCCAGGCCCGTGCGCTTTTAACGTGAGTTAACAGTTGTCCTTTATCGTCCGTCGCTCCCCGAGCGTAGATGTTGCCGTCGCGAATTGTTGGCTCGAACGGTGGCGTAGTCCATTCCTCCAAGGGATCGGGAGGTTGTACATCGTAATGTCCATAAACGAGTACCACCGGCTTTCCGGGCACGGGGGGGGACTCGGCATAAATCAATGGATGCCCTGCCGTCTCAATAAGTTCCGCTGTCATCCCCATATCTTCCAAGTGACTTTGCAGCCAATGAGCTGCCTGTTTTACATTGCTCGAAAAGGAAGAATCGGCACTCACGCTAGGAATCCGCAACCAATCACTCAAGTCGCTTTCAAACCTGTCGCGGTTATTTTCGAGATATTCGTTTAGACTGCTCATCGGTAGAATCGGTACCTCTTGCGTGTCTGACAGCTGCGGTTGGATGAACATCAAGGGGGAGGCTTGTGGCATGCTTTGCCTAACCTTCGGGCGTACAATATAATCGCGGATACCTAATTTCACCAGCCGAGGAGAGATGGCGATGAATGAACCGTTCGACGGTAGTTTTTCGGGGTTTAGTGGGGATGCCCCGACCGCGACGCTGGTTCCTGACCGAGTTACAAGGAGCCAACGCAGGCCAAACCGTCAGCCCCGATATCACGTAATATTGTGGGATAGCGACGACCACACCTTTGACTACGTCGAGGGGATGTTGCGTGAACTTTTTGGCTACATTGATGAGGAATGTTGTAAAATCGCCAACTCAGTTGACGAGGATGGGCGTGCCACGGTTCTTACCACGACCAAGGAGCATGCCGAACTGAAGCGGGATCAAATTCATGCCTACGGCAAAGACCGTCGCGAGACCAGTGAAGGATCGATGTGGAGCACCATCGAACCAGAGGAGTAGACCGAATCGATGAAACTCCGTGCACTTACCCTTGGCTGTAAAGTCAACCAATACGAGACCCAGTACGTCCGGGAAGGGCTGCTGAGCATTGGTTATGAAGATGCGGACCAGCAGCAACCGGCCGATCTTTGTATCGTCAACACATGTACAGTTACTGGCGAAGGTGATTCGAAAAGCAGGCAGGCAATTCGTCGTATGGCTCGCGACAACCCCGCGGCCAAAATCGTGGTCATGGGGTGCTATGCGACTCGCGCCCCGGAAGAGGTTGCAAACTTGCCGAATGTTACAGAAGTTGTCACCGACAAGCGAGAATTACCTGATTTGCTGGGGCGGTTTGGCGTTACCGACGTTCCCACCGGAATCAGCGGCTTTGGGCGCCGCCATCGAGCTTATATCAAGGTGCAGGACGGTTGTTTGTTGCGGTGCAGCTTTTGCATTATTCCACAGGTGAGGCCTCAAGTCAGCAGCCGCCCGGTCGATCACATTCTCGATGAGGTGCGTCGTCTGGTCGATCGAGGTTACCGGGAAGTCGTGCTTACAGGCATTCACCTGGGACACTACGGTGTCGAGTGGAATCGCAACCGCCCCAAGCAAGATTGGATCCGGTTATCCCACCTGGTGCGTCGCATCGCTGAAATTCCAGGCGACTTTCGGATACGACTTTCGAGCATCGAGGCGACCGAGGTAACCCGCGAGTTAATCAGTGTGTTAGCGGAGTACGGTGAAAAAGTATGCCCCCACATGCACATTTCCATGCAGAGCGGTAGTGACAACGTCTTGCGGCGGATGCGACGTCGGTGGGGCAGCCGCCGATTTATTGATCGTTGCCGGCTCGTCCAGGAACAACTTGAAAATCCGGCAATCACCACTGACGTGATTGTCGGTTTTCCTGGTGAGACGGACCAGGAATTTTCCGAAACGCTTGCTGCTTGCCAGCAGGTTGGCTTCTCAAAAATCCATATCTTCCCATTCAGTGCACGTCGGGGTACTGCAGCGGCTGAAATGCCGGGACAACTACCTAAAAAGATCAAACGCCAGCGACAACAAGCCTTGTCCCAACTCGAGGTTCAACTTCGAGATCGCTACTTCCACAGTCTCCTGGGGTCTCGGCTTCAGGTCCTGGTCGAATCGTCCCACCCTGACCGGGTCAACGTGCAGGTGGGAACCTCCTGCCGCTATGCCCCGGTGGAAATCAAAACACCTTCACCCCTACCAGCCGGTGAACTCGTCGATTTGGTTGCCCGCGATCTGGTCGATGGTCACATTCTGGCGACAGGTCAACCCTCGGGAAACTGCCTGCAATACTCGTAAAGGGCCATCGCCGTGGCCGTTGCCACGTTGTAACTGAAAGGTAATCCCCACACTGGAATTTCAACAATGTCGTCAAGTTTTGCGAGGATATCTTCCTCCAGGCCCAGACGCTCATTGCCCACGACCAAAGCTGTTTTCGATTCGAATGGATACTGGTGGATGTTTTTGGAATCGTTCGTCTGCTCCAGCCCGACAAGTCGATATCCTTCCGCCCCTAGTCTATCGACTACGGGTGGGAGTGTGCGGTGGGTTTCTAGCGTGATGTGCTCGGCGGCATCGCGGGCAATTTTCGGGTCGATCCTGGCCGTACCGATGGAGATGAGGCGCGTAATTCCACAACAACCGGCGGTTCGGACAATCCTTGAGAGGTTAATGTTGCTCCGCAGGGGAGCACAAACAACCACAAGATTTCGCGGGGCTGCTAGTGCACGAGGAGGTTTGTGACGTTGGTGATGCCGCTCGCCCATATTAAAATTTGCTCCAACCCAAATGTCGTTGCCATGTCACAGCGTTTTCTTTTGATCCTCATCATCCTAGCATTGGGGATTTCATCCGTCGCCTGGGCTGTCTTACGCGGCAACCTGCCGCCTGCCGATTTTACTTTTCACAATGAAACCGAAATTAAGTCAATGGATCCGGCAACCGTGACCGGAATTCCCGAACACCGCATTCTCGCTGCTATTTTTGAGGGGTTGGCAAAGCCCAACCCTGAGACCTATCTTCCCGAGCCTGGAGTGGCAGAGTCTTGGGACATTTCTGCAGACAAAACAGTCTACACCTTCCACCTGCGTCCCGATGCCCGCTGGTCTAATGGGGTTGCGGTAACCGCAGAGGATTTCCTGTACGGAATCCGTCGTATGCTGGATCCGATGACCGGCGCTCGCTATGCATACCAGTGCTGGTACATCAAGAATGCGCGTCGATACAGTGCCGGACTAGCCGGGGTCGCCCCAGGGGATCGTGTTGAGGTTGAGCTGAACCTGCCTGATGGTCAGCCCTGGACGCGTCGTGGTAAGTTGTTGCACGGTGTCTTGATAAGCAAGAAAGCAATGGAAAGTTTTGGGAAGAGTTCCCGCGTGGTGGTGGTACGTGTTGGAAAAGAGGAACGGAAATTCCTGGTTGGCGCCGATACTCAGAAAGACCCTGGCGGGGTCGAGTCGTGTCGGCAGGTACTGCTTGACTTCAGGGAAGTTGGTCTTGATGCGATTGACGATAAAACTTTGGTGACGACACTCCAGCGTCCGACCCCATTCTGGCTTCAGCTCACGATGCACTACGCCTTGTTCCCACTCTACCGTCCGTGTGTTGAAGAACATGGTTCTCCCGACTGGACCTATCCTGAAAATATTGTGGGTAACGGGGCCTTTCGCCTGAAGTTTCGCCGAGTTCGGGATCGGATTCGACTCATGAAGAGCGATACTTATTGGGATCGGAAAAATGTCCGATTGAATGTAGTGGACGCGCTGTCGGTCGATTCACGCACGACGGCCTTCAATATGTATGAGACGGGGCAGATCGACTGGTTAACCGATACCGAATCGCTCATTGTGCGCGATCTGCTGGAACATGGACGGGATAAAGTTGACTTGAATCCGGCCCCGTTTTTGTGTTCCTATTTTTATGGTCTGAATCTCAAGCAGAAGCCACTGGATGACATTCGGGTCCGCCAGGCCCTTTCACTCGCTCTCGACCGTGATGAGATTACCCGCGTTGCGATGGGAGCTGGCGAGGTGGTGGCCTACGGGCTCGTACCCCCTGGAATTCCGGGATATCACTCCCAGGAATGTCACCCTGAAGATCCTGCCAAAGCTCGCCGTTTACTCAGCGAAGCAGGTTATCCCGATGGTATCGGTTTTCCCAAATTCGAGATCCTTTACAACAGCGACGAGACACACCAGACCATTGCCGAACTGATTCGGAAGCAGTGGCAGCGGAACCTTGGTATCACCGTTAGCATGCGGAACGAAGAGTGGGGTTCCTATTTGAACAGCCAACGGCAAATGAACTTTGGCATTTGCCGGCGTTCCTGGGTGGGAGACTATCTCGACGCAAACACTTATCTTGATATGTTCGTCACCGACGGTGAAAACAACCGGAGCGGATGGTCCAACCTGGAGTATGACCGGCTTATCGCAGAGGCTGCTGCGGAGCTCAATGACGAAAAAAGGTTGCGGCTGTTGGAGAATGCGGAGCGGATTCTCATGGAAGAATTGCCAATTATTCCAATTTACTACTACGTATCGCGCAATCTTGTCCAGCCTTACGTGCGAGGATTTTACAACACAGCGGTCGATTTGCATCCGCTCGGTGCGATTTATGTGGATCGAGATGCCAGTGGCAAGAATGAGTACATGAGTTCCGAATAGTTCGCGTTGCAACAAAACTTGAATACTGCGCCACAGGGCCCATTGGCAGACAGCATGATTCGCGATCGTAAACATCCGCCATCTGGGGGGACAGAGGCGTGATCTCCTTTCTTGCCAAGCGGTTTCTCTGGATGATGGTGACGCTGTGGGTGGTTTTCACGGCCTCTTTCTTTTTGATGCGCGCTGTTCCAGGGGGTCCGTTTGATAGTGAGCGAAACCTGCCACCGGAAATCGAAGCGAACATGATGCGCCGCTACCACCTCGATGACTCTCTTTGGAATCAGTACTGGCGACAACTATCGAATACGATTCAGGGTGATCTGGGGGATTGCTATCGACGAGATTTACCTGTTGATCGTTACATTCGTGAGGGACTTCCCGTCTCAGCCGCACTTGGTCTTTTGGCTTTGGTCTTTTCCATGGTGCTGGGAATCACCGCTGGAATTATTTCGGCGGTTCATCGTGGCTCGGTGAGCGATCTGGCTTTGCGGTCGGTCGCAACGGTGGGAATTGCCCTCCCAAATTTTGTTGTTGCAGGTCTTGCCATCATCGGGTTTGTATTTTTGTTTCCCGTATTTCCCGCTGCCGGTTGGGGGTCGGTTCGACAACTCATTCTTCCCGCCTTCTGCCTGGGAGCTCCTTATGCCGCCTACGTTGCACGAATCATGCGTACCAGTATGCTTGATGTGCTTTCGCAGGATTATATTCGTACGGCCCGCGCCAAGGGGTTGACCAAACGGCAGGTTGTCTTGCGACATGCTCTGCCTGGAGCCCTCTTGCCGATCATGTCATTTCTCGGGCCAGCAACAGCCGGCATCCTTACGGGATCATTGGTCATCGAACGCATTTTTTACATCCCAGGATTGGGATCTCATTTTGTTCAGGCGGCACTCGATCGCGACTACACGTTAGCGATGGGGCTCGTTCTGCTGTATACCGTGTTGCTCTACACCATGAACGTGCTGGTCGATATTTCCTACGCTTTGCTTGATCCTCGGATCGAACTGGAATAACGTGAGATGCTGGGATCCAAGAATCATCATTCGAACACAAGCGACGTAGGTGCGTTGGCCAAGGGGGGCTCGTTGTGGCAGGATGCCTGGCGAAAGCTTCGGTGCAATCGCGTTGCCATGGTTAGTATGTGGATCCTGGTGGCGATTTGCGGGCTTGCACTTTTGACGCCGCTGCTTCCACTCGACCCTCCCGACCGTGATCGTACCGACTTGCAGTACGAGCCGCCTCAATTGATTCCCCTTTTCAGGCCAACCTTTTCCCTTGACATCAAAGCAATTCAAAAGTCTTCGGAGGTCGTGCCAGCCCATGGCGATTCACAAACCTTCGAGCAACGCCAGCAGGCCCGGGATGTTGCACAAAACCCCTATCGCATAGCAGGATTTCCCGACCTGGGCCCGTTGAGTCGCTGGATGGTGCGGACCAGGTATTGGTTGTTTGGCCATTGGTCCCTTGGTCCTGTGGCAGGACGGGACTTGCTGGGGCGTGATATTTTCTCGCGCCTATTTTGGGGAGCCCGCGTCTCTTTGATTGTGGGGCTTGTGGCTACGCTCGTCTCATTACTTATTGGTGTGACTTGGGGTGCAGTGGCTGGATATTGTGGCGGATTTGTTGATGACCTAATGATGCGCATTGTAGACATCCTCTACTCCATACCGTTCATCTTCGTCGTGATTTTTATCATCACAATTCTTGGACAACGCGACATCAAAATGACCCTTGAATTGGTCGGGATTGACCGCATCACGATCTTTTTTCTAGTGGTTGGTGCGATCTACTGGTTAACGATGGCCAGGGTGGTTCGAGGGCAAGTGATTTCACTCAAGCATGAACCCTTCATTGAGGCAGCTCGCGCGCTCGGGGTGAGCCAGCCGTCCATCATCGCGCGTCATATTCTTCCTAACCTGGTGAGTATTGTCATTGTCTACCTGACGTTGACAATTCCGAGAGTCATGTTGTTTGAAGCGTTTCTTTCTTTCCTCGGGTTGGGAGTTGAACCGCCAAACGTCTCCTGGGGGTTGTTGGCAAACGAGGGAATCAAGGTGATCAATCCGGTGAAGATTTATTGGTGGCTGATCGTTTTTCCGAGCGTGGCACTCGGTATTACACTCTTTTCCCTTAATTTCCTGGGCGATGGTTTGCGGGATGCACTCGATCCGAAGATCGAAACGAAGTAGCGCATTGTTTCGAGATTGCATCTTTAAGGATAGGGCTCCGCGGGACCACTGTTTTCACCTCGGTAAACGCCAATCAAAAACCAGGCTGTCATCGAAAACAACAGAGAAGAAAAAATGATCGCGGCAACCAGGCAAGTCGGAAAATAGTCTCGCAACAATATTAGGGCGGGAGGTTCTGCACTTCCGGGAGTTCGCCGCGCTACAGTTGGCCCCTGAGGATCCCGCCCTTGGCGCACGTCTTCACGCCATGTTTCCCATTGGCGATGGGCCGCTGGAGTGGCCAGTTCTTGTAGAGCCCAGCGACGAGCAGAAAACGTTAATCCCACAATTGGAAAGATGAAAACCAGATAGCAGATGATGACTTTACCCATCGATCCAAAATGCCTTTTTGCTAAGGTTGTGTTGTTTTGCCTGGTGCGAGGAGATCAAGAGCAATACTGGTCATAGCAGAGATGCCAGTATGTAGCGTCAGCTCCGCGTCGGGATAGAACAGAGGTGAATGTAATGAAGGTGGTGGAATGCCTTTTGAAGCGTAGCCGTCGAGTCGGTCCTGGAGAACTGACCCAAGCTTGAACATGCATATGGGTACACCTGCCTTTCCGTAGCGGCTAAAGTCTTCGCCCCCCATTGAGGGGACCGATTCTTTGACTTGAGGGTTTCCCAGTGTTCGTTTCAATATCGAGACGACTTGGTTGGTAAGTTGCGGGTCGTTGTAGAGCGAAGGAGTTCCTTCAGAGATGGCCACCTTGGGTTCTGGCGCTCCAGCACTTTCGGCGGCTGCCCGCGCCTTGCGCCGGATTGCCTCGTGAAGCTGCTGGCGTACTTTCGGCGCGTAGCTCCGCACGGTTAGCTGCAGGTGACAATCGTTGCCAATAATATTGTGTTTTGTACCACCATGAATCGATCCGACAGTAATGATCGCCGGTTCGATGGGCTTCACTTCACGGCTGACAATGGTTTGCAGGTCGAGGACAAGACGAGCGGCGATAATAATCGGGTCAATGGTTGTTTCTGGGTAGGCCCCGTGTCCTCCGTGCCCCATGACCGTAATGTCGACACTGTCGACGTTGGCTTGAGAATAACCACTCCGATATTGAACCTCGCCCGCAGCGGTGTTATGGGAAACGTGTAGGGCGATGGCAAAGTCAGGACGAGGAAAACGGACAAACAGGCCATCTTCCAGCATTGCTTCGGCACCAGCTCCCCGTTCCTCAGCAGGCTGGCACAAAAAGATTACCGTGCCAGCCCATAAATCACGATGTGCATTCAGAAAGCGAGCGGTACCAATCAGGTTGGCCATGTGGATATCGTGTCCGCAAGCGTGCATGACTCCCACGGTTGCACCACGGGGGTCGGGTACACGAACCTGGGAAGCATAATTGAGTCCCGTCTGTTCAATGACCGGTAGGGCATCCATGTCTGCCCGTAGCATCAGTACCTTGCCAGGACCATTTTTCAGCAAGCCAACAACGCCGTATCCGCCGATTTCCTGCTCGACCTCCGCAGCGGTGTTTCGCAGTTCATTCGCGAGCCGCCCAGAAGTTTGTTTTTCTGCAAAACTAAGTTCCGGGTTTTGGTGGAGTTCTCGATACAGCGAAACGATCGCTGGAAGATTCTCCGCCAACCACATCTCTTTGGAAGTGGCAGTCGCGGAGGGACCAGACAGCGGAAAACTCACCATAACTCCAAACAGCATCAAGAGTTGTTGCGTTGCACAGAGTTTTCTCCATCCGGTGGTTGTCAAACAGGCTGTGAAACGGTACGTTTGTCGCATCTATATGCCTTCTCTCATTGAGCCTGTCCGGCAGTTTATCCGTCGGGCAGGCTTTTCATTTGTTTGCTTCTATTCTAGGTTCGTTGCTCGAATTGGCCTGACCGATTATCGTTTTTTTGCGAGTTGCCCTTCTAAATGGCAACGGCTCGATCTGCCCCTGTTTGATTGTCGCAAATGGCCACCGGTGGCAAAGGTTGGCAGGTGGTATGTGGATGTGCACCCTGCGGCCGTGGTAGTAGAGGTTTCTTGATCGAATAGAGAGTTGCTGGGGGGCCTGTCTGGAGGTTTTTTGCAGGTGACCCGACGTTGACGTCGCTTCGATACCTGGCCACTTCGATACCTGACCACTTCGACACCTGACCACTTCGACACTTGGCCACTTCGACACTTGGCCACTTCAGGGGGGAGTCGCTTGGTCAGGTTTCCACGTTCCGGAACTCTTCAGCTTTGCCAGTTGTGGAATGATTGCGCGGAGTGCGCGTGAGCGATGACTGAGAGCTCGCTTAACCGTTGGCCCCAAGTCTCCGAAGGTGCGGTGGTATTCGATCACTTCAAAGAGCGGATCATAGCCGAAACCGTTTTGCCCGCTCGGTGCAAAGCGAATGCGGCCGCCACAGGTGGCGTGACTTTCGGCACGAACATTTCCTGCCGGATCCGAAACGGTCACGTGACAAATGTAACGTGCCGTGCGTTGGTGAAGAGGGAGTTCCCCCAGTTCTTCCAGGAGCCGGGCATTATTGTCTTCATCCGAGGCATTTGGACCGGCGTAACGTGCTGAGTAGATTCCTGGTGCACATTGAAGTGCGTCGACCTCGATTCCGCTGTCATCAGCCATGACCCAGCGATTAAGGTGCCGAGCTTGTTGAACCGCTTTTTTCTCCGCATTTTCAGCAAATGACTCCCCGTCTTCCACAACTTCGATTGCCTGCTCAACTTCTGCCAAGGTCACGATGCGAAACCGATATGGGGCGAGCAGGTCAGCCAGTTCTGCGCCTTTTTTACCATTGTGTGTGCCGATTACCAGGTCCCAAACCATGTGATCGCTCCCTCTGTTTGCTAAAATGGAACGACCCATCTTTGAGCGATTGGTCCGCTAATGCAAGTCGATTTTCAATCTAACGTTGCATGTATGCAGTCGAGAGCGACCGTTTTGGAACTTCGATTACAGTTGGTTTAATGTCCATGGGGATGGTGCGGAGCAACTGTTTTCGTTTCAGGATTTTGACATGTTTGGGGCTGAGCGTGGTGGTCACCTGGGCATGTTTGTTTGAAAATGAACTGGAAAAATTCTGGAGCATCTGCTCCCGCCGGTTACGATTTTCCGTGTCATCACCGACAGCGTTCAGCGGGTCTGATGGCGTGTCGTAGGCAGCGCCAAACCTGCGGACGATCAAATCGATTTTGCTGGTCGGCATGACGCGGCCATCGGGTAACTGTCGGCCGGGTCGGTCAAAACTTCCGATAGTTACAATGCTTTCGTAGCGGTCATGGAACTCATAAGCTTCCCAGTCATGTTTGCGAAGTTCTTTGGTGAGTAAGTGTGCGTTTTCCGCGGCGGCAACTAACCCGCCCTCACGTTTTTCTTTTCCACGCCGATTTTCAGTCTTGGTGGCGGTTTGCAAGACCGAGTTTCCTCGGAACGTCGCAACTTTAACGCTGTACTTGCCTTCACAGTCCAGTAGGCTGTGTTGGACTCCCTTGTTGATTTGCTCGACAAATTTGTCTACGCCTTTGGGTACAAAGTACTCGCGGGGCAAAAGCGGGTTGGATGTCATGAAGGCTTTGCTCATTGGGCCGCGGTGGCGATGGGCCCCCATACGCGCCAGCACCTTGTCTTGCCAGGCTCGGACTTCCGCCATGGTTTGCGAGGTCTGCTCCCCATCTTTTTTAAGAGTCTCCGGAACCATCAATTTTATTTGTTTGAGAACTCGTTGGCCTTTTGCGTCATCCACGGTTGCAAAATTGCCAACCAGTACGGCCCATTCCTGCCGGACTCCCTCCTGTTGGTAGCGTCGTTTTATCCGTGCTCCCAAGTTGTCAATTCCACGCCCGTTCGGACTCTCTGCCTGGCCAAAGGTCATTTCGTACGTGTAGGCGGGAAGATTAAAACGTTGGCGAAATTCCAGGACCAATTCGTTCGCCTGTTCCTCAGCTCCTTCTCCACTGAAAGTGGTGGTCAGGATCAACCAGGGGCCATTTTCTTCGGTAAGGTTGTATCCGCTTTGAGAGTCAGATTCGACTTGATCGACTGGGAGAAAGCGTCGGAAAAGGCTCTGAGCTTCTGACGTCTTGCTGCTGGCCACACAGATGCAAGCAACGAGTCCCAACCGGCCTAAGAGCATACCTGTTTTCATTCGAATTTCTCCCGGTTGATGCCTCTGGTAAACGGCGAGGCCTGGAAAAGAAGTGGGGAAATTTAGCAGATCTCCCCCTGCCCAGCCAGAGAAATCTGGCTGGCCAGGGGGGATTACGGCATTGCCAGTTGGCGGGTAGAGAACCCCTTGTAACGCTGACATTGGGAGTAAACGCTAGCACACCACGCACATGGAGTTCTCCGATCCTGGAAAATAGGCCAAGTACGGACATTCGATGGGGTTCCCGTGGAGGTGGCTGATTCGCGAAACCAGGGTGTGTGTTGTTGGCAGGATTAATGCCATGCACGTTTTCCGCACGGTCTTGGGGATCTTATGCATTGTCACGACTAGCTCCGTAAAATAGCCTGTCACCTTGCTATTGGCGTCTTTGGTAACACTTCGCGCTACCATTTTCATGCCCTTGAGTTTGGCGATTTGGTGTTCTGACAGTGGGGCTAGCTGACTCCTGCCGGATGCGAGATAATGCTGTTCCGTCAGGTTGGGCTTTATGGCCGATGGCCGGGGGTTGGAATTTGAACGGGATTTGCCAGGTTGGCTGCGCCCCCGAAGATTTGCGGGACGAAGGCGCTGGCTTGACTTGGAAAAGAGGACGGACGTCCTTGGGGTCAGAGTTCCTGTTTTTGTGAGACTCGAGTCAGGTCTTACTAACGGGTTGCTCTTGTCACGGGGACTTCCGAAAAATCCATTTCGGAGTGTTCCTAATTCGTGGCTTTTATTTGAACAACGAAAAATGGCTCACGGCTTTTCGCTGTGGGCTTACAACCACCAGGAAGGATTTATGCCAGGTACTTGTGTTGTAGGATTGCAATGGGGCGATGAGGCCAAGGGCAAGATAGTTGACCTGCTCACTAGTGAGCACGATATGGTGGTGCGTTACCAGGGGGGAGCGAATGCCGGGCATACCGTCGTTGCTGGTAGTGAAGTTTACAAATTGTCGCTCTTGCCAAGTGGCGTATTGACAGCAGGGGTTACCTGTGTCATCGCCGGCGGGGTGGTACTTAATCCGGCCAAAGTCATTGAGGAACTGAATGAATTGGCAAGCCGGAACATAGAGGATCACGACAATGTAAAAATTAGCGATAGAACGCACGTGATTTTTCCCTGGCATTTTGCGGAGGATTCTGTCCTCGACCGTTCCACTGCGGATGGCGAGAATATCGGTACAACGCAGCGTGGTATTGGCCCATGCTATCGCGACAAAGTTGGACGTTCCTATGCTTTGAGAATGGGAGATCTTTACCGAGACACGTTTCGTGAACGCGTTGAACGAATCACCGAAGAAAAAAATCGCATGCTCTCGGTCCTTTATCCTTCGGGCGAATTTGAGAAACTCGACGCTGGCAAGATCTTCAAAGATTACTCTGGGTTTGCTGAACGACTCCGGCCCTATGTCTGCGATACGACTGAGTTGTTGCTTTCGGCCGTCGAATCAGGAAAAAGGGTTTTGTTCGAAGGGGCGCAGGGTGCACTGCTTGATGTGGACCATGGGACATATCCTTTCGTGACCAGCAGCAACAGTTCGGGAGTTGGGATTGCCAATGGTTCCGGCGTGCCGGGACGCCACGTGGAACGGGTGATAGGAATCGTCAAGGCCTACTCCACGCGGGTGGGAGGAGGCCCTTTTCCAACCGAGCAAGACAACGATACGGGACAGTATCTGCGAGACCGCGGTAACGAATATGGTACGGTCACACGAAGACCCCGGCGGTGTGGTTGGCTCGATGCGGTGGCAATTCGTTATACAGCTCGCTTGAGCGGCGTGGATGAAATTGCCGTCATGTTGCTCGATGTGTTAAGTGGCTTGGAAGAACTCAAAGTTTGTACATCGTATGAAATTGACGGAGAAGAGACCAATATTTTTCCCAGCCACGTTGATGACCTTCGCAAAGTGGTTCCTGTTTACGAGACCATTCCGGGATGGAGTGAGGATTTAACCGGCTGTCGCGCCATGGAAGATTTGCCTTCGGCTGCCCATAACTATCTCGATCGGGTGGCCCAACTTGTGGGGTGTCCCATCAAGATGGTTTCAGTTGGCCCTGACCGTGAGCAGACTATTATCTCGTAAGCCTGGCAACCGCATTGGCAAATTAATACTTCAACTAACTCACATTTTAGATGCCTACCGATCAATCGGCTCTGGTCCCCGATGTTCCCACCAAAGGTTTGCCCCGGCACATCGCCATTATCATGGACGGCAATGGTCGTTGGGCCCAACGACAAGAATTGCCTCGCATCGAAGGGCATCGTCATGGGGTTACAACGGTTCGCAAGATCACAGAAAAGTGTTCAGAACTTGGAATTGAGCACCTGACGCTCTACTGCCTTTCCAGTGAAAACTGGAAACGTCCGTCGGCGGAAATTGACTTCCTGATGCACCTCCTTCAGCAGTACATGATTGAGGAGCGGGGAACAATCATGCAGAACAATCTGCGGGTGCGGATGCGGGGACGGAGGGCGGCAATTCCTGAACACGTACTTTGTGAACTCGATAAGACGGTAGAGATGAGCCGCACAAACACGGGAATGTGGCTCAATCTGGCGATCAATTATGGTGCTCGTACTGAAATTGTCGATGCTGTTCGAGCCATTGGCGATAAGGTCCAGTCAGCGGGCCTTGACTGGCATGACATTGATGAAGCCACCATTGCCAAGCACCTCTACACCGCTGAAGTGCCAGATCCGGATCTCTTGATTCGCACTGCCGGCGAACTCAGGGTAAGCAATTTTTTGCTCTGGCAAATCAGTTATGCCGAGATCTGGGTCACCGATCAATGTTGGCCGGAGTTTGACGAAAGCTCACTCTGCCAGGCAATCCGTGAATTTACCACCCGGGACCGGCGTTTCGGGGGGCTTAATCTGTGAGTTTTCAGGGAATCAATTTCCCTGAAAATCAGGGCTCTTCCCCGCTTTGGAGCTCTTTCCGTCCTGCAAATACTCTTGCGATTCCAGACGCGGGCAATTACAGTTTGCAGTCAACGTGTTGCAGATGTCGGGGATGAGGCGGGAGCCTGACATTTGTGGCACTGGTCTGTGCGTCGGCCTGTGACGCAGCACGAGGTCCCTCACCCGGCGCGAGTCAAGCGCCGCAGCCAGATTGGCGTACTTACCGTGTTCCATTGGCGTCTCATCTTTGGAACGTTGATTGTTACCGCGTTGGTCGGGATTTGTTGCCTCGACTTCTACGGGCCGCGTCCAGGTATCTTTCTTTTGCCACTTGCCGTGGTTGGTAGCTTGCTGTCGGCAAGCGAGGTCGTTAACTTCTACAGCCACCGGGAACACCGGCCGATTCCCTGGGTTATTTTCGGGGGTACCCTGCTTACGGTGATGTTGAGTGCAGCACCCATGTTGTGGAAGGTCTATCCCAACGACGGTCCGATTGGTCGTCTTGGTTGGTTGGCTCTTGGGATGACAGCCAGTCTGCTACTGGCGTTATTTGGCGAGGTACGCCGCTACAAAGAGCCAGGGGGGGTTGCCAGTAAACTTGCTCTGACCGTGCTGGCGATTATCCACGCGGGTGGCTTGATGGGTTTCATCATTCAACTTCGCTTACTCGGCGGTGGGGATTGGAAAACAGATGGACGGTGGGGTTTGGTTGCGGTCGTATCCATGATCGCCGTGGTGAAGGTCAGTGATATTGGGGCTTATAGTGTCGGAAAGTTGTTTGGTAGAACCAAACTTGCGCCCCTGCTGAGTCCTGGGAAAACCTGGGAAGGCATGGCTGGTGGACTCGTCGCCGCGGCGATCATGGCGCTTGTGTTGCTCGGGCCAGCTGTTCAGATTATGGGTTGTCCCCCAGGGAAGACAGGTCTGCTTTGGGCTTTGGGGGCGGCAACTTACGGGTTTCTACTCGCTAGTGCGGGCGTTTTGGGTGACCTGACAGTTTCTCTCTTCAAGCGAGATGCTGGCGTGAAGGATTCCAGCCGCTGGATTCCAGGGTTTGGTGGTGTTCTTGACATTCTCGATTCATTGCTTGTCGCTGCGCCGGTGGCCTACGTTTGCTGGTTGTTACGATTAGTGGGTCCGTAGGGACAAAACCGTTTGGCTGGACGATACGGCCTAAACCTATTCGCCATTGTGATTTAGGTTGTTGCCGTTATGATTAATCCGGCATTTGTGTCTCCCGGCTGGCTCTTTCAAGCCGCATTCAGGTATAGTGGAAGTGTTGAAGAGGAGCCTTTTCAGGATTTGCAGGCGACTCCCTTGGAGGGTCGTGAACATCGTTGATGATTGAAGCAACTATTCCCGTCTCGGGTGTTGACGAACTCCTCCTTCTGCTTGGTACGAGTGACCAACATCTCCGGCGAATTCACAGTTCGGTCGCGGCCAAGATCTCGGCGCGCGATGGCAGAATTCATGTCCGTGGTGACGAGACTGCTGTCATGCAGGCGACGGCCATCATCGAGCAACTCAAAAAGGCCGTTGTGCGGGACGGCGCATTGGAGCCAGAACACGTTTCACAGATTATTGCTGCCGTAACCGATGGCGAGCCAGTCGTTGCCACTTCAACCGTCGATGTCCACAAACCAGGGTACAAGGTGCGTCCTCGTACTCCTGGCCAGTCTCGTTACGTGGAAGCTATTCGCGACCATGA
>JAKVCB010000049.1 GCA_022448345.1 Pirellulales bacterium
TGACAACAAAGGCATTTTTGAACCGCTGATCTGCCCTAACGTGCGCTAACGGACTTGGCATTTGAGTATTCGCACGGATTAGCGTCGTTTAGCGGTTCCTGGTAGGCCACTTACGAACCGTTAATGTAGGCTAATTTTCGCTAATGGATTTCGCGGTCGTTGTGTATCGAACGACGATGTCAATACAATTGGAACTTTGGACTATGCAAGCGTCATTAGCGTATATTAGCGGTTCCTTACCGACGGTGAATATAGCGTTCCTCATCGGAGGACCATCCAAAAGGATCCATATTTCTACAAACTACAAACGTATCCTGGAAAACTATCGATGTACAAAACCACTACGCTGACCGTTTTGATCTCGCTGTGCATCGCCCCCATGGTGGGTGCCGAGTTCCAGCTGGCGCGTGACGGCAAGGCCGCCCTGGTCATTGTGCCGGCGGATTGGCGCACCCGACCCACAGCGGCAATCGCCAACCTCTCGCTCAAGTCGGCAGGTCGCGAGATCCTTCGAGGGGAATATTGACGATTCACTTGAATCGTTTGGTTTCAGCAACACCAAGGGTTCGCATATCGTCACGTACCTGGGCAAACAGATTGGCTACGGCGTACGGGCCCGCTCGGATAGAAAAGATCGCTTTAGGGCATCGTCGGAAAAGCAATTGCCACAGCCTCATACAATCACGGAAGACGCACCGCTAGAACTGCAGTTTGTCCTCGTCCTTCCAGCCGACAGAAGTGCGGAATCGTGGGCAAACGTACGACTCTACACAAAAGAAGAAAAACGATGGACGTTCGGCGTTGTGGTAACGTCATCGGGCAAAGGCACATTTGATTTTGCTGCCGAGCCGAACGATCCGGATCGCATACCGCTCCCCGCAGAGGCTGGCCGGGTGCTGGATATGAAAATGGAGATGACCTCCGAGTCCGTCGGCTGGTACTGGCGCAATCACGATTCCGACTGATAGGAATTTTGATTTCCGGCAGTCTACCCAGGGAGAATCCCTCTTTCCAGGGGTGCGTGTCGCCGTTGTTGCCGGGGGAACTGACGGCACCGCCCGCAAACGCGCCCAGTTTGCGGCGGATAACGTGTCGCGCTTCGCACGAGGTGAAAACGTTCTGGCGCGGGTGGAGTGACGCGCCGGCCTGAGACGTAGAATCAATTTGCAGGCTGCAAACGTCGCGACACGACCGGTTCACCTGGTCCTTAAAAGCGGCGAAACAGTCCTGGCAGGGATACTGGTAGTCATCCTGCCCGTCGACAGGACCACCATCACCACGAATGGCAGCTGCCAGCGGTTGATCCAGCACACTCCCTGACGAACAGAAGTTGTCATACGAACAGCGGACTGATCTCGGCGAATTCCATGCGACCTTTGGGTGAAATCGATTCGATATACTCAAACGGTCTACCGGTGGGAGTCTGTGTAATCTTTTTCGTCCAATCGATCCCCATGGCCGAGTACATGGTCACTAAAACATCTTCCGGGTAGATGGACCGTCGCCTGTGCCATCCCGTATCGACAACCTTACCACCAATCTCATCTGTCGCGCCCAAAACCTTGCTCTTGACGCCGGCTCCTGCAAACAATCCCACACCCGCATAACGGTAGTGATCACGACCCTTGTTAACAGTCGGATCACCTGGTGTACGTCCAAATTCACCCATAGCAGCAATCAGGGTTTTATCGATCAATCGTCGCCCGTTGTGATCGGTTTTGGACTCCAAATCATCCAGTAAACTCGAAAGCGCCGCATCCAGCTGAGCACAAACTTTGTACTGACCTTTGGATTTATCATTAACACTTCCGGCATAACAACCTGCGTGCAGATCCCAGCCCGGGTGGTTAATGAAGATGAATTTGGTGCCAGCCCCGGCTTCAATAATGTTCCGCGCAATCGCACACGCATCTCCCACTCCTGAATTTCCGTACCGCGATTTCTCGCTCGGGTCCAGCTGGAAGATCTTGGATGACTGAGGATCGTTAAGCAGAGGATAAGCGGATTGGTGGTACTGCTCCAGGTTACCGAAAAGCTGCCCGCGCGAGTATTCTTTTGGTTTCAGTTGCTTCAGCAACCCGGCCCTTCTTTCAAAACTGGCCCGTTGCGAATCCGGGAGCACAAACGGTGGTGGGGCATCCGAGAACATTGGCATGGGCGCCGATTCGGGTGACAACATTCCATTTCCGATCAAAAACTCTGTCGGCATGTCGATCGAAACGAAGGGAGGCAAGAAATCCGACTCCTTGCGGTGTTGCAAAGATTCATACGCAACAACCGAACCGAACGAGGGAATTTCGCGAAGTCGTGCAGGACTCAAAATCCGACCCGCCTGCATGTAATACATGCCGCGATTGTGTTCAGCCTCCCACGCCTGCAAGGAACGCACGATAGCAAATTTGTCCGTGCGGCGAGAAAGTTCGGGCATGAGTCCCACGGGCATCCGCAGTCCCTGCCGGATGGTCTGAATATCGAAATCCTGCGGTGTCCAATTTCCCTCCTTCACATCAAAAGTATCCAGTTGGCTGGGACCTCCGGCCAGGAAGAGGAAAATGCAAACCTCGGCACCACCCCGAGGTTGAACATCCGTGTTGGCTTGCACGTTATGCGGCTTCAAGATCGGCAGTAGAGAACACCCCGTGATCCCCAAACTGCCGAATCGCAGAAAGTCTCTCCGGGTGAGGCTGGGAAAATTCGAGGGAGCGTCTTGCCAACCCGATGAACGATCTAAACAGCCTGTCTCTGGATGAGATGATTCGTTGCTCATAGCTAATATCCCGAACGTTTCGTCGCCACGTGTCGCTACACCTGGTCAATAGTTAACAATGAATTCCAGATTGTTCATCAATGCCCACTGAAGATCCTCAACACCCTGGTTCCGGTACTTCTCAACATGACTGACGGACTCCGCCATTTCTTTTGCGGTTGGAAAACGTGAAAGTGTCGCCAAAAACAACTCCTCAACCAACTCATGGTTGTCCAAAGGGGGATCTTTCTTTAACAGCATGTTGACCCGACTTCCTTCCGTACTGGCCAGCAATTTTTTGTTGATCAGCTCACTATTGAGTATCAGTGATGCCTGGATGATCGAACCTTTGGTATTGGGTTGTGTTGTTGCACGGTTACTTTGACCGAAAAAGGACAGGAATCGTTTCAGCTCTGCGTCCGGCAGGTCGTCCTCCTCCATGACAAACTTGACATTGTTTCCGAAAACATTCGTCGCTTTGACAATGGCGTCGTAGATCTCCTCCGCCGAAAGGCGTCGCACCAGTTTGCGCGCATAGTAGCGGTCGTATTCCGGCTTGTATTCTCCTGAAAAACGTGAGGAAAGCTGGTAGGCCTTGGAACGACAGATGGTACGCATCAGGTAACGCAACCCAAAATTGTGATCCTGAAAGTCTCTGGCAAGCGCATCCAACAGTTCCGGATGCGAAGGCTGAATCGTCCAGGGGGCCGGAGGAGGATTCTCCGGATCCTGCCGATCCAAATCCCATTCGAAGGGCGGATCGACAATGCCCACCGTCATCAGTTTGGACCAGAACAGGTTCACTGTCGCTTTGGCGAACTGAAAATCTGCTGTAAGCATGCGAGCCAATTCGTGACGAGGATTCGTGCCCTGGGCGGGCTGCTCCCCATTCATGAAATACTGCGGATGAACATTTTCGTTCCGGTCCCGCGGAATGCGTATGACACTCGGAGCCTCCATCCGGTACCCCAGTCCTCCGGCCGCGGTAGTGGGACTCGAAAATTTAAAATGCGCAATTCCCCCCTGCCAGATTCTCTCTGGCCGCAACGACGGTCCGTCGAGTAACACGTAGTCGATGCCATTGGGCGGGTCGCCCCGGAAGACACGAATGTTCCCAAAGAACGCCGCCTGCTGCCAGAACTCTCTGCGCGTGATTTTCGACAGACCCAGGTTGATGTTTTCCAGATGATCCGCCCCGTCGTGGCAGGAGACGCATTCCAGATTGACACCCAGGAAGATTTTCGACACCGAGAGTGTTATTTCATCGCAGGTGTCCTCATGCATCACGTCTGCATCACGGATTCCTCCCACCTTGTGGCGGATGATAAAACCAGCCGGCCCCGAAACTTTTCCTCCGATCGCCGTGGCGGTCAATAACTCACGCACGAAGTAGTCGTAGGGGATCTCGTACTTCAAACAGAGGTGGATGTAATCTCTGAAGGCCGGTCCGCTGTTTGTCCCACCTCCGCCTATGCGGAACAAATCGGAAAAAAAGAATGTCCATTTATTCAAGAAGGGTTTCTTCACCAGCCAAGGGCCTCGATAGTCGTTATCTTGATTTCCCGCGAACCCCGGTTTGTCAGGGTCCATGAAATCGAGGCCCAGTAATTGGTCGATGAGGTTATTGCGTTTGTCGGGTTCCGCGTCGGCAACGAATTGCCGCACCGCATCCGTGTCAGGCAGGCGCCCCCACAAGTCGAGATACAGTCGTCGCATAAATTCAGCGTCGGTCGAGAGAGGCGCATGGGGAATTCCATGAGCTTTCATCTTGCCGAAAATGTAGTCGTCGATGAAATTCTCTTTCTCTCGAAACTGCTGGCTGGGTCCAGGTGGCAACTGTGCGGCAACCGTATCGGTCAACTCCGTAGCAGCCTTGCGTTCCGACCCGGCCAGTTCCACATGCATCCTCTGACTCAACAACATCACATACTTTGCCAGGTCGGCGATCTCTGCCGCCGTGTAATTTTTTCCCTGGGGCTTCATCGGCGTATCGGGCACGCCCTCGCGAATCGTCTCTTCAATTTCGACGAGTTGTGAGCCGTGGTGCCACGCCTTATCCACCAGGTCTGCTCGTGGATTATCGAGTGAAGTCGCTCTACCATCCTCGTCGTGGCACAGCGCGCATTTGGCTGCAAAGGCCGCACTGGCCCATCGCAGACGCTCCCCTTCCAGTCTCAATGGCTCATCCTGGTCCGATTCGGATACGGATCGCTCAAGGGGTTCTTCAACAGCAATTGCCTGTTCATCAGCACCAGATTCAGCCACCGATTCTGTAGAACCGGAGGGCCGAGACACTTCCACGGATTCGGCGCGAGAATCGACGTCGCAGATGGACGTTAGACAGATCCCGCCAGCGATGGTCACGATGCCAGCGCAGATGATGTTTCTCGTCAACATGGAAGCGCGCTTAGGTTGGTATCGAATAAGCAATTCCCCTATATGTCTTGTACCTGTGCCAACGGGAGTTGTCAATCATTCTTCGAGTGGAGGACGGCGTCCAAACCCTGTTACGCAGTGGTGTTTCAGCTAGTCTACGAACGAGGAACCTTGTCAGAATCCCCAATCACGTGGAAAAACAAAAGTGGGCCACGACCGTTAAAGTTTGTCCGGTACGAACCAGAAATACTCGCATTCCAACCGCCAGTCCAACCTTCAGAGAAGACAACATTCTGCGGCGATCCGTTACTTGTCAAACCACAGTCGTCGCGCATTTCCACCCGCGATCGCTGGAAGGGACGGTTTGGAAAATGGCAGTTGGCCCCCGGTGACCAGACGCAGGTCGGCAAGGTAGTCGTCCGTATCCCCCACAACCGGATAGTTCGATCCCCACAGCAGGCGATCGGGTCCAAACGTTTCAATCGCCGAAGTAATCCACGTGTAAAGCGGTTCGTGTGGATACGGGCAAAACATTTTCATGCCGGATATCTGGAAGTAAACATGCTGGTATCGCGAAGTCATTTCTAGCGTTAATGGGTCGTAACAAATCTCCCATTCGGGTTCGGAGCGCGACATCAGAGCGTCAGGTAAGACCAGGCAATGGTAAGCACGGACGGCAACCGGCAAGGAGCGGGCGTAGGCCAAGGTTTTCAAGAACCCCTCAGGAGAATCGAGGGGCAAGCCAAAAATAATTTGCACTTCGCCTTGTGAAACACTCGCCAATTGTTCGATGGAAACCTCAAATTTCGTTTGATCAAACGGTCGGTGATGAGCCTGGAGAACTTGCGGATCAAGGGATTGCAGTCCGATTCCTAAATAAGATGGCCCAATGTTGGATCAAAATTCTAAATGTTCTTATCGCACGTGCGACGGATAAATCTCACACCAGAAATTGGCCGATTTGAGGAATCCCACATTTCGCTCTGCTTCGCAAAGATTTTGAAACCCACGTGCGTTCAAATTAAGCCCTGCGTCCACCAAGAAGACCGCCGACACATTTTGTTCCTGGTAGGATTCTAGCTCCCGAGTCAAGTATTCGGCGAAAATAACCGAACAGTCGTGGCGATCCCCAACGCTTTCCAACAGCCTTATCGTTCAAGGCCGTTGGTTATGCGCCACCTTCACACGTGCTTAAAAGATAAAATAGGTTTGGGCCAGTGGTAGAGTTTCAGCAGGATCACACTTTAATGACTGACCATCCGCAGTAACCTCGTACGTTTCAGGATCGACTTCGATGGCCGGTGCCGTGTTGTTCAATTTCATATCGCTTTTCTTCACGGAACGACATCCCGACACAGCTTCTAACTGTTTCTGCAACCCATAGGAATTGACTCCACCCTCGGCCAGACTCGCCTGACTTACAAAAGCAAACGAAATGGGACCGGTTGCTTTTCCCATGGCCCCAAACATGGGACGCATAAAAACCGGTTGTGGTGTGGGAATGGACGCATTCGGATCGCCCATTTGGGACCAGGCAATCACACCTCCTTTGATGACCATCTCTGGCTTACTGCCAAAAAACGATGGGTGCCAGAGAACTAGATCTGCCACCTTCCCAACTTCTACGGAACCCACACAGTGAGAAATTCCATGAGCCATCGCAGGATTGATGGTGTACTTAGCTACGTAACGTTTAATTCGAAAGTTATCGTGGTCGGCATTGTCCTCGGGCAAAGTTCCGCGTTGCTGTTTCATCTTGTCAGCGGTTTGCCAAGTGCGTGTGATCACTTCGCCGACACGTCCCATAGCTTGGGCATCCGACCCCATGATGCTAATGGCTCCGAGGTCGTGCAAAATATCCTCTGCTGCAATCGTTTCACCTCGGATTCGACTTTCCGCAAAAGCCACATCCTCCGGTAAATTTGGATCCAAGTGATGGCACACCATCAACATATCTAAATGTTCGTCAATCGTGTTGACGGTATAAGGACGTGTGGGGTTGGTGGAACTGGGAAGAACATTTTGCTCACCACAGACTTTAATAATGTCAGGTGCGTGGCCGCCGCCGGCACCTTCGCTGTGGTAAGTATGTATGGTGCGCCCTTTAAAAGCGCCAATCGAAGTTTCCACAAAGCCAGATTCATTCAAAGTGTCAGTATGAATCGCTACCTGCACATCGTATCGCTCTGCAATGTCCAGGCAACAATCGATAGCAGCCGGGGTCGTTCCCCAATCTTCGTGAAGCTTGAGCCCCAGTGCTCCCGCCCGAATTTGCTCATCCAGTCCTTCTGGTTTCGCCGAGTTCCCTTTGCCCAGGAAACCAAAATTCAATGGAAGATTATCCGTAGCCTGCAACATCATGCGGATATTGTTCTCACCGGGGGTACAAGTCGTTGCACAGGTACCTGTGGCGGGACCTGTGCCGCCTCCGACCATCGTAGTTAATCCACTGGCAATCGCCTCATCTGCTTGTTGAGGACAGATGTAATGAACGTGGGTATCAAGCCCACCCGCGGTCAATATGAGTCCTTCGCCGGCAGTCACTTCGGTGGTCGGTCCCACGATCAACTGCGGGTCCACGCCAGCCATGACGTCTGGATTTCCTGCCTTGCCAATCCCCACAATCCTGCCGTTCTTGATGCCGACGTCGGCCTTCACAATTCCGGTATAATCAACGATCAAGGCATTCGTAATGAGCAAATCGAGTGCATCGTCGTTGGACACGCCGGCTGCCTGTCCCATTCCTTCACGCAGTACTTTACCTCCACCAAACTTACATTCGTCACCATAGACGGTATGGTCCTTTTCGACCTGCAAAACGAGTGACGTATCACCCAGCCGTACTCGGTCCCCGACCGTTGGTCCATAGATTTCAGCGTAATTGCTTCGCTTGATTTTGAATGCCATGATTCCATTTCCATTCTCAAATACGTGGTAGGGCAAACCTATTGGATTTTGTGGGCAAATCCTTGATCTGCGATACGTTGCATAGCTGCTTGTTTGACGCTGTCGTCAACAGGACCGTCTGCCAGATTATTTCCCCCACGAATAATTCGATGACCTGCAATTTCGACTAAGACCACCGTTTTGGATTCTCCGGGTTCAAATCGAACAGCCGTTCCCGCTGGAATGTCAAGCCGTTTCCCAAAGGCAGCGTCTCGGTCAAATTCCAACTGAGCATTCGTCTCACCGAAGTGATAATGGCTACCGACCTGGATCGGCCGATCACCGAGATTGGTAACTGTTAGTTCAACCGTATTTCGCCCCTCATTGAGTATCAACTCATCGTCGGAGGTAAGGAATTCACCCGGTTGACTGTCTGTTTCAGTAGAACCAAAAATGGCGGGATCAGGAACGGGCAAGAAACTTCCATAAAGGGCAAGTGTCAGATCTCCTTCCTCCGCCGCGATTGGGTGGTGCACCGTTACCAGTTTCGTTCCGTCTGGAAACGTCCCTTCCACTTGAACTTCTCCAACCATCTCTGGCACACCGGACAACGTTTGCCGTCGTCCCAGGAGTTGCCGGCCCAAATCCATTAATTCGGCAACCGTTTTTCCATCGCGGATGAATTCTAGCAGCTGAGTAGAAATCAAAGCGACTGATTCGGGATAATTCAATCGTACGCCGCGGGCCAATCGCTTCTGCGCCAAGTAACCAACATTATGGAGTTGTAGCTTTTCAAGCTCTCGAGGTGTGAGATGCATTTGGCAACCTTTTCTATCTTAAAACTTCCGGCGAAAAGCCCAAAATCTACCATTTCCGAGACCAAGGTCCGTTTCCAATTCGTCCTGAAACAAACTCAAGTCGGTGCTGTAGGATGCGACCCACCTGTTCGGTTGTCGTACCAAGGATTCGCAAAATCATACCACATGAGATCTCGCTTGCCGCCTGGATCAGGGAACTCCCCGGTTCCACCGGCAAATGGGAAATCTCTTCGATAATAGCAGTACTCTGCTGTTTGCAAAACGGTCCGACCATCAATAACAGCGCCATACAATGGAAATGCCCCAGTCGAAATGGTGACTTGAGATCCCCATCTGACGGGTCCAAAAGCAGGGAATCTAAGAACACGCAATCCCCACCATAATCTACTCGAATGTGACTCAAATAGCGTGAGAAATCCCAACATTCACTTCTTGCCCGCCGACCACTGGTTAGCCAATCAACAAGTACCAGGTTTCCTCCGTCGGCGACATTCAGTGTCAGGTCTTGCTGGTAATTTGCGTCTGCAAAACAAGTAATAGGGTCGGGCGCTACCACGAGCAACGCATCTTGCCCAACCGTGGCGTGTGTATTCTGCGTGGCCACCCTTCCATGCGGGCTTTTGTACACTTTTGTGGAGGCTTGCGTTGTGAGCACACAAGACGTGGCATCGGCCAATTCTACATCCAGGTCGATGCGATCACCAGCGACCAAACCTCCACCAAACGTTGTGGTATAAGCCCAAGCTGCATCGGTGATCAAAGGGCAAAGAAGCTTCAAAGGATTGCTTGCTTGCGCACGAACAATCGAAGTTCGCTTGCCAACCCTCGCTGCTTTTAACACTCCTTTTCCAATTGCCACGTTAACCCGCCTCAAACGGACAGATGAGCTTGGACCATCTCGTCACTCAATTGCTGTGTCACTCCACTTTCCATGACCATACCCCGGTCCATGATATAGAAGTCATGACCAAACTCACGAACAAAGTCGAGATATTGTTCCACCAATACAACAGTGATCTGCCGGTTTTCAACCAGTTCTCGCAGCACTTTCCCAATTTGTTGAATAATATTTGGTTGAATCCCTTCTGTTGGCTCATCTAATACAAGAACTTTGGGGTCTCCTACCAATGCGCGGCCAATAGCAAGCTGTTGTTGCTGACCACCGGACAGGTCACCACCTCGTCGTTTTCCCATTTCCTTCAACACGGGAAACAAAGAATAAATTTCCTCTGGAATGGTTTTTAAACCGTCACACCTAGCCTGCAAGCCGACCCGAAGATTTTCATGAACGGTAAGCTTGGAAAAAATCTGGCGTCCTTGTGGAACGTAACCCAAACCGGCATGAGCTCGTTTGTTGGCAGGTAATGAAGTAATATCCGTGTCGCCAAGCTGAATGGTCCCGTTGGATGCTCGGAGCAGACCAACAATATTCTTCATTAAGGTAGATTTGCCGACGCCATTCCTGCCGATCACGCAAGTTACGCGCGCGGTTTTCATGGCCATGCTGATATCCCGCAGGATACCCACTGTACCATAAGCAAACGACAAATTTTCAACGGTCAACACAGAACTGTCCTCTTGATTAGACGCCTGTCTAACGTCCCAGATAGGCTTCCACCACTTCCGGGTTGGCTTGGATCTCTTCCATGTACCCTTCTGCCATGATTTTTCCTTCGTTCAGCACAGTGACTCCAGCATCCAGGCGACGCACAAAGTCCATATCATGTTCAATCACTA
This sequence comes from Pirellulales bacterium, assembly GCA_022448345.1. Lineage (GTDB taxonomy): Bacteria > Planctomycetota > Planctomycetia > Pirellulales > Lacipirellulaceae > JAKVCB01. The sequence continues at coordinate 10,564 of JAKVCB010000049.1, forward strand.
CGATTGCATGTTGCCCGCGAAGTTCAAGCAGCAAATCTGCCATCAACGCTGTTTCTTCATCTGACAAGCCCGCCGCTGGTTCATCGACCAAAAGCAAATCAGGCTCGGCGAGCACCAACATGCTGATTTCGAGACATTGCCGTTGACCGTGACTGAGGAATCTTGCCTGCAGGTCACTTTGTTTTGTTAAATTGACGCGGTCCATTAGTTGACGGATTTTAGCCTCTTCGTCAGCCGTTGTCTTACCCCAAAGGTTTCTTAGCAGGTCCCTTTGTCGATTTGGAATCGCAAGTTCAAGATTTTCAAATACCGTAAGGCTGTCGAAAACCGAAGGTGTCTGAAACTTGCGTCCCACTCCCATACGGGACATTGCAATATCGTGTACCGTCCCGATATCGTTTCCGTGCCAAAACAACTTGCCCTGCGTGAGGCGTGTCTTACCACTAATGACATCACACATCGTCGTCTTGCCTGCTCCATTGGGACCGATGACCACACGCAGCTCGTTGTGATAAACGCCAAACAGATCGATATCAAGCGCCTTGAAACCATCAAAGACAACCGTGACAGCCTCTAGGTAGACCAGGAACGAGGTTAGCCTTCCATCACGACTAAGTTCCTGGGGACGCACAAACGGCTTGCGAGCTACATTCATCGAGTCCCCTCACTTTGAGGAGCGGATTTTTTTGACACGTCGGTCAATCGCTTCCAGATAGTCGCGATGCCATCGGGACAAAACAGTACCACAATGATAAACAAGGATCCTAAAACAAAGGGCCAATATTCAGGGCTCCACACCAATCCCATGAATTCCTGGCGCGAAGTCAGATAATTGTACAACAGATTCACAAGCAATGTCCCGGCGACCGCACCTCCCAGGGTACCGCGTCCCCCTACCGCAACCCATACCACCACCAATATGGACTCACGCACCTCCATATTGGTGGGAGTAAAGATGCCCATCTGTGGGGCATATAGCATTCCCCCGAGTCCAGCGATCATCGCCGAAACAGAAAACACAAACATTTTGAACAAGTAAGGTTTGTAGCCTGCAAAACGCAACCGGGTCTCATTGTCACGTATTGCGACAAGAACTCGCCCGAGCCGTGACTTGATGATCAGCCAACACAACCAGTACACCAACACCAGGGCTGCCAGGGTAATGACATACAGTCCCAGCCGTGTTTTTTCATCGTTGAGTGGGAATCCAGCAAGCCGGTCGAAACGTGTTAGCCCATTGGTACCGCATAATTTCATGTCGTTCATACAGAACACCAACCATGCGGCCAGTGTGACTGCTTGCGTCAACACGGCAAAGAACACTCCTCGCACTCGACTGCGAAAGACAAAAAATCCGATGACAGACGCCACAAATGCGGGAATGAAAAGCCCTAATGCGATTGTTGCGGGCAGAAAATAAAAGGGCTTCCAAAACCAAGGGGTCAGCGCACCTTCCACGTCACTGAAAAGAATATACAGACATGCTGGAATCTTCCAGCCAGCATGGTCGATGATGCCCTCGGGTCCTCCATGATGCGCCAGATACATCCCCATCGCGTATCCTCCCAACGCGAAGAAGAATGACTGGCACAAACACAGCATTCCGGTATATCCCCATACCAAGTCGAGACTCAAAGCAACCAAGGCGAGTGCCAGGTAACGTCCCAGCATATTCACCGTATCGATTGTGATCCAACCCGCAAGATAAAAGCACGGGATGGAAATCCCACATGCCACTGCGATCCCGGGTGCGTATTTGTGTAAGGCCCCGCGAACCAGAGTCAGGATTCGATCAGCCTTATCAAACATCTGCTAGTCTACCTTTGGGAGGAAACAGCCCGGCAGGGCGATACTGAATGAAGGCGACAACGAATGCCAATATGAGCACCTTGCCCCAAATGGTGGAAAACATTGGCTCCAGTACTTTATTAAGAACACCCAACCCTAATCCCGCACAAACCACGCCGGCGATCTCTCCAACCCCGCCCGTTACCACCACTAGAAATGAATCGACAATGTAGTTCTGTCCCATGTCCGGTGTTACACCACCAATCAATGTCAATCCGCACCCGGCAATCCCAGCCAATCCCGCACCAAACGCGAACGTAAATCCGTCTTCGTACTGCGTGTTGACGCCAAGCGTTGCTGCAATCTCTCGGTTTTGTACGGTTGCCCGCAACAGAAGACCTCGCTTGGTGTGATTCAGCAGCAGATATACAAACGCCACACAAACGACCGTTAGGCCGATGATAAACAATCGGTTGTAAGGAAGATGAAAGTCTTGAAAAACTTCCACTCCGTCCACTAACCATGTCGGACTGTTCACTCCAATGTTATCACCATACCGGATGCGAACGATTTGAATCAGCATGAGTCCGACACCCCACGTGGCAAGCAACGTCTCGAGCGGTCGCCCGTAAAGATGCCGAACAATCAATTTCTCCATCAACAAACCAACAAAGGCGGTCGTGAAAAAAGAAACGACTAGAGCCACCCAAAAAAACTCATTGACTGGATTATCGGGCATGGAATGACCGAAAACTTGCTGCACCTCATAGGTGGTATACGCCCCAATCATCATCAACTCACCATGGGCCATATTGATAACGCCCATTTGACCAAAAACAATGGCCAACCCTAACGCCATCAGAATCAACACGGAGCCCAGTGACAAGCCACTAAAAATGTACCCCAGAACCCGTACAACACCTTGGTAAGATTCGATCTGTGCTAAAGATTGCTGACAGACCTTTCGCAGGCTCTCGTCGGTGTTTTCATTTTCCAATAAATCTTCGATTAGAGGACCCGCTCGAGCACTGGCCATTTCCCCCAATTCTTTTGCGGCATGTTGGCGAACAGTCAAATCCTTCTTGGTATCGATCAACTGTAAAAGTGCCACACTCTCTTTGGCTCGAAAGATAACTTGGTCATTGGAGTCTTGATTGCAAACCTCTTCCAGTTCATCAATGTAATCTGCATTTCGCAGGTCACCGAGCTTTTTCACGGCATTCAAACGTACTGCCGGGTCTTCCGCGTATAATGCCAGCACCCGGACCGCGTCCACCACTGCCCGACGTTCTTTCCGAGAGGCGACAAGAGACTTGAGATCCGCTTTGGCCACGACAAGCGGTGGATCCAGCAGTGTAGCCTCTGCCTGGTAAATCGGTTGGCCTGTCAATGCGTCTTGAAGCGTTAAGTTTTTACTGCCACTACCCTCAACGGGTGTGGCCGTGACGAGCTTTCCTTGCCAAAAATAGAGCTTCCCCAGGCGGTACGCTTCTAAGGCGTCGCCGACGCGTCCTACTTTTGAATTCGCCAACCATTGAATGGCGTCCCTACGGACCTCGCCATCTGAATCGGCCAGTTTCAAAAGTTCAGCCCCAACGAGGGCCTCGTCAACACTTCCATGAAGCGTGTCGTCACCGGTGGCGGCAAGTAATCCCATCGGTTTGGGACACATCAACACACCGAACAAAGATATTAAAACCGCAAAACGAGCGAATTCGCTACGCATGAAATCTACCGCCTATTGCTGACTGGTATTCTCGTGTCCCCTTAATATGACGAAGGGATCACATGCTGTGCAACCGGTCAACTAGATTCCTAACGTTTGCTGTAATATGCCACCGATCCACCTTTTCAATATGGGGTGGACCGGTGGCTAAAAACTATCAGGAGTGACCGTTAGCCACTTCCCAAACTTACTTAGGGCCGCCTGTGGCGGCGGGGAAATTACCGTCTGGATGCAAATAAGTGCTATAAGAATCAGGTACCACCAAGTCTGCAGTTTGGTACACGATATCAAATTGACCGTCCGGCCTAATTTCTCCGATGTACACAGGCTTGTGTGTATGCTGGTTCGAATCGTGCATTTTCTTCGCTCCACCCGGCGCGTCAAATTCTAAGCCGTAGACAGCGTCACGCACTGCGTCAACGTCGAAGCTTTGAGCTTTTTCAACTGCCGCTTTCCAAACATAAACTCCGAAATAAGCAGCTTCAATTGGGTCGTCGGTGACACGATCGGTTCCGTCGGGCAAATTATTGTCGGCACAGTACTGCTTAAAGTTGGCAACAAATTCTGCATTTTCAGCCGAATCGATGCTTTGGTAGTAATTCCAAGCAGCCAAATGGCCCACCAAAGGAGGAACATCCATCGCTCGCAGTTCGTCTTCCGCAACAGAAAAAGCCATAATCGGGCAGTCGTCCGACGTCAGCCCCTGATTCGCAAATTCTTTGTAGAAAGGTACGTTACTGTCCCCGTTAATCGTGGACAACACACACGCGTCGCCACCAACGGCAAACTCTTTAATACGACCAACAAGGGTTTGGTAGTCTTGATGATGGAAGGGGGTGTATTCCTCAATGATATCTTCGTCAGCGACACCCTTGCTCTTGAGAAACGCCTTTAAAACCTTATTAGCAGTCCGAGGGAAAACATAATCGGTACCCAATAAAAAGAACTTTTTAAATCCGCCACCATCTTCACTCATTAAATATTCTGCGGCTGGTATCAGCTGTTGATTAGGAGTCGCTCCGGTGTAAAAAACGTTGAGGGATTGTTCTTCACCCTCATATTGGACCGGGTAGAAGAGCAAAGAATTATAATCTTCGAATACCGGTAAAACTGACTTTCTACTGACCGAAGTCCAACAACCAAAAGTGACAGAAACATCGTCTCCCTTGATGAGGTCCTTGGCCTTTTCTGCAAACAGGTCCCAATCGCTGGCCGGATCCACCACCACTGCCTCGATTTGTTTTCCGAGTACGCCACCTGAGCTGTTGATTTCATCAACTGCCATCAGCACGACGTCCCGCAAAGATGTCTCCGAGATTGCCATCGTTCCGGAAAGCGAATGTAATATCCCCACTTTTACAGCATCTGCCGATCCAGCACTCTCCGAAGATCCTGTATTTTCAGAGGTCGCCCCATCAGGACTCTCTGGTTGGGAGGAACATCCACCGACGAACGGCAGAAGACAACAAACGAGCGCCAAAGTCAATAATTTTCGCATCGGTACCGCCTTTTCTTACAGCGTGAACACAAGAGGAGGAAAGGAACTGTTACATAAAACTTATGTAATAGCAAAACCGATGCCAACCCGCCTTACTTCTTTAAAATCAATGGTTTTTGAATAGGTTTTTTTTCCAATCTTCTTGTAATCGCAAACAAGCTGAGCATCCCGTGCGCACAAAGCGTGCAATCGTGTGCCGAACAAGCGCACAAAAAAAAACGCCGAAGGCCACCCCGTGGGGTTGACGCTTCGGCGCTAAGCTTTCCGTTTGGAAGCGAAAAATTTATCCTACTTTTAGAATTGAAACTGGGAACCAATTGTAAAAGTGTCGGAGTTTTCTGCACCAGGCGTGTCAAGCTGTGACCAGACTGCCGAAATGCGGGCATTATGTCCAAACATAATGTAACTCAGCTGCAGATCGGTTTGGTCGTCGACTCCACCAGCTGTTTGGCCAACCATATCTCGGTCGTAACTCTGGTATCGCCCCAAAACTTGGAAATTTCCTTTGACATTGAGAAAACAATGCTGTTTGGGGAATAAATAGCTACTAAGAACGAAATAACTGTTTCCCTGACGAGGACCGAACGAGGGTGGCAACGTGACCGGACCATTTCCAGCAATAACCCCGTCGTTGTCGTTGAAGTCGTAATAGGCTCCTTCAAACGTGATGACGCCACAGTTACAAAGCTTCGTCTCATACAAGGCATCAATATTCCAACCAGTGTAGTCGACGGCACCGCTACCGGCGCTGTCCGCAAGTGCGTCAGATCGGTGCATCACGGCTGCACCAATCGCTAGTATGTCTTTTTCTCCATAATAGGTGCTGGCGTTATAGTAACCGGGTTCTGGGTCCAGCAGATTTAAAGTGGCCCGCGCCGTGAACATCAAGTTGTCAGTGCCAGGTTGACCCACAAAGTTTGGTCCTCCAGCACTTTCACCTTCAAAAGCACCAATCTGCCACTTAAAAGCACCGCCACCGTATTCACCCCAAAGTGACACGCCATCATCACGACCCTGGAAAATGTTAGGATATCCAATTTGAGCAAAAGGAAAATTCCAGGCATTCAAGTAGAAAGGACCGTCTAAGTTAGACCGATCACTAGGTGGCAAAAATCGCCCCATCCAGACGTGGAGGGTATCGGTAAGTTGAAGTTTCAAGATCGCGTCCAGCACACGTAGTTCACCTTCATCTTGCGAACCAAAACCGTTGGTTTGGTGAAGGTCAAAGTTTTGTGCATTGTTAACGTCAACGTTGAACTCAAAGCCGATACGTTCGTGACCTTGCCCGTTGAAATACAACCGCGCATTGTTGATATTAAAGTCTTGTTTACGGCCGCCATTGGCGGGATTCGCACCCTCGATCGAGTTGTAGCTCGCACGAATACCAGCTCCCACGGACAAAGAAAAATCATTACCCCAATTGAAACATTTGCCGCAACCTCCGGACCTGGTGTATCCAAAGCAACTGCATTTATTGCATTTACAAGGACCGGATTTTTCGCAACCAACCAATTGCACTTCGGAGCCGTCGTCAGGAGTCGCCAAAGTACTTTCATTGTCTAATTGGAATGTACTTTCCAACTGGATAGGTGCCGTCGGGGCGTCGGCTTGTTGTTCAAGTCCAACGGCGGTTTGGGCACAGATAACCGCACTACAAAACAAAGCAAACTTCATCTTAAAACCTCCTTGAAAGAGTCAGCTACTACGGCGAAACTGTTGCAGCCGCCAGCGAAAAGATGCTTAACTTCCTACAAATACCTTAACTACCTACAAAAACTACCTACAAAAACTACCTACAAACACTATGCTCTATAAAACGATTGCCCATTCTTTTGCCGCCTAACTGGGAAAGTCGTGTCAAACGTAATCGGGAAAAATCAGTTGGGACCTTCCCAAAATAAAATTCCGCCCGTGCAAATTACTCACATTACCCACATTGACTGGTAATTCTCAGTGCGAACTTCCCAAGGTAGTAAACAGAGTGCACAAGAAGCCAAACGGCAGGAAGGGCTTGGAAATTCGCCGAGTTCGTCGCGACGTTTCTTACTTCTGCTTCAAATTGCCGACTCCGGGTTTCCAGTTGGAGGGTTCGCCCATAGTCATGGCCTGGAAGCCATGTTAAAGTGGGGGCTTTTGAGGGATCCAGCAGCTGTTGAACGATTTCTGACAGATGCAGTGACTCAGGTCGCCAGTGGGAATCTAGATTTCGTCCAAGCCGCCTATCGTGAAACTGCCTTCCAGCCGCTGGACCATGTTTGTGATGCGTTCTTAAACAATCATGTTGCCAACCGGGCAAGTCGTCGGCAGGGCCAAGCTTTCCTGAGTACAGTCACAAGTGTTTTTGCCTTTCCCAACCTGATTGATTTTTCGACGTTCGTTCGCGAACAACAACTTCCTGGTCACTTTGCTCCCATTTTTGGTCGGTGTACCTCATTGCTCGGTCTCCAAGAAAGGGAATCACTCGAGTTATTTTTGTTAATGGTTTTACGTGGTCTACTCTCAAGTGCCATTCGCTTGAGCCTTATCGGCCCCCTACGTGCTCAGGCATTGCAATACGAGCTGGCCCCGTCTGTGATGAGCTTCGTAGATAGGTGGACACAATCGGACTCGCCCGCATTTTGCCAAACAGCACCTGTCATTGACTTGTTACAAGCAACCCATGACCGAGTCTATTCACGTCTGTTTCAGAGTTAATTGAAGCGAAAAGAAAGAATTTCATGCACGACCCAACATCCCACGAACATGATCACCATCATGATCACCATCACGATCACGGACATACGCACGAACACCTTGACAATCCTGGTACGTTTGCCAGCCGAGGTCAAATGATCGCGGAACGCGACTTTCAGCAACGCGCTTTTACTGTTGGAGTTGGCGGCCCCGTCGGCACTGGCAAAACGGCACTTTTACTTTCGCTCTGTCGAACGCTTCGTGACCAGTACAACATCGCCGTCGTCACCAATGACATTTTTACTCGCGAGGACGCCGAGTTTCTCACGGCAAACGAAGCATTAAGCGCAGATCGAATCCGTGCGGTAGAAACGGGTGGATGTCCCCATGCTGCAATCCGTGAAGACATTTCTGCTAACCTGTTAGCACTCACGGAGCTTTCAAACGATTTTCAACCGCAGATCCTACTTCTCGAATCGGGGGGCGATAATTTGGCCGCCGACTTCAGTCGTGAATTGGCAGATTACACCATCTATGTGATCGATGTAGCAGGGGGCGATAAAATCCCACGCAAAGGTGGTCCAGGAATTACACAGTCGGATTTGTTAGTGATCAATAAAATTGATCTAGCGGAAGCCGTGGGAGCTGATCTGGACGTCATGGACCGTGACAGCAAGAAAATGCGCGGCGACGGGCCCACCGTTTTTACGCAAATGAAGCATGACATTGGTACTGCAGAGATCGTAGAGCATGTACTCAGTGCATGGAAGGAATCCACCAACAACAATTAGGAAAGCACACTCCCCAGACATGCTGGAACTTTGAACCACTAGTCACCTCCCCAGCATCCTCCCGATCTTACAGCGCAACTGGTGATATTTTTCGGGATCGACATCAAAATACGAAAACTTGTGAATTCGCGTGTGGCTGTCGTCGACGAACTTTCGCAGCTGGTCCAATAACAACGCTGCTGGCCGCTCTCCCTGGGCGTCAGGACGTTGGCGGTTGGCCAGCTCTTCTGCCAGTTTGAAATACTCGTAGTCCTCCACGGCTTCGCGCAACGCCTCCAAACGGAGCGAACCGATGAACAAATCTTGTTGGGTATCATCGGGCAATGGTTCCCAAGCAGGCCACGGATAGGCCCACGTTCCCCAGAGGGCAGAATCGGTTCGAGATTGTTGAACGAAGACGCCGGTAGCGTAGCCGGCGTTGGCTACCAAGGGCCAGTGCTGCCTGACGTCGACGAGAGCGTCTGGATTTCTCCAAATGGCCCAATTGAGATATACCTGGCTTCGATCCAACCAGTTTCGCGCTCCTAACGCACGCGTATACGACAACGGCGTGGTTGGAAACCCTCCCGCGTTATAGGCTCCCCACCATTGGCCGCCATGTCGCTCGAATCGCTGCCGATGTTCTGGGGTAATCGGGCCACCAAAAAAATCGATTCTGTCCAGGTAGTCGGGGTAGCGATACGACGCGTTGGATAGAATCAGGCTTTTCAGCCTTGGATTTGCCTGTTTGACGATATCAGCCATCTTCATCGCAACCTGTCGTACCTCGTCCGTCTCGTCTTCATCCGTCAGGTAAATGATGGACTGGTCGATCCAGCCCATTTGTTCCAAGTGTTCGGCAATTCCCCGACAATAGGCTGCATACATGCGCTGGCCTTCCGCCGTGTCGCGGGTGAATCGATGCTCCGCTAAAGCCACTTCCCACATCGCTGTGCGTGCCTTGGCGATGTCGCGGTGCCAGTCATAAACCGTCCCCGGACGCCGCCAGCCGCCTGCGAACTTGCCGCCGAAAAAAAGAAAGTCCTGATCCCACTCGTCCATCATGATGGCGGCATTGCGATCGAGTTGGCTGAAATCAAACTTGGCCGTGCCGGATTCAGGATCATAGTGCCATGGCACGGCGTAAGGGGACTTATCGTGGTGATAATAAAACGGCGTGGCGTGATAGCCAGCCAGCAGCTCCGCCAGCGCCATGGCGGTGCCGCCATCGTGGATGTCGCGATAGGAATTGGTGCGTCGGTGGTGGATACCTTTGGTGACCCTTTGCCAAATATCACCGCCGAGAACCGTCTTCATCGTCAACTCGTCTGGCAGAGTAAAGTCAAAAACTTCCACCTGCAGGGGCAAGGTCAACAAAGTACCATCGGACGCCGTGGCAATAACATGTCCCTGATATTCGCCCGGCACAACATTTCGATCGACGTTAACCGTTACCCATGCGGTTACGGAACTGCCGGCAGGAATCTCCCGCGTTCGCCATGGCACCAAGGGATCACCGTACCATCCGGGTGCTGCGCCACGAGGATGTGGTATGGCAATATTCACTTGCTCGACATACTGGAACGTGACCTGTTCCGCAGGGATCACCTCGTCCGCCAGGGTGTGTGTTAGCTCCGTTGCGCCGAATCCAACACCCCGAAGGCCTGCCGATGATTCAATCGCCAACTGAAACGATTCCCTTTCGTTGCGTGCCGCTGCCAACTGAATCCACTCCGCGTCATGTCGTGGTCCCTGACGACGCGGGTCCAGCGTGTCGGCGTTATTAGCCCACCACATCGCATTACCGTGGACGAAGCAAGAATGGGCACCCCAATCGTCGCGACCCTCGCCACCAGGCAGCTTAACTTCAATTTCCCAGACGCCCACCGCAGCATCGCCCGCGAGATTGAATTCTCTAGTTTCGTGAATCAAACCACCCTGCTCGCCAAACTCCCACTGTCGAGCGCTAGCGCCGGTGGGTGGTAGCAGTACGACGGTCGCTGGTCCTGGCACCAGGGTTTCGACGCGCAGTTGATACGCCTCACCATCCGGGTCCACACACACATCCACGGGGTGCTCTACGGATCCCACCTCCACTTCGAGCTGGTGGCGATATTTCGCTTGACCGGCCAGCTGCGAGGGCAATTCCGTCGGCCACGTTTGCTCCTCCTTGAACGCCTGGGGTGAGAAATAAACGAAGTATGTGGCAGACGTTTTCGGCGGGCAGTTGACGCGGATTGCCAATTCATCCATGGCGGACGGCCCTGCAAAAGAATCCGCGTTCAACAACGCATGCGGAATCTCCTTTCCGAAGTTGCCATCAATCACCTTGAACACGCTCGGCGAAATCTTATCGTAGCGTTTGTCGGGTAGTAGATCACACAACCTTAGACGAACCGTAACCTCTTCCGCCATCTCTCCCATCAGCTCGGTCGTTTTAATGACGGTCCGCTGTGTCCAGCGGGGTTCATCCGCGTTGTATCGCCAGGCAAGACTCACGGGCAAGTCACGCACTTTGCTTCGATCAGATTGCAGTTCTGGGGGCCCTTTCTCCTGGATTCCCGACGGCACGATCGCCACGTCGTCAATGAGCGCGGTACCATCGCGGATGCGGACAAGAAACCCTAATTGCGGGGCAGCGTCTGCGGGATGTACATACGACGTTTGGTAAGACTTCCACTCCTCCGTTAGCTCAAATTGGCCCCGGCCCGGTTCGACAATCATTACGGGGTTGGTCGCCCCAAGTTTCCTGGCCCACACCGTCACGGTGTACGGGTCACCAGGCCGAAATTCGATGCCGGATGTCGGCAGTGCATCCAACGTGATCCCGTCGCCAGCGATACTGCTTAGTCTGACGCATGCCCGGCCACGATGGGCCCAGGTGGGATCGCTCACTCGTTGGACGTGGTCGCCTCGGTCGACGAAGCGAACCGACCATTGGTCCGGTATGGTTGGCACGCCAGCCATGGGTTGTTCGAAACTGCTGTTGGTAATCAGATTGTCGTGATGCCCGCCGGTGGTCGTACCGGAAACCACCAAGACGACGCTGGCAACGAGGATCGTGAAGGCGTCAATCGGAAGGCTGAATGGCGTCGAGAGGAAGGATGGCGAATTCATGTTGCTGCTTTTATTTAGAAAATCCGAGCGAGCATGTTTAACAAAGCGGTTGCCCTCTTTGAACCAGTAGTCGAGCCGGCCAACGTGAACCTGATACTCCTTGGAAGGCCGTGCGGCCGAACTCATCCCCAGATAACCAGTGTCTCATCCAGCCATCCGCGCTACTTGAGGTCCGTGATCAAGGCGGGCGAAGTCCGGCTTTGACAGTGAACTTGCCTGACTTAGAAGTCCAGGTGCGGAGCTCGGGACTATTGACCCCAGGTGGGAACCAGAAAAAACAGCCAGAAAACAGATAACAATAAAGTGCCATTTCATCTTTGGCGCCCCGCTGGGAAGAGGATCATGTAACAAGGCTGCGGCGGCCAAGCAGTCACACTCAACACAATTGGCTAATCCTATCCTAAGAAGTTGGCATCTCTCCTGCGAGACCCTACTACCACCCTAGAGCCCGCTGCAGGCTGTGGTGGGCAACCGAGACCGTGATTTCTATGTAACTCGTGAAATGGCGGAAAAAGTGCTGCAAGCATGCCCTGACGCTGAATGGCGTCTTTTGTTCGCACTGGCTAGGATCGGCGGTTTTCGCTGTCCATCGGAGCACCTGAGCCTGAAACTTGACGATGTGGACTGGAGCGCCAAGCGGATCTACATCAATTCACCCAAGACAGGACCGGGTTCTCTTGCCGATGCAGTAAATCTTTACCATGTGGCTACTGGCCGGTTTCGTTGGCGTAGTGAGCTACAAACGAAACGCTGGCGTGTGTTCATTCGTGCGATGCGCGAAGAATTTAGGCTGGCAGCGGTCCAGGAAGGGGTGATAGACGCCGAAGAGACTGCAAGCCTAGCAGCAAAGCGGCTAGTGAAACGGCTGTCACGCGAACGTGTCATGGCACCTGCGGTCGCCGCTAAAAGCACACTCCTGCGTGAAGCTATCGCGATGCTCGGCGGCACAATGCCTGACTTTCCAGCGGCGGAAAAAAGCCGACACCCGATCCCGCAGCAAACCGTCGCATGGTCGGCAAGTGCCTGGTCCGGCGGCAAATTGGGCCGCGGCGGTTCGCCGAAAGGTGGGAATAGAATTGCAAAAACAACGTTTTTCACAATCTACTATCGAGTAAGATGATTGAAGCGTCACCGGCAGTTGCTTTAGAATAACAATGACTCGGCACAATGCTTCAACTGGAGAATTCTCATGATCCGGTTTGCTCTACTATCCGTTGCCGCGATGTTGCTTGGTGGTTCTGTTGCTCAGGCAGCGACGGTTTTCCTTGAAGATTTTGAGGGCCCGCCGGCCCCTTCCGGAACCACAGCATTGGCGGATGACCTCGGCTGGACTAAATCTGGAGCTAGTGTTGGATACAATACTACTGTGCCCT
>JAKVCB010000005.1 GCA_022448345.1 Pirellulales bacterium
ATGCAAGGAGTTGTTTGGGGGATCCTTCAGGAACAACGAATAACTGGTCTGAAGCGGTTTTGTTGCCCGTCCGATCTTCGGTGGCGGCTTCAGTTGCCGTATTGTCAGCAGCCTTTGTCGGCAAGGGGCCGTTCAACAGGCCGATCGCGACGGCGAGGAATATCCGGTAACGAAACAAGGTTGAGCCAACAATAGTCGCAGGCATGGAAATTCCTTTGGAATTCAGGGGGTGGGGAGCCAATCCAGCAGCGTCAGGCGTGGCCCCACGATAAAAGTCGAAGTCGTTGCCTGTCGGCGCGGGGTAGTCACAAGCGGTCGCGCTAGGCAGTCGTGGGTCGACGTGTCGATATGACGTGTCGACCTGGGGAAAGACGCCACCAGAATTATGACAATCTACCGGGCGAGTACAAGTAACGATTTTTGGCCAGCTCAACGTCTTTGGTGTTGACCGTTCCAGCACACAGCTATGAGGTTTCGGTGACTGGACAGCTTTGGAGCGGCGTTGGGGATTTTCAGGCCGCAACGGGCCTGTTTTTGAGGGGCAAGCAAGGACACTTTGGTCGATTAGTCGACCTTGGGATACTCGGTAATGATTTTCCAGGCCTCTTCTGGCGTCTCGGCATAATCAATCAGGGAGAGATGTTCATCAGCGATCACCCCCTCATCAGCCAGTTGCTGAAAATCAACAATACTATCCCAGTAACTACGCCCAAAAAGAATGATTGGGATCTCCTGCATCCGACTTGTTTGCCGCAGGCAGAGCGTATTAAAAAGCTCGTCGAGCGTACCGAATCCGCCTGGAAAGACGACTAACGCGGCTGCTCGTAAGATAAAGTGGAACTTACGCATCGCAAAGTAATGAAACTGAAAGCAGAGTTCAGGCGTTATGTAGTGATTGGGTTCCTGTTCAAATGGAAGTTCGATGTTGAGGCCGATGCTCTTTGCGCCAATCTCAAACGCTCCCCGATTGGCGGCTTCCATAATACCGGGGCCTCCGCCGGTCATTATCACAAACTCCTTCTGATGATTGTTTTGGGATGAGCCAGAAGCGATTTCGCCGAATTTGCGGGCAGCTTCGTAGTAATGACATTTGCTGAGGATACTTTTTGCGCGGGCCACGTCGCGGATGGCTACCGGATCTTGGGGGCGATCTTTGAGGTGATTTTGGGCACGTACCAGTCGCGCTTTGGCCTCATCGTGCGGAACGATTTGGGTTCCGCCAAAAATGACAACAGTTGACTGAATGTCGTTTTCCCGCAGCAAGGTTTCCGTCTTGAGCAATTCAAGCTGCATCCGAAGAGGACGGTTTTCATCCCGCTTGAGAAAGTTGATATCGTATTCTGCCAGTTCATAACTCGTTGAGTCGCGAATCGCGTCACGGTTTAATCGGACTTTGTCTTCCAAATTCATGAATGCATTCCTTCACAATCGTTCAGCTTATAAAGAGGGGATTCGCCGAGCAGAAGCCGTCGAAGCGGCAAACGTCGCCCGGGAAGAGCAAACACAAGCGGGGTTTCTGGTTTCGAATTTCAATGCCGATCTTGTTTGAACCGAGCAGGCACGGGCACCCGCGGCTTTGAGCGGAAGTCTGGAACCGGACATCGTGCCGGCTGCACTGCGAAAAGTGATTGTCGACATGCTGATTTGGATCAGTGAAATAGGGCTCCGCGTCGGTAACACCGGATGCACTGTAATGAACTTACCCCGGTTTGCCCATCGAGATTCAACCGAGGCCAGTTCATAGCCAGGGAGAAAGGATTCCCGCAGCGATAAACAAACCCGCAAAAAAGATTTCAGCCAGTAGGTGCTTGATCGGAACCGGTGCGCCGCAATCATGGCAATGACCCCTCAAAAACAACCAGCCTACAATCGGAATATTGTGATACCAGCGAATACTGTGGCCACATTCGTCACACTGGGAGGGGGGGAAAACGATTCCCCGGTCGGTTCCGCGGCGATCCCAAACCACTGTCAGGAAGCTTCCGACACAACCGCCTAGTGTCGCCAGCCAAATGACCACCAGAAACCAGAGTGTGGTGGTTAACCACTGATCCTGGAATTTTGGCGAGGTGAACAAATCGAGTTGGGCAAGAAACATGGCTTCAGTGTAGCGGGCCAACTGCTGTGACCCAACGGGTGGACCGATCCAGGGACACAAGCCGAAATCGCAGAAACCGCCCGTCAAATGATCCCTTCCAAAGGCCCACCCGTGACACCGAGTGCATCGACAGCCCGCGAAGTCGCAAAATCCTCCTCCAAGGGTGGAGCGTGATGGGACCTGAGTCGTGCATCAACGACCAGTGCCCCTCGGCAACCCCAGTGCTTGTTTTGAGAGAAGGCATTGATTCCATGCAAATCGGTAGCCGGGTTGGCCCGGGTAAATGTGACCCAGAGGAAATTTCGTAAGGACTCGGTAACAAACTGGCTGTCATCCACGATCACGATCAGCCGGAACGCGTTGAGGCTGTCGTTAGCGGTGGCACAAAAACGTTCAAGGTCCTTGCCCGGCGCCTCATCTGCCGCCGAGTAGTCCAGCGATGGCGGGTGGCATGGCGGTCCCTCGATGGCTAGTACGCCTGGGCGGACGAGGCGCGGGTGGCGGTATCCGTCAGGCAAGTGGAGGCTGGCTGGCAATTGGTCCTGCAAGTCGAATTGTGTGGGGCCAACGGCAGCGATAACGACCTTCGATCCTGCGTTGATTTGCCCACCTGAATAGTCGAGAGTATCGATGGTGGTGTTTGTCTGGAAGTGCAAATCGCGGGTCCAGTCGGCGCGGCGAAGGATGTGTTCGAGGAACGCGTCAACATCGTGAATATTGAGATTGGGATTGTCGGCATGGTTGGCGATTAGCAGGAACTTGGCAAGGGACAGTTGGCCTTGTCCGAGAATTGCGTTGGCCTGAGTAAGCAGTTCCTGAGGTCGTTTTGCCGCTAAAAATGGCATGTACCGTTCGCTTCCAATTGCCAGTAGCAAGGGGTGGACACCGGTGGCGTCGACTGCATGAATGGCGTGCACACCAGGAAGCACATTGGGAATAACCGGACCGGTCAGTTCGTGAATCAGCTGACCAAAAATCGTATCTTCCTGCGGAGGACGACCAACGACCGTGAACGGCCAGATCGCATCGGGTCGGTGGTAGATGTGTTTCACGCGGAGAACCGGAAAATCGTGCTGAAGGCTGTAATAACCGAGGTGATCGCCAAAGGGTCCTTCGGGCAGCATTTTTCCAGGATCGACCGTTCCACAAATGGCAAAGTCGGTGTCTGCATGGATCGGCAGAGAATTGCCTTGTCGCAGCATGCGGATCCGCCGTCGTTCCAGTGCACCGGCAAAGGTTAATTCGCTGATCCCCTCCGGTAGTGGCATCACGGCCGCCAGCATCATTGCGGGAGATCCTCCCACGAAGACGTTAACAGGGAACGGTTTTCCGGCACGTTGGGCGGCAGCTTGATGCACTCCTATAGAGCGGTGCAACTGATAGTGGAGCCCGACCTCTTCATCTGGCGCGTAGTTGCCGCCCGTCAACTGGATGCGGTACATGCCGAGGTTGGATCGCCTTATTCCCGGTTGGTCGATGTGTTCGGTATAGACTTCAGGAAGCGTGATGAATCCGCCTCCGTCCTCGGGCCAACTCACCTGGTGTGGCAACTGCTGGATGGTAGTTTGGTGCGCCGTTATGCAGGCGCGGTTGACCAGTTTCGGCATCATGGCCAGAGCATCCCAGGGAGTGGTCGCGTACCTTGCCGGATTTTTAAAAATCTTTGCTGGGTCCAACTTCAGTTCGATCAGGCGATGTACCCGCTCCAGTGAATCTCGAAACAGGAAGCGGGCCCGCTCAATGGTGCCAAACAGGTTGCTCACCATAGGGAAGCGGCAGCCTTTGACCTGCGCGTAATAAATCGCCGGGCCACCTGCCTCGCAGACGCGGCGATGAATTTCGGCGACCTCGAGATGCGCGTCAACCTCCTGCTCGATTCGCAGCAGTTGCCCGTGTCGCTCCAGGTCGTCAACACATTGTCGAAGCGTGTGATAACCCATCAGCGCAAAACCTTTCGCTGTAGCCGCAAGCCATTTTCGCCATGGAAGGTCAGTAGCAAACTACCTGCTGCTCCACAGTGGTTAAACAGTTCGAACACCATTTGCTCTTCGCCAGGCCAGGGATACGCGAAGAACAGATCAAAGTCATCCGGGTCGAGACCCAACGTATCATAAGCAGCGATACCGTCATCACGCAGCCACGTCAGGTCGTTTTGTGGACCTACGAGCCACTCCGCACCCGAGGGCACGAAGCTCCCTTCGACAAATTCAACGGTCAGTTCGTGATCCGCAGCCAGTTCCTGAGAAGCCTCAACCAGCGAAGGCTCAATCTCAATCCCAATCGAGTCGAAATTCAGCATCGATGCCAGGCAAGCGGTCACACCAACGCCACTTCCCCACTCCACGAATCGTTGCCCTGTCGCAAGGTTTAGCGTCTGAATTTGCTCCAGGCCTCGATACACTTCGCCGAAATCGCTTGGTACGTATGCGAAAATCGGCTTGTCTTGCTGTGCCTCAATCAGCCGATCGATCCGTACCTGGGCATCCGCCAACAGGCTCTCTATATCCTGCGGTAGCGGTTCTTCAGTTGGCGAGATTTCTAGATCGATGAGTGCCATGTTGTTTGTGCAATTCAGCAAAACCGGTTCCTGTTTTTGCATTATGCTAGCGGGGCCTTGTGGCCTGTG
The DNA here is from genome assembly GCA_022448345.1 of Pirellulales bacterium. Taxonomy (GTDB): domain Bacteria; phylum Planctomycetota; class Planctomycetia; order Pirellulales; family Lacipirellulaceae; genus JAKVCB01. The sequence continues at coordinate 4,725 of JAKVCB010000005.1, forward strand.
GGAAGCAACAAAATTTCTTCTAACTGGAATTCGCTGGAACTTGGGAACCGCTCTCAGTTTGGGTCAAGCGCCCATTTTGCGTCAGGCCGCCAGCACCTGTTCCGGTCAGGGTGGGGTCCTGGTTGACCCTGGAATTGACAGGGGAGACCAAGTTTGGACCAACGTAGCTCTGTTATAGCGGTTTAAATGACGTTGCGTTGAAGGGTTGCAATCGGGTTGAATGAAACGGTCCCTCCACCAGCACACGCGGGAATTGCGTGAAAAGATGTCTTTGCCACTTACCGTTCTCATACCTTGTAAAAACGAAGCAAACAACATTCTTGGCTGTATTCGTTCGGTGAAGACCATCGCCGATGAGATTCTCGTCGCCGACTCGGGATCGACCGATGGCACGCTGGAGTTGGCACAGGCGTCGGGTGTTTGTCGTGTTATCGAGCGGGAATACGTTAGCTATGGAGATTTCAACAATTGGGCTATTCCCCAAGCAACCCATCGCTGGATTTTGCTGCTTGATGCGGATGAGAGGTTGACACCTCCGCTGGCGAAAGAGATCAAGCAAGAACTAAGAGCACCCCGCCACGCTGGCTACTGGATGAATCGCCTGAACCATTTTATGGGTCACCCGATTCGCCACGGTGCGTGGTGCCCTGATCGACAATTGCGACTGTTTCAGCGTGACGCCGGGCAATTCGTCGGTCCCAGTGATCACGCAAGATACCAAGTTCTGCGCGGTACCGTTGGCAGACTCACGCAATCGTTTGACCATTACACCGTCTGGTCGTACGAACAATACTTGCCAAAACTGCAGCGATACGCGGATGTACAGTCCCGGATCTGGATGGAACAAGGCCGGTCCGCCAGCTTTTGGCAGCTGTTGCTGCGGGGACCATTACGGTTTTTACAATGCTATTTTTGGAAGCGTGGTTGCCTGGACGGATTGCCGGGACTGCAGATAGCAGTTCTCACGGCGTACCAGTCTTTTCTAAAACAGGCAAAGCTTTGGGAATTGCAGCATGCTCGTCAGCAAGTAGACGTTCACACTGAGTCGACCACAGACTTAACGAACGATTTTGGTGAGACGTCGGAGTCACCTCAGCCAGGGGTCCTTTCGGGTAGCACTCCTATCGCGGTCGACTGAAAGCGGGGCGGATCGCGGATTTTTGTCGATTGCGCCGTTTTTGATCACGAATTTCACAGAGTCTGTCGAGGAAATCTTGCCGCGGTTGGGGGCTTTATGGAATTATCATTGGGGGTCACTGGGCACAAGATTTAATTCCTGACCCGGACCAAAGTGGCTTCAAACAGGCATCGCCGCGAGTTTGCGGCTCTATTTTGGTGCGGTGTATTGGCCTGGCACCGACTTGAACCAAAGAAGCGACCAAAATATGCTGGATGGTTTCCCTAGGGAGAAGCGGTGTCAGATAAGTTCGAGGTTGGCTGGTATGAACGACGGCCAGCGGCCGTTACCAGGCCCTGAATTTGCCGTATCTTCTGGTTTTTTGAAACCGTGAAATTTGATGAGCGACTTGTCAGAACGACTTGCCGGACTATCTCCGGCCCAGCGCAAGCTACTGGAACGAAGGCTTGCACAGCAGCAAGGTGACGAGCAGTCCGATCGTCCGGAACCGATCGCCATTGTCGGTTTGGCATGTCGATTTCCTGCTGCGCCAAATCTGGCCGCGTTTTGGCAATTGATTCACCATGGACTTGATGGGGTTGTCGATATACCTACGTCTCGGTGGGATCTTGAGGAGTTCTACGATCCGACTGGAGAACAACCTGGAAAGATTTCTGTTCGCCAGGCCGCACTGCTGAATGATATTGAAGAATTCGACCCTCAGTTCTTTGGCATCACTCCCCGGGAGGCGGTGCAGATTGATCCGCAGCAAAGAATTTTGTTGGAAGTTGCCTGGGAAGCGCTTGAGAACGCTGGGATGCCTGCGGACCAGATCGTAAAGTCGAACACGGGAGTGTTTGTTGGGATAGCGACGAATGACTATTCGAAGGTTCTGGTTCCCTACCTTCATTATTACGAACAGATCAATCCGCATTCCGGTACTGGCAATGCTCTGAGTGTCGCATCGAATCGCCTCTCATACATTTTGGATTTACATGGCCCCAGTGTATCGATTGATACAGCCTGTTCAAGTTCGTCGATGGCCATCCATTTAGCCGTTGAGAGTTTGCGCCGACGAGAGTGTGACGCTGCAATCGCTGGTGGCGTAAATGCTATTCTCACACCCGAAACAACCATTGCGTTTTCGAAGGCCCGTATGTTGTCGCCTGACGGTCGATGTCGACCTTTCGATGCCAGTGCCAATGGTTACGTTCGGGGCGAGGGTTGTGGATTGGTGGTGCTCAAGCGTTTGCAGGACGCTTTGCGTGATGATGATCATATTTGGGCAGTGTTGAGAGCAACCGCGGTCAATCAGGACGGCCGCACTTCCGGGATTAGTGCTCCCAACGGTGAGTCGCAGAAAGCTTGTATTCGGGCGGCCCTTGCGCAAGCACAACTGACACCCGATGAAATCAGTTATGTCGAGGCCCACGGGACTGGGACTCCTTTGGGTGATCCGATTGAAATGCAGGCCCTCGGTGAAATTTTTACTGCGGACAACAAGCAAAGTCAGCCATGTTACGTTACCAGTGTGAAGGCAAATGTCGGGCATATGGAGACGGTTTCTGGTGCCGCTGGTCTGATCAAAGTTGGTCTCATGCTGCAGCATCAAGAGATTCCTGCCCAAACCCATTTTGAGGAACTGAATCGTCATATCAATTTGACCGGTACGAGGATCAAGGTACCCGCTGAGCAATTGCCCTGGTCCGAGTCCGGCAAGCCGAGGATTGCTGGCATCAGCTCGTTCGGCTTTGGGGGGACGAATACGCATTTGATTGTGGAAGAAGCTCCACAACGGGTCGCCCCATCTGATCCGCCGGCACCGCGACCGGTCCACTTGCTCAAACTGTCAGGTAAGCAGGAATCGGCCATTTCCCGTCAGGCCCAACAGCTGACGGACCATCTTCAGCAACATCCTGATACCGAACTTGCCGATTTGGCTTACTCCCTCAACACCGGTCGCGTCGACTTTAATCATCGACTCACAATTGCCGCCGCAGACTTGGCACAACTGGAAAAAATCCTGCCCCAGGTTTCGGAAAAATCACGGGCGGCCAGCATCAAACGAGGCGCCGTCCGCACCTTGGGGAGGCCCAAGGTAGCATTTTTATTTACCGGTCAGGGCTCGCAACAAGTGAACATGGGACGCCAGCTCTACGAGACCCACCCTCGCTTCCGCGCCACGCTGAATCGTTGTGATCAGGTCTTGCGGGAACATTGGGGAGAATCGCTGCTGTCGATCCTTTACCCGGAAGTCCAACCGGAAGATGAACAAGAGTCTTTGTTGCATCAAACGCACTATACGCAACCTGCCCTGTTTGCCGTGGAGTACGCCCTGGCTGATTTGTGGAAATCGTGGGGTGTGGAGCCTGATATTGTGTTGGGCCATAGTGTAGGGGAGTATGTCGCAGCCTGTATTGCTGGCGTCATGTCGCTCGAGGACGGTTTGTGGCTCATTGCCGAGCGGGCACGGCTCATGCAGCAGATCAAACGGCACGGTAAGATGGCCGTGATTTTTGCTTCTGAAGAACAGGTGGCTGCTGAACTGGGTGCGCGAGATGATGTCGTGGTGGCCACCATCAACGGGCCTGAAAATACCGTGATCTCGGGTGAAGAAGCGGGCGTAACCGAGATTGCTGCCCGGTTCAAATCGCGTGATATCGGGATCCGCGAACTGAATGTGTCGCACGCATTTCACTCTCCACTGATGGATGAAATGCTGGAGGAATTTGAGCAATCGGCTGCCCGAATTGACTTTCAGCCACCACAGGTCGATTTTGCTGCCAATCTCACCGGCCAGTTGCTACGCGAGGCACCCTCGGCAAAATACTGGCGCGACCATTTGCGTAACGCTGTCAGGTTTGCAGACGGTATGGCTCGTGTTGTTGAAGCCGAGGCAACCATCATCATTGAAATGGGTCCGACGGCAAGTTTGCTCGGTATGGGCCGACGCTGTTTTCCCAAATGGGATGCGGCCTGGGTGCCCTCGCTGCGACCAGGAAAAGAAGACTGGCAGATCATCTGTGGCAGCATTGGAGAGTGCTATTGCCGTGGTGTTCGTTTCGATTGGCGGGCCTTCGATCGACCGTGGTCGCGCCGTCGGGTGTTGGCGCCGAACTACCCATTCGAGCGGATTCGCTGTTGGCACGAGATAAGTCCCGCGCAGCGGCGTCCAATCGGCCGCAACGCCCTGCCTTCCATGGTCGCGCGATCCGACGATGGGCATCCACTACTGGGATCCCGCCTCTCGACCGTCTGGAAAAATTCCCTCTATGAAATGGCGCTCAGTTCCCACGCGCCATCCTACCTGGTGGATCACCAGGTGCAGGGGGCCCCGGTCGCGCCTGCGGCTGCTTATATCGAACTGGCCCTTGCAGCAGCGGAGCAGGTTTTTGGGCCTGGTCAGCACCTTGTTGAAAACCTCAGCATCCAGCAGGCCATGTTTCTTCGGGAGGGAGAAGGACGACGTGTCCAGGTAACAGTCTCTCCCGAGTCGGGTGGTGAAGCCACCTGGGAAACTTACAGTCGCCCCAGTGGCGACCAGAATGACAACGCAGACTGGACGTTGCATGCCACTGCCTGCCTGCGGCACGAATCGCGCATCGATCAGCAAGCATCGCCAGATCGTCAGGTCGATCTGGAGGTGATTCGTAGCCAGGCACAAGCGGTCATCGGGCACGAAGACTTCTACGCCCAAATTGCCCAACGCGGACTCGCCTACGGCCCCGCTTTCCAGGTTATTGGGGAACTCGCGCGGGGAGCGAACGACGCCACAGCCTCGATTAAGATTCCCAAGACCATTTGTCGCGAAGCTGCAGGTTATCTTCTCCATCCGGTGTTAGGAGATGCCTTGCTGCAATCGATGGCCGGAGTTATTCCGTTGGAAAAGGATGGTTCGACCAGTCCCTCTACCTACATGCCCGTGGGGGTTGGTCGCCTTTGCATGTTTACCGCGGTAGAGGATCTGGAACAGCCGCTTTTCAGTTATGCGGTACGAACTTCCGAGGATGCTGGCCCCAGTCCCGATGTTGTGGAAGGGGATGTCTCGCTGGTCGATCAGGAGGGCAAAGTTCTTGTCGGTTTTGAGGGCGTTCGCTTGCAGAGAGTGGGCCGTGCCGTCGCGACGACAGATGATCGCCAGTGGCTCTATCAAGTTGACTGGAAGCCGTGTCCGGCAGATCAACCTGCCACCGAAACAAGTAATCGTGAAGCGAAACAGAAAGGCCGCTGGCTGGTGTTCGCCGATACCCAGGGAATCGCACAGTCCCTGGTCGAACAGTTTGCCAGTTCGGGCCAGGATTGTGTTTTGGTCACGCCGGGGAAATCCTGCTCGTCAGAGGACGACAAACTTCATCTTGATTCTTCCACCGAACCACTACATGTGAAGCTGGATCCCCTGAACGAAGTTCATTACCAGACACTTTTGACCCAGGTTTTCGGTGACGACCAAATTTGCCACGGGGTGATTCACCTTTGGTCCGTCGACGCGCCCCCTCCCACCTCCGAGACCATCCACAATCCGTTGGATGCCGCGAATTGTCTGGGCTCCAAAAGCCTGTTGCAATTGCTGCGTCGGCTGGCGAGGCATCGATTTGCGAAAGTTCCCAGGTTGTATGTGGTTTCGCGCGGTGCTCAGCCAGTAAGTGGAACCACGGTTGCAATCGAACAATCGGCCTTGTGGGGTATGGGGCGTGTTGCAGCGATGGAATTTGCCGAGTTAAAACCCCGGCTGATCGATCTCGATCCCACATCCGAACCAACCGTGGCCGCCAAGGACCTCGTTTGCGAACTCGAAATTGATGAGGATGAAACGCAAGTCGCGTACCGTGATGGGACTCGCTTTGTGGCCCGGTTGGAGAGGGTTGATGAGGAGGCGGAACAGATATCGGTAGGAGATGGCAGTTCAATCGATGTCCCTGCCGACACACCATATCAGTTAAGAATTAGTGCGGCCGGTTCGTTTGATGGATTGCGGTTTGTCCCTTGCAGCCGGAAGGTTCCCGAAACGGGTCAGGTCGAATTAGAGATTCGCGCGACGGGTCTGAATTTCAGTGACGTTCTCAAGGCACTGGGCCTCTATCCGGGAATCCGGGACGAAATTGTGCCGCTCGGCATTGAGGCGTCAGGAACGGTCGTGGCAGTTGGTGAGGGTGTCGATCGATTTAAGATTGGAGATGCGGTCTTGGGGGTCGTGCCCTACGCGTTTGCATCCCATGCCATCACGGCGGAATATGCGTTGACACCCAAGCCGGCAAATCTCGATTACAAGCAAGCTTGTACCATCCCGATACCCTTTCTCACCGCGTATTATGCACTGGTTGATTTGGCCCGAATTCAACCAGGTGAGCGACTCTTGATCCATGCCGGTGCCGGTGGTGTAGGTCTTGCAGCGATCCAGATTGCGCAACATGTCGGGGCCGAGATTTTCGCAACCGTTGGCAGCGAAGCTAAAAGAGATTACTTGAAGTCGCTTGGGATCAAGCATCTTTACAATTCGCGGACACTCGATTTTCGCGATCAAATTCTGGCGGAGACGCATCGTGAGGGGGTCGACGTCGTACTTAATTCACTTCCGGGGGCGGCGATTACCCAGAGTCTTTCCGTTTTGCGTGCGTATGGCCGTTTTCTGGAAATTGGAAAGACCGACATTTACCAGGATGCCAAGATCGGGTTACTTCCATTCCAGGACAACCTCTCCTATTTCGCGATCGATTTAGATCGAATGCTGCGGCAAAAGCCAACTGCGATCCGCAAGTTGTTCGCCGAAGTTATGCAGCATTTTGACAGTGGGGCTTACAAACCGCCGGTATTCACTCAATTCGAGGCTGATCAAACCATCGGAGCGTTCCGCTACATGTCGCAGCGGAAGAATACTGGAAAGATTGTTGTTTCATTCGAACAAAGCCTCGATCAAATTCAGCAGGAAGCACAGGCGGACAATTCCTCTCAGCAAAATGTGAGCCAGGACCTGGTCAGCCCCGACGGCACCTATCTGGTGACGGGGGGGCTTGGTGCGCTGGGCATGCAGGTCACCGAATGGTTGATCCAACAAGGTGCCCGCTCAATTGCCCTGCTGTCTCGCAGAACACCATCCGATGAGACAGTAGAAAAGCTTGCCCAGTTCCAGCGGCGTGGCGTGCAGGTCTTCGCCTGCCAGGCCGATGTAACCGATCCTGTTTCCTTGCGATCTGCAGTTTCCAGAATACTTGAATCGCGCCCTCCGTTTCGGGGTGTGATTCACGCAGCGGGAGTGCTGGCCGATGGTGCGATCGCCGACATGACCCTCGAACAGTTCGAGCGTGCGGCGAGTCCCAAGATTCAAGGGGCCTGGAACTTGCACCAGGTCCTCAATGACCAGCCACTCGACTTTTTTGTTTTGTTTTCTTCAGTGGCAAGCATTTTGGGATCTCCCGGGCAGGCGAATTATGCCGCCGGTAACGCGATGCTGGACGGACTCGTCCATTACCGGCGGGCCCACGGGCAACCGGCAACCACGATTAACTGGGGACCTTGGGCAGGTTCAGGCATGGCAGTGGACGAAGGCCGTGACGAGGCAATCGAATCCCGCGGGATGGCCTCCATGCCTGCCACGCAAGGTCTTTACTGGCTGGAGAGGTTGCTCCGCGAAAATGTCGACCAGGTGACGGTGATGGATGTCGATTGGGAGGCTTTCACAGCTTCCCTGGGGAAGCGTCGGCCCACGCTACTGCAAGATCTGTGCGTGGTGGATGACCAGTCGGACCAGGTAGGGACTCAGGTCGATCAGGCATTTCGCGATCAGTTCTTTCAGGCAGATTTGCCAACTCGTCAACGGTTGGTCCAAACGTATATCCAGGCGGAGTTAGCCCGCATTATGGGAATGGAAGCAAGTGCCCTGGAGGTCGATGAGCCACTAAGCTCGTTTGGCATAGATTCGTTGCTGGCTTTAGAACTCAAAAACAACCTGGAAACTCGTTTGTCATTCACCCTCCCGATGGCGGCTCTTCTTGAAGGACCGAGTATCAAATCGCTGGCTAGCGAGACAGTGCGATTGATCGCCGACCCTGATTTAGAGGTCGATGTTGCCGGCGGCAGTGAGGATGGGGCAGCCGCACAATGGGAGCCGTTAGTAGCGATGCGGACTGCTGGTTCGGGGCCACCCTTGTTCCTATTGCCATCGCTCGGTGGCGATATCCGTTGCTACGACGAGCTCGTGCAAAGAGTCAGCGGTGATCGACCCGTGTTCGCGATTCGACCGCGCGGCCTGGACGATGCTGTATCGCCTCACCAGTCGATGCGCGAAATGGCCCAAGACTATGCCGCTGCGGTACACAAGCAGTGTCCCGAAGGGCCCTACCATCTGGCTGGTTGGTCCACGGCTGGTATTTACGCAATTGCCATGGCACACGCGCTGGTTGAAATGGGTGTTGAGGTGGCATCGGTAGCTTTGTTCGATACGCCACTACCGACGGTCTTCAGTAAGATTAAGGTCGATGATGATGCCCAGTTCCTGTGCAATATTATCAACGTTCTCAACCGATGGCGCCGTTCAGACGTACATATCGAATACGATCAGCTCGCCGCGCTTGAGCCGGAACAGCGGTTTAAAATGGCTATTGAGGAGGCTCGGAAGCAGGGTGCAGTTCCCGAAGCTGCACCCGAGGAATATATCAGGCGGATCGTTCAAGTGGGTGAAGCGAATGTGCGAGCGTTGCAATCGTACGCACCAACTTCCTTAGATGGCAAGGCGCGGGTCTATTTGTTCGTTCCTCACACCAAAGGAGAACTCTCGACGGTTGCAGGTCAGGAAGTCAACGAAGACGGCGATTTGGGATGGGGTATCGAAGTTGGTCAAGAGCTTGAAGTCCAGGAAGTTCCAGGAGACCACTTTTCCATGATGTTTGGGGAGGGGGCCCAGCGTCTGGCAAGCCATCTGGACGAGTTTACCCGAAAATAGCCTTTTGCATTCTTGCCAAATCCCCCCATTCCCCTTATCTTGTACCGTTGTCGCGGTTTTTAACCCCGATTGCACTTTGACTGGAATTTGACGATGATCCGCGAAGTCGCTGATTTCCCTCCACCCATGGTCGTTGTTCTACGATGACCTCTGAGATCGAAGCAGGCAATGATCTTTCGCTACGTGTACCTGGGTTACAAGCGAATTCAGTTGAGAAGGTTTCTGCGGGGCGCCCGTGATGCGCGGCAGACGCAACACGCATCGCTACTGAGAAAAATCCATCGGAATGCATCCAGTGCCTACGGGCGCGACCACGGATTTAGCGAGATTCGCACCGCGGCCGATTTCCGGGCCCGCCAGCCCATCATGAGCTTTGAGGATGTGGAGCCGTATGTAGAACGCGTGATGCGCGGTGATGTGACGGCGATGTTTTCGCCAGAGACCCGGGTGCGTATGTTCGCCATGTCTTCAGGGACGACAGGTCGCCCGAAGCACTTGCCTCTGACCGACGAACTGTTTCGCGAGTACCGGAGCGGCTGGCAAATTTGGGGCGCTGGTGTTTATGGTGACCACATCGACCTGATGTCGAAGAAAACACTTCAACTCACAAGCGATTGGAAACAATCGTATACCCCCGATGGTACGCCATGTGGCCAAATAAGTGGTTTGGCGGCTGAGACGCGGCCCTTGGTAGCCCGCCCCATTTTTCTACTGCCATCGTGCGTGAACCAAGTTCACAATTCCGAAGCCAAGCATTACCTGACGTTGCGATTGGCGTTGGTAAAACGGCTTTTGGGCATGATCATTACAGCGAACCCCAGCACGCTTATCGAATTAGCGAAGCGGGCCGACACGCATAAAGAGATGCTTATTCGTGATATTCACGATGGTACGTGCTCGGTTGATTTGCCCATACCTGATTCGGTGCGACAACGATTGGCACGTCGTCTGGGGAGGGGCCATCCTCGTCGGGCACGGGAACTGGAGAAGATTGTGGGTGACGAGGGATCTTTGCTGCCAAAGCGCGTTTGGCCGCATTTGTCCGTGCTGGCGGTTTGGACTGGCGGATCTGTTGGAGTTTACTTGCCGCAAGTTCGCGAACTCTACGGAGATGTTGCAATTCGTGATCATGGCTTGTCTGCCAGTGAAGGGCGGATCACGATCCCGCTGACCGACGGATCCTCCGCGGGCATCCTCGATTATCGCAATCACTACTTCGAGTTCATTCCAGTCGACCAGCATGGTACAGCGAATCCCACAATCGTCGAGGGTCACGAGTTGGTGGAGGGTTGCGACTACTACATCTTGCTCACCACTTCCGGCGGACTTTACCGGTACGACATTCAAGATGTCGTGCGGTGTGTTGGCTTTGAAGGGGAGGCGCCGCTGGTTGAATTTCTCAATAAGGGGAAGCACTTTTCGAATATTACGGGTGAGAAACTAAGCGAGTATCAAGCGATTGATGCTGTGCGGCGGGCTTTTGCCGAGCTTCAGTTGCCGGTGACCACCTTTACCCTGGCCCCTTCGATGGACGAAACTCAGCACAAACCGCGTTACCTGTTGCTGCTCGAACCGGAAGCCCACTTTGGCCGTGCAGCTGAACTTGCTCGCCACGTGGAGATGAACCTGGCTAAAAGCAACCTCGAGTATGGCGAGAAAAGTTCCTCTGGACGATTGTTGCCAGTTGCAGTTCATGAGGTTTTACCTGGCACCTGGGATGCGTTGCGGGCTGATCGGACCCGTGCCAGGGGAAATTTCGAAGAATATAAACACCCATGTCTCGTAGGCCGGCTTGATTTTATCGATGAGCTTTCGGACCATTTTGGCCAGTCACCGACAGTGATTGCCCGCGCATAGCGGCCCAATTACTGATGTTGCTGGCTTCACCACACTTTTACCATGTCGCAAGGAGCCCGGGTCGTGTCTCAAGAAAAAATCCTTGTCACAGGTGCAACCGGACACGTGGGGAGCCATTTTGTGCCACTGGCGGTGAAGGCCGGCTATACGGTTCGTGCCCTGGTTCGAAACACATCGAACACGGGTCTCCTGGAACACTTGCCAGTGGAGTTGGCTGAAGGAGATCTTGCGAAACCAGAAACACTTGCACCAGCCTTGGAAGACATCGATATGGTGATTCATTCGGGAGCCCATGTTGGAGATTGGGGGCCGGCTGACACATACCGCCAGGCCAACGTGCTTTCTCTGGAGCACATGCTGACGACCGCTGAGCGGATGGGGCAGCTGAAGCGGTGGATTCAAATCAGTTCGCTGGGTGTCTATCCTGCCCGGCATCATTACGGAACTGACGAGACGATAACTCCCAATCTTGCTGGCCTGGATGGTTACACCCAGACCAAGGCCGAAGCGGAGGTACTACTCAAGAGGCACCGCGACGAGTTCAATTTTCCAATCGTTATTCTGCGTCCCGGATTTATTTACGGCGCCGGTGACCGTCATGCGCTTCCGCGAATTGTTGCGAAACTTCAAGCCGGAAAAATGAAGTTTATTGGTCGCGGTGATCAGCTTCTCAATAACACTTATGTTGGCAACCTGGTCGATGCTATTTTTCTGGCCATGGAGCACCCTGCGGCACTAGGAGAGACCTTTAACATTCGCGACGAGAGATTGGTCACCCGGCTCGAATTTATCAATACCATCGCAGACTACCTGGGCAAGCCTCACCCAGGCCATTTTCCCGAAGCTTTGGCGCGGTTGCTCGTACGACCCATTGAACGCGTGGCCAAGATGCGTGGGGCAACCAGTCCCCCGTTGCTGACCAGCGGACAAATCAAGTTTATGACGCTGAACCTCGATTACTCGATCGACAAGGCAAAGCGTTTGCTCGACTATCAGCCACGGGTTGATTTTCAAGAAGGTATCCGCCAGGCGCTAGATCACCTTGTCGGCGATGCCCCACCCTCGACGACTTCCAGTGATCACACCGAATCGGTCTCTGCTTGAACCGTTGCCGACAAACTCTCTTTGCCTGAACTTCCATGCGTATTCGCAAATTGACTGCCTGGCATGTGTGTTTACCGTTGAAACGACCTTTTTCACATGCCTCTCATGTCCGCCAAGCGAGTGAGAATGTCCTGGTCGAGTGTGTATTGCACAGCGGAACGACGGGGTGGGGTGAAGGGGTGCCGCGGGAGTATGTCACTGGCGAAACGCCTCGCACGTGCTTCGACCAACTCGCGGAGACTTGCTTAGAAGAACAACTTTCCGGAGAGTTCGATTCATGGAAGGACGTCATTACGATCTGTGAACGGTTTCAACCCGCTCAAACCGACAAGAACCCACGTGACTCTGGTAGCAACGCGTTGAAATGTGCCGTCGAATTGAGCATTTTGGATGCGTTCGCACAAGAAATTGGTGTGCCAGTGAGTCAACTGGTCAATCATTTTCCACCTGCCCAGTCGCTCCGTGCTAAAATAAACGAAGTTCGCTACAGCACGGTGATTGGTTTTGGCCGGCGACTGCGGAACAAGGCCCTCAAAATGCGTTTGTACGGTTTTCGCCACTGCAAGGTGAAGGTGGGGGCAGGCGATGACGACGTTTCGCGATTGCGGACCATTCGCCGTTGGATTGGCCCTGATGTCGATCTGCGAATCGACGCAAACGAGGCCTGGTTGCCCGATGAATTACCAGGTCGGCTCGAACCGCTTGAGCAATTTAAGATTCGGTCGGTCGAACAGCCATGCCCCCACGGTATGCTAACCGAGTTGGCTTCCAGAAAAAGCCAGTTGGCTCTGCCAATCATGCTTGATGAGTCGGTCACCAGCCTGGGAGATGGAAAACGGGCCATCGAGTTGGGAGCGTGTGATTCGTTCAACATTCGACTTTCGAAATGTGGAGGTTATCTTGCCAGTTTGCGACTGGCCGCCCTAGCCCAACATGCTGGATTGGGTTATCAGTTAGGTTGCCATCCGGGGGAATCAGGAATTCTTTCGGCGGCCGGACGACATTGGGCTTCCTCGGTCGGTGGAATCCAGTATGTCGAAGGTTCGTATGATCGACACCTGTTTCGCCAATTGCTAACTCATGAAGATCTCACATTTGGTTATGGTGGTCGTGCCCCAGCACTCACAGGGCCCGGATTGGGGGTGACGGTCAATCCGCAAGTGTTGCGAGACGTGGCTATCCGTGAGCAAACGTTCCCGGTTTCCTGAGAGAGGATTGCCAGCGGTGGCAGGTTCAAAATCAAGCGATGGTCATTTATGGACAAGGATTTTCCAGATGACTGACCATTCCCAACGTTAGGATCCCGTTGTGAGCGATTCCTTTCCTACCATTGAAACCTACCAGACTCGTGATGGGGATCTGCTGGCCGTACGGGTCTGGCGGTCTGCATCGGCACCGCGGGCCCGGGTCGTATTTCTCCACGGGATCGTCAGCCATGGAGGTTGGTATGCCTCGAGCTCTGCTCATCTGGCGGAAAATGGCTACGAGGTTCATTTTCTGGAGCGCCGCGGGTCAGGACTCAACTCCAAGGATCGTGGAGACGTGGCCAGTTGGAAAACCTGGCTTGAAGACGTAGAAGTCTATCTGGAACATTTGGGGAACGACTGTCCACGGGTGCTCTGTGGCATTAGTTGGGGGGGGAAACTTGCCGCAGCTGTTGCTTTCCACCGGCCTGAGTTGATGGATGGTCTCGGTTTGCTTTGTCCGGGTCTCTTTGCCCGGCAGCAGCCTGGACTTTTAAAGCAGATTATCCTATCGGTCTTACCCAGGGGCTGGCTGGCCCGGCGCCATGTCACGATTCCGCTGAACGATCCGGCTTTGTTCACAAATTCCCCGCGCCACCAGATCTACGTACGGGACGACCCACTTGCGTTGCGTACCGTGACCTTGCGGTTTGCGCGCGGTGACCTCTTGCTGACACGTTTTGTGTGTGAGGCCACGCTCTCCCTGAAGATGCCTACCTTACTAGTGCTGGCAGGCCAAGACAAAATCGTGGTGGGTGATCCAACGCGTGACTATCTGGAAAAAACCGTGATCCCCCAGAAAACGCTTCACGAATATCCGACAGCGGCTCACACGCTTGAGTTCGAGTCCCAGCCAGACCAGTATTTCAACGATCTAAGCCAGTGGTTGGATGGTATTGCGAACTAACCAACCAGAAACCTTTACTGGGACTTTTTCCGCTGCTTAAACCTCCAGTGAACGAAAAACAGCAGCCCGTTTGACACCTCTTGTAGCAACAGCACCCACATAATGGTCACAGGGCACAAATGTCTGTAGCCACATCTGGGTTGTTGAGGGGCTGGCATCTTGGAGTGCATGTTGTGGCAAACTCAACCACTCAGGCGTGTCACTTTTGACCGGCACACGGAATTGGCTAAGCGGAAATTGCAACCCCTTACCAATGGCCTTAACGACCGCCTCTTTTCGTGTCCAGCAGCGGAAAAATGCTTCCACCCGTTCCTTCCCCTGACAAGCAAGTACGTCGGCTGCTTCGTCAGGATGGAAGAATCGCCTGGTAATTCCTTCTGCATGTCGCACGGGCCGCAGGTGCTCGACATCGATTCCTACTTCACAGTCGTAAGTGACTGCCACCAAGGCAAGTTCTCCTGAATGGGCCAGGTTGAAAAACAATCCATCGCTGCAAATGGAGCTGTCCAGCGCCGGCTTGCCAAGCTCATCGTAGACAAAGCGAATTGCAGCGGGATCGATATCCAGATAGGTCGAGAGAATCAGCCGTAAATTTGCCCGCGCCGTGATGAAATGTTGCCGCACCCGGTCCAAGCGAAATCTGGCAGCCCTCGTTTGCTCATCAGCGGAAAGGATTTGCTGATCAGTCTCCAGCAAAGGGCCTGAAATGGGAACGGCCCATACATGCAACTGATCCCTTTGTAGCTTGGTCGAACTGGCAAGTCGCGGCCACTGTGGTTGTGGAGTGATTGGCATGGTTTTAGTTGCCGGCAAACGGACGAAGGTGATCGATAATGGTATGCATAGCCGACTTTGGTGTGTTGCTGCTGGAGTCGGTTAGAAACAGATGCCCACCGGGCAGTAGCTGAAGCGAAAAACAGCCCGTGATGTGTTGCTGCCATGCTGCCAGTTCAGGGTCCATTATCGCCTGGTCCTCGCGACCCCCCAAGGCTAACAGGTCAACTTCCAGGGGGGCATCTTGCTGGTACTGGTAGGTTTCGAGAACCTGAAAATCGGCCCGCAAAGTTGGTGTGACCGAAGCCACCAGCTCGCGGTTGTCGCGAACCTTCTCGGGAATGCCTCCGTAGCGATCATGGAGAGCTGTCAGGAATTGCAGGTCGGGTAAATGGTGAAGGGGTTCAAGATTTGGCACTAAATGGGGTGCTCGGGCAGCGGCAACAATAAATAAACAAGGCAGCGGAAGGTTTTGGCGTCGGAATTCCCGCACCAACTCAAAAAACACCAGCGCACCCATGCTATGCCCCAGGAAGGCGTAGGTTCGAGGTAGATGGGGTCTGATGGCGTCGGCAAGATCCGTGACCAGCGGGCCCAATTCCGTGTAAGCCGGTTCGGAAAAGCGGGCCTCGCGGCCAGGAAGACCAATGGGCACCAGGCGAAGCCAGGAGGGAACCAAGGACCGTAAACGATGAAATGCGGATGTGCCGCCTCCGGCGTGGGGCAGGCAAAACAAAACTAGTTCCGTTTCAGGCAGATTCTCGTCCGGTATGAATCCGTTTGGCGTCATGGGTGATAGTTGTAAGTTACGTGTGAATAGGGTTTTAGGAGATTGTTTGGGAGTATTGAGGGGGGGGGTCAGGTAGCGGTGCCTTTTGGGCCGTGGTGTGGAGAATAGGCTGAAAAACAGGTCGGGGCTTTCGCAGGCTACTTAGAATCCCTAGAATAGCTCACTTTCAAAGTGCTGTTCAGGGCTGATTTTCGAAGAGTGAGGTGGCTCTGTTGCGGGTGTGAAGGATGATTAGCATTCCGCGAGTTCCTTCATTCACGATCCCGCCTTTGCCCGTTTTGCTAACGCATTGGACCCGCCAGCTTAGCTATTGATCAGCACCAAACGTTCGTTGTCTCCTGCCGGTAACGTGCGGGTTAATATCATAAACTTAGGGCTCTCGAAAGTCCCCAATTGATTATGCACTGCGATTTGCAAGTTAATACGATGGTGGATTTATTGGTCCACCAGGCTGTCGAACGACAAGACGCAACCGCTTGTGTGTTTTTGGATGATCAAGGCCACGAGGTTGCCGTCACTTACACCCAGTTGGATCGGCGGGCCCGCGCGATCGCTGCCGAGTTGCAGCAGCGGGCCGGTCGTGGGGATCGGGTGCTATTGGTTTTTCCGGCTGGCATTGAATTTATATCCGCTTTTTTTGGTTGTTTGTATGCCGGTGTAGTGGCGGTACCTGCAACCTATCCGAAGCGGCGTCGGCCTCTGCCGAGAATGAATCGCATAGCGGCTGATTGCGGAGCACATCTTGTGCTCACCACAACACAAACGCTCGAGACGATTGACATTCAACAAGTGGATCCGGAGGTAGGACACCTCGATTGGATTGCGACCGATACGATTGACTCGGAGATGGACTGTCATTGGAACTCGCCCGATGTCGAGGAAACCGATCTTGCATTTTTGCAATACACATCAGGTTCGACTAGCGATCCCAAGGGTGTGATGGTTTCGCATGGGAACCTCTTGAGCAACCTTTCGGTGATACGTCAGGCGTTTGGAATTGGCGAGGTGGAATCTGATCACCTATCTCAAACGGGCGTCTTTTGGTTGCCAGCTTATCACGACATGGGGCTGATCGGTGGAATTTTGACCCCGCTGTATGTCGGTGGCAGAAGTGTCTTGATGTCACCTACCTCTTTCTTGCAGCGACCAATTCGCTGGCTTCGGGCTATCGACCAGTACCAGGCTACCATCAGCGGAGCACCCAATTTTGCCTACCAACTTTGTGTTTCACGCACGACCGCCGAAGAGCGTGCAAGTCTTGATCTCAGTCTCTGGCGACTTGCATTTTGTGGTGCTGAGCCAATCCGTGCTGAAACAATCATGCAATTTACGGAGACTTTTGAGCCACATGGGTTCCAGCCCGAATCGCTTTACCCTTGCTATGGGTTGGCTGAGTCGACGCTGCTTGCCACCGGGCCAAAGTTCGATGAAAAGCCGACCGTTGCGAAGTTCAATCGGCAAGCGATTGCAGTCCATCGCGTTGAATTGGCAAATGGCGAGCCAGCTGAACAGGTCCAGGAGTTAGTCGGTTGTGGTCCAGCCGTGTTGGACCATGAACTGGTTGTCGTGGATACCGAGAGTGGGGTTCCCGTCAGAGAATCTCAGATCGGTGAAATCTTACTACAAGGGCCCTCGATCGCCCAGGGATATTGGAATCGTCCAGAATTAACGAGAGAAGTGTTTGGCCGGAAGGTAAGCGGTCGGGATGGCGATTTCCTGCAAACGGGTGATTTAGGTTTTGTTCGCAATGACGAACTCTTTGTGACTGGCCGAGCCAAGGATGTGATTATTATCCGTGGTCGCAACCATTATCCCCAGGATATTGAGCAAACGGTCGAGGCGGTTCATCCGGCGATCCTACTTGGCGCCGCGTTTGGTGTTGCGGTCGAAGGCGACGAGCGACTTGTCGTTGTACATCAGGTCGATCGGCAGGCACGAGGTAAAGATTGGAAACAGGTCATTTCTCAAATCCGATCGGCGATTGTGACCCATCACGAGTTGGATCCCTACGCCATTATCCTCATTCGACAGATCTCGTTGCCAATTACATCCAGCGGAAAAGTGCAGCGCAATCTATGTCGTGAGCAGTACCTGGGTGGCCAACTCAAAATTGTTCAACAATGGACCAACCGAGCCCGAAAAAAATCGGGCGAGGACCAGGGAGTGGAGACGTCAGTCAATGAACAGGCCAATGGTCGCGTTCACGTGAATCTGAATGGTACAGGGATCACATGGTCAAACAATGATGCGGCCAAAGAACACCAATCATCTGAAAAAGCAGGGTCAGCAACTCCTGGCGAACCGTCAAAGCAACACGATTTCACGGGTGTTCCTCTCGACCGGGCAGCCGAATACACCGAAACATGGTTACTCGAATGGTTAGTCGAGCGGGTTGGGCTCGATCCGACAGATGTCGATCGTAACCGACCGTTTGCGGAATTTGGCGTTGATTCGCTGGCAGCCGTTGAACTTAGCGAGGAACTTGAAAACCAGTTTGGTGTACCCGTTACGCCCGTGGTTGCGTGGAACTACCCCACCCCCGCAGCCCTCGCCCGTTATTTGGCTGAGCAGGCAACCGGGGCGACACCCACAGCCAACCAGCAGGCAAGTAGCTCCGACAACTCGAGCAGCTCGGGAGCCTCCGAGCAAAAATCATCCGACGACGATACGTTGAGCCAACTACTTGCGGAAGTCGAGAGTCTCTCTGAAGAAGAAGCTGCCCAACTCCTGGCTAATGGAGATCGCTGAAGGATCGACGGAACTCCGAAAGGGGATATCCGCTTCTTGCCTGGTAGCTGTTGAAGTCGGCATGTTTCGTTCTCACTTTGGAAAACAGGCACTAGTCGAAATCCGCAGGCGACTTAGATTTTTCAGAAAGCGTGTGAAAAAATTTCTCTTATCGCTTCAAGAGGCGATTCCCAGCGGTCAGCAATGTTGCCGTGCTGAGATCTCCATGCGTCTCTTAGTAGGGCCTTTGGGAGCGGGATGGTTGTTTAGTCACCTAGCGCCATGGGGATGGCGTTGGAAAGGGTAGCCACTTGCGGTACAGAGAGGATAGGTTCCTACTCCGTAATTGGATCAGCCTGCGTTTTGTCCCGACCGATCGATTGCGAGTTTGGATCGCCAGTGCACTCTGGAGAAGGGGCCGTACATATTTCGCAAGCGAGATTACCTTCGCCATCCTGGCGCCCAGCGATACCCCCGCAACTACCCTTCAAACGCCGATTGCTCAAGATAATCCCAATGGCCATTCCTGCAAGAGCCAGCGCAAACACGAGTGCTGACAGGAAAATAATTGTGGTCATTATCTGATCCTCCACATTTCACCGCAGATAGGCCTCAAAGTGAGAAGAATACTTTTCAGTCAGTTTACCATTTTCGACGGTTAAAAACATTGCGGCCACTCCGCGGGATTCGCTCCAGACAAGTCCCTTTTCCTTACCCATTAGAAATAGCGCCGTCGCAAGCGCGTCCGACTCCATACATGTTTTTGCGCAGACGGAAACCGACATCTCTCGCGCAGGCAAGGGTGTTCCGGTGCGCGGATCGATGAGGTGGCATAGCTGTTTGCCTTCGAGAGAACGGAAATTCCGATAATCGCCCGAGGTTGCCAATGCCGCTTCCTCCAAGCGGATAATGTGAGCCAGTGTGCGTTCACCTGCTAAAGGCTTTTCGATGCCGATCTGCCAGCATTGACCATCTTTGCGCCGTCCCCAGGTACGTATCTCTCCACCGATTTCCACGACTCCCCCTGCCCCACCCGCTTTTTTCAACAACTCGACGAGTTGATCCACGGCATATCCCTTGGCAAGTGCCGAAAGGTCGATTTCGACACCTGCGACGGTCTTTCGCAGCCCTGCAGGAGAATGGTGGCGCACCTCTAGATACTCGCAACCGACGTGGGCACGTACTGCTCGGATCTGATCGGTAGTCGGCAAAGTTGATCGCGGATGTGATTCTTGTGCCCCAAACCCCCATAATCGCATCAGAGGCCCGACAGTGACATCTAAAGCCCCATTCGTCTGCTTGTGGTAACCGAGGGCAGCAGCGACGACTGAGGCTGTTGAGGGCGATACAGGGTGCCACTGATTGGGTGGCATCCTGTTAAACGCAGACAATTCCGACTCTGGATCATACGTCGACATGCATCGATTGATTTGCTCGAGGCAAATTTCCACCTCTTTTTTGAGCACACTTTGAATCTGTTCGTCCGTTCGTTGGGTATCGGGAAAGTGGCCTTGGATATGATAGGTGGTACCCATCGTATGGCCGGTCCATTGCAAACTGCATACCTCCTCCGACTTTTGCCAAAACCTGTTTAGGTTCTTTGTGTCGTGACAACTGGCGAGAGGGAAAAAAGCTGCGATAAGCAGGCAACCCTTCCACGCTGGGGCCTTGAACCTGCCCGGATTGCACTGCCGTACTGCGATGCGCCTTCTCTTTTCGTCTGGCAATCTCAAGTCAATCCCGTGCAGATACATTCAGTGGATGGCCAACTGATTTCATTCTATCCGCCAAAATCGTCAAAGGCGATGTTCTCGGGTTCGACCCCCAGGTCATCCAGCAGTCGAAAGACTGCTTGATTCATCATTGGAGGCCCGCAGAGATAATACTCAATATCTTCAGGGGCGGGATGATCTTGGAGGTAATTATCCAAAAGGACCTGATGAATGAAGCCGACGTAGCCGGTCCAATGATCCTCGGCAAGCGGTTCGGATAGAGCCACATTGAAGGTGAAATTGGGAAATTCTTTGGCAATGTCTTCAAACTGATCGACGTAAAAAAGTTCCCGTTTACTACGACCTCCATACCAATAGGAGACCTTGCGATTGGTTTTGCGTTCTTTGAAAAGCTCGAAGATATGACTTCGCAACGGTGCCATTCCTGCACCCCCGCCGATGTAAACCATCTCAGCATCCGTATCCTTGATGAAGAACTCACCATAGGGCCCAGAAATGGTAACATCATCTCCTGGTTTCAAAGAAAAAATGTACGAGGACATCTGTCCCGGTGGGGTGTCTTCAGGGGCCCTGGGCGGAGGTGTTGCAACGCGAACGTTAAGCATGATCACGCCCTTTTCACCTGGATAATTTGCCATCGAATATGCACGTACGACCTGAGCCTCAACGTTGGAAACATAACGCCATACATCGTATTGGTCCCAATCCTCGTGATATTGCTTGTCCACGAGAAAATCTTTGTACGCTACCGTGTGGGGTGGACATTCAATCTGGATGTAGCCACCCGGTTTGAAATCAACGTCTTCGCCTGCCGGTAACTCAAGAACGAGTTCCTTGATAAAAGTTGCCACGTTCTCATTGGATCTGGTTTTGCAGTTCCACCGCTTTGTTTCAAATGCCTCGGGTGGTACTTCGACTTTCATGCTTTGTTTGACAGGCACCTGGCACGAAAGTCGACAACCTTCCCGTGCTTCCCGATTGTTGATGTGGGAGCGCTCGGTCGCCAGAATTTCTCCGCCACCTTCGACAACTTTCACCAGGCATTGGGCGCATGTTCCACCACCACCACACGCCGAGGAGACAAATATTCCGGCATCTGATAACGCCCCCAGTAATTTTCCACCTGCCGGGACCTCGAATGTTTTTTGGTCGTTGACCAAAATTTCGACGTTTCCGGTAGCCACCAGGCGCGACTTTGCTACCAAGATCAGCACAACTAGTGCCAGAACAATCATGGTAAACATCAACACTCCGAGAATAATCTCGACCATCTGCCTTACATCCCTCCAAACGACATAAACGCCAAAGCCATCAGGCCTACGGTTATAAAAGTGATACCGAGCCCCTTTAAACCATCGGGGACATCACTGTATTTCATTTTTTCGCGAATGCCTGCCAGTGCCGCGATTGCCAGAGCCCAACCTACTCCCGAACCAAATCCAAACACGCAACTTTGTGTGAAGTTGTAGTCGCGTTCCTGCATAAACAGGGACCCTCCCAAAATGGCGCAGTTGACCGTGATGAGAGGGAGAAAAATGCCCAAGGCGTTGTAGAGCGGAGGGAAAAAACGGTCGAGCGCCATTTCCAGAATTTGAACCATTGCGGCAATCACCCCAATGAAACTGATCAGGGAAAGAAATGTGAGATCGATATCACTCCAGGAAGGATTGATCCACGCGAGCGCACCTTTCTTAAGTAAATGCTGATAAATCAAGTTGTTGGCCGGAATCGTGATTGTCATGATGGCAATCACTGCGACACCAAGG
Source organism: Pirellulales bacterium (assembly GCA_022448345.1). Lineage (GTDB taxonomy): Bacteria > Planctomycetota > Planctomycetia > Pirellulales > Lacipirellulaceae > JAKVCB01. The sequence continues at coordinate 26,680 of JAKVCB010000005.1, forward strand.
CCGAGGGCCGTTTTCACAGTTTTGGAAACGGCCAGAAATGTGCACATGCCAAGGAAGAAAGCAAGCGCTAAATTCTCTGCAAAGATGGACGCCAAAAAAATCTGTAGGAGTTCGTCCACTTGGCTACCCTTCCTGTTCCACTTGGTCCGGCTTGAAGGTTCTTAGGACCCAAATAAAGAAACCGATAATGAAAAATGCGCTTGGCGGCAGAAGGAGAAGCCCATTGGGGACATACCAGCCCCCTTCGTTACTGAGGGCAAATACGGGGTATCCCCAAATTGTGCCAGAGCCGAACAGCTCCCGAATAAAACCGACGACAAGCAAAATGACGCTGTACCCCACCGCGTTGCCGATACCATCCAGCGCACTGATGAGCGGCGGGTGTTTCATTGCAAAAGCTTCTGCCCGCCCCATCACAATGCAGTTGGTGATGATCAGCCCCACGAAGACCGACATCTGCTTGCTGGCATCGAAGGCGAAAGCTTTGAGTATTTGATCCACAACAATGACCAAAGAGGCGATGATGGTCATCTGCACGATAATGCGGATGTTGGTCGGGATATAGTTTCGAATTAAACTCACGGCAGCGTTGGAACAACCGAGAACAAAAATTACCGACAGCGCCATCGCAACCGAGGTTTCCAGTTTCGTTGTGACTGCAAGCGCCGAGCAGATCCCGAGCACCTGGAGCGCAATGGGATTATTGCGGAAGATAGGGTCAAGCAGTACGTCTTTGGCTTTCGTCTCAGGCATCGGTTTGCTGATCCTGCTGCTGGTGGAAATGCTTAAGGAAGGGTCCAAACCCATCGGGACCGAGCCAATACCGCACCAGTTGGGAAACCCCTTTACTCGTGATTGTTGCCCCCGAAATCCCATCGACCTGAAATTTCACGTTTGGACTCGCAGGAGAAACGCTGCCCTTGATAACTTTCAGGCGAATGTCACCGTTTTCATCGAAGATTTGTTTGCCAGGCCAAATCGCTTTCCACTTTGGGTTGTCGACTTCCGCTCCCAGGCCTGCAGTTTCACCATGCTCGTAAAACGTAATGCCTCGAACCGTGGTGCCGTCCCGTGCAAGCGCTAAGAACCCATAGAGTGTTGACCAAAGACCCTTCCCGTAAATCGGTAAGACAAGCTGATCGACTGTACCATCGCTATCCAGAACCTTGTAAACGAAAGCAAATTTTTCTCGTCTTTTGATCCGGCCCAGGTCGACGGCCGGTTTAATCAGTTTACTTTGGTTCGGGTCGGTGGCAGCTGCCCGTTGGTCATAGGTTTCAGGGTCGACCGTGTCGGGATCAGCTTTTTGCCCTGTTTTCAAATCGATCAAAACGCGTTGAATCTTTTGAGAAAACAACTCGTCGATGGATTTCTGCGAAACGACCTCACCTTCTTGAATAAGATCGGCTGCAAGCAGCACATTTTTCTTTTGGTCGAGCCGCTTGTTTTCCAGTTGGCGGCGCCGCAATCCAACGGTGGTTGAGGCAACGATAACCGAACAGACAACGCAAAGCAGCGTTGCCACCAACAGTATTTGTGTTGTGCTATCACGCTTCATAACGAACCATCCTCCGTCGGATATTCATTTGAATTACGAAATAGTCGATCAAGGGTGCCATTACATTTCCAAAGAGGATGGCTAACATGATTCCCTCCGGGTAGGCTGGGTTGATGACTCGGATCAGAATGGTCATCAATCCAATCAAGAGGCCATACCACCACTTCCCAGCGTTGGTCATTGATGCCGATACCGGGTCGGTTGCCATGAAAACGGTGCCAAAGGCAAAGCCTCCGATGACCAGTTGCCACCACGGTGGCAAGTACATCATGGCATTTGTGGAATCGTGACTGCAGAGCCAAAATAGCGTGGATGTCCCAAGGGCACCCAAAACCACGCCCAGCATAATTCTCCAGGAGCCGATACCAACAAACAGCAATAGAGCCGCACCCAGCAGGCAGGCTACCACCGATGTCTCGCCCATCGAGCCAGGAATAAACCCAAGAAAGCAATCCCACCAACTATGTCCAACAATCGTTTCAATCGCAGGAACGGTTTCGCTGACTTTGGTATCGGCCATCAAGCCCAGAGGCGTCGCGCCGCTGGTGCTATCGGGCCGCTTGGCCGCAGTCCAGACGGCAATCCCCGTGATCTGCGCCGGATAAGCAAAGTAAAGAAAAGCGCGTGCGGTAAGGGCTGGATTAAGAAAGTTCTTTCCTGTCCCCCCAAAGATCTCTTTTCCAATAACGACTCCAAAACTGATTCCCAAGGCCACCTGCCAAAGTGGAATGGTGGGAGGAAGGGTCAGTGGAAAAAGCGCACTGGTGACCAGAAAGCCTTCGTTAATTTCATGTTTTCGAACGACTGCAAATAAAACCTCCCAAAGCCCGCCAGCCAGGATTGTCACCGCATAAACCGGCAGGAAACACAATCCTCCCAGGATAACATTGTCGAGAAAACTCTCGGAATCATGGCCAACCCCCAGCCCCATCACGACACGCTCGTGCCACGAGTCGAGGGGTGAGGCACCTTGAGAGATTGCTAAATTCGCTTGGTATCCGGTATTGTAAAATGCCATAAAGAAGCAGGGGCCCAGTGCGATCACAACGAGCACCATCATCCGCTTTAAATCAATTCCATCCCGCACGTGTGATGCGTTGCGGGTTACGCTCGTTGGTGTATACAAGAACGTATCCGTCGCTTCGTAGAGCGGGTAGAGTTTGGACAGCCGCCCTCCCTCCTGAAAGAGGGGTTCCACCTTATCAAGCCATTTTCGCAACACGCGAATCTCTCCCCGGCCTATTAGCCCTCTGCTTCAATGCGGTTTAAACTGCCACGGAGCAACGGTCCGTATTCATGCTTCCCTGGGCAGACGAATGTGCAAAGAGCCAGATCTTCTTCGTCCAATTCCAATACACCTAGTTTTTGCGCATACTCGGCATCCTCAGTCAGCAATGCCCTCAGTAAGGGAGTTGCCACAATGTCGAGCGGCATTACATCTTCATACATTCCAATTGGCACCATTGCGCGCGGACTGCCGTTGGTGTTTGTATTCATGGCAAAGTGACGGTTTCGCAGTGGATGCCACCGCGACGCAAAAACGCGGCGGAGGGAGAATTTGTTCTCTCCCGGCATCAACCAACCAAGAAATTCGCGACGACTTGCTTCTTCCAAACACGCCACTTGATTGTGGTAGCGACCTAAAAAATCGACCGGCGGCACTGCTTTTCTTCCCGCCAAAATAGATCCGGAAATGATTCGCAGTGGTTCCTCTGTGATAGTTTCCTCCGCTGCCAGCAACTCCGTCAATGAAGCACCAATTTGAGTTCGCACGAGACGCGGTTTTGCAAGGGGCGGACCTCCGATCGCAATGACTCGCTCGGTCAATATTTCGCCAGTTCGGAACAAGTGCCCGATCGCAATCACGTCCTGATACCCAAGATGCCAAGCCGTGTTGCCGTCACCGATCGGAGATAGGAAGTGAATATGCGTTCCAACGAGACCAGCAGGATGAGGGCCGGCAAAGGCATGGAAGGTTGCAGGGGAACGTTCTTCTCCCGGGAGCGTAACCCCGGGTGCGTGGCAAACCCGTACCGGTGCCTCTGTGAGTGTGCTGAGAACTTCCAAACCCGCAATGAACTCTGCTGGTCGTAACTGAATGACCACAGCAGGGTCCGCCGCCAACGGGTTGGTATCGATAGCTGTTACAAAAATAGATTGGGGTGTTGCATCAATTGCGGGAATACGACTGAAGGGACGCTGGCGCAGAGCCGTCCAGAGTCCCGATTGAACCAGTTGCTGGCGAACCCGTGCAACGTCTAACCGTTGGAGATTGTCTTGTTCGAAAACATCAAACGTCTTCTGCGCCTGTGAATCCTGATCGACCTCGATCACAATCGATTCGAATTTTCTTTTTGCCCCACGCTCGACAGCTTTAACCGTGCCAGTTGCTGGCGAGGTGAATTGGACTCCCCGGTTATTTTTATCCTCGAACAAAAGTTGACCCTTCTGAACCGGGTCTCCGATTTTGGCGTGCATGGTCGGTTTCAGACCGATATAGTCGTCACCCATGAGAGCCACGTGGCGTGGCGCTCTGACACTGGAAATCTGCTGCAGCGGTAAGCCGGATACGGGAACCTGCAGGCCGCGTCGTATTTGGATGGTTTTTTTCATCGATCCAGGAACCGTGGGCATAAAAACGAACGCCAATCTTTCCGGCGGAAAGGAGGGAGCTGGAGATCTTCGCCGCAGAGTAAAATCGGACTTTGTGAAATTTATCACAAAGTCGGGTGAAAAGAAAACCCAACCCACGGAATTGCCCTCAAAAAGGCCGCCAAGGGGATCGCTAACATGCCCCTTGTACCGTTTGAGGAGTAAAAGCGGCCTGGCAAAGGTTTGCGGTTAACCGCAAAATGGCTTTTACGCGCAGTTTTGACCGTCGGCAACTTGCTCACAAACAATTTCATGGCCCGCAAAGCATTTCCCGGTACGAGGCAAACGTCTTCTTGACCACCGCGCCTCCCTGGAAAACTTATTATTTCCCCAAAAAAGTCTAGCGTTGTCACCAAGTCTTCGCCTGTCGGCACTGTTTCCTGGTAACCACAGAACCAATTTTGCCAAGGCATCTGCACCGCCAACAGGCGCTAGCAGGCCAGTTTCTCCGTGACGGACCATTTTAGGAGTGCCGCCTGCTTCGGTGGCTACCACAGGCAAGCAGCTGGCAAAGGTGTCCAGCAGTCCTGCTTGCCGGCCTTTCGGTTTGCGAGGGCATCAAGAAGAGGGCCGTCTCAGGCGAGGATTTCGGGAGTGTGCTGTCGGAACCCAGGCGGGGCCTCACCAAACCCTTCTGCTCGATTCTATGTTTTGATCACCCCACGGTGTCGGCCCTCTCGGACGAGAAAAAATATTGCCTTACCTCCGGGGTTCAAAACTTTTTCAGTGGGGCGGTACAAAAGTGCAGGCAGTTTTTTTCGTGGCTGAGCGCCGAAATATTTGGTGGTGATCAAGTGGTTGTTGGGAACGTCAAACTCTCGGCGCAGGGGTCGTGACTTCTTTGTTTGTGAAAGACATGCGACGTCAACGGCTTGCAGGGACCCAGGCGTAACACCGACGGGCACGTGCCAACCCGAGTTGTCAGGCGACACCTCAACCGCTCGTCGGTCTGTCGGTAGTTGACGGCTTGAGCAAGCGGCCCAACCCTGAAATGGCGAGAATCAATGGCCGCTGCCTTTCGGGGCTGGACATTGGCAGCTTCCATACGCTAGAAGTGCTGCAGTGACTTAGTCGAGCGCCAAAGTGTTGGCGAATCTAAAGTGGCAGCCGGGATGTCCCCGGAAAGCGAAGGGGCGTGGTAGACCGTTGAGAAAGAGTACGCCGCCTACCGTTGTCCAACTCGACCCTTGACTTCCAACACCGCGGAGCTTTCTTTCATGAAACTGGCACTGGTCATTCTTGCTGCTGGGAGCGGACGCCGCTACGGAGGTCTAAAGCAACTGGCGCCGATTGGCCCAGATGGCTCTACCCTGATGGAGTATTCATTGTACGACGCCAGGCAGGCTGGATTTAACAAAGTCGTCTTTGTCGTTCGACAAGAAACGCGTGAGCTGATACGAGCTCACGCCGACCAGCGGTTTGGGCGGCACATGGACACGCACTTTGCGGTGCAACGAATGGATGTCGATGGTGTTGATCGAGCAGTTGCACAGCGCAGGACAAAGCCATGGGGCACTGGCCAGGCCGTGTTGGCCGCAGCCGAGTTCATCGATGAACCATTTGCCGTCATCAACGCGGACGACTTTTTTGGTGCAAACGCCTTTAATGCGCTGGGTGCTTTCCTGAATGAAACGACAAGAGTAGATCCTACGACCTATGCCATGGTGGGCTACAAGCTCCACAATACCCTGTCGGAGCACGGCGCCGTATCAAGAGGCGTATGTCGGTGCACACCGGACGGATGGCTCAATCAAATCGTCGAAACTTGCAGGATCGTTCGCCGTGGCGACGCCGCTGTGGGTGTCGGCGAGTCTGGAGCCGAGGAGCGACTCAGCGGTGACGAAATAGTCTCCATGAACCTGTGGGGATTTTCGACCTCGGTTTTTGACACGCTAGAAAAGAATTTCGGCCGGTTTTTGCAAAGAACCCCGTGTCTCGAAGAGGATGAATTTTACCTGCCCGCAGCGATTCAACACTCAGTGGAGCAACACGAAGTGCAGGTGAAAGTCCTCCCCTCTACCGACAAGTGGTGTGGTGTTACGTATGCGGAAGACACACCCGATGTTGTGCGGCGGATTGGCGAACTTGTTAACCATGCCAGCTACCCGGAAAGCCTTTGGGGTTAGCCATGTCGGCCGATGTGCAAACGATCGCCAAAATCTTTGCTGTCGGAGGAACCATCGAGTCCGTGGTGGACTTTGGTAGCGGCAACATCAACGACTCGTATCTTGTCACTTGCCATCAAGGTCTGTCGACAGTCCGCTATCTCCTCCAGCGGATCAACGACCTGGTTTTCCGTAAACCGGTCGAAGTCATGGAAAACATAACCCGCGTGACACAACACACTACTGCAGTCCTCTGCAACCGTGGGGTAAGTGGGGTGGAGCGACGTACCTTGACGATCGTACCCACACGTGAGGGCCGGGAATTCTACAACGGACCCGACGAGGCGTGTTGGCGAATGTACCACTATATCGAGGGAACTCGGACCCATGAAAATGCCACGACGCCGCATCAAGCCCACCAGGCAGCCCAGGCGATTGGCCTACTGCAGAGCCTGCTTATCAGTCTTCCGGAACCGCCGCTTCACGAGACGATTCCGCATTTCCACGACACGCCGCTCCGGTACCGGCAACTCGAGGAAGCCGTTCAAAAGGATCCCTGTAACCGGCTTGAGCAAGTGAAGCAGGAGGTCGACTTCGCGGATTCTAACAGGGAGTTTGCTGGTTTACTTCAGGATTTGCGCGCACGTGGCAAACTGCCCCTCAGGACGGTCCACAATGATGCCAAGATCAGTAATGTCCTTTTCGATGGTGACACGGATCAGGCCATTTGCGTTGTCGATCTCGACACGATCATGCCGGGTCTTGCCCTTGATGACTTTGGCGATATGGTACGAACCATGGATGTGACGGCCTCCGAAGACGAGACAGATCTTTCCCGGGTCGAGATCAGCTTGTCTCTCTTTGAAGGTCTTGCCAGCGGGTATGTCAGTGCAGCTGAATCTTTTCTTACGCCTTGTGAACGCGAACATCTGGTTGCGTCTGGCCAGATCCTCACGCTGGAACAAGGGGTACGTTTCCTGACGGACTTTCTGCTCGGAGACACGTACTACAAAACGAGTTCGCCTAATCACAACCTCGATCGCTGCCGCAACCAGTTTAAGCTCTTACGGTCACTTATGGAGAACGAGTCGGCAATGCGCCGGTTTGTCGAGACGCTTTGACACGGTATCGTTGGTAAGCTTTGAATCCGCAACCAGGTTGCGAAAACCAATGCAGGTGGAGGATCAACATCGTTTGTACAATAGTTGAGAAAGCCATAACCGCCTGTTAGATTTCTAGTAGGAAAATAATCTTCATTCAGACGTTTTCTCCAAAGGCATACGGCCATGAGCGAACCATCGACAAGAAGGCAATTTCTGGAGTTGGCTGCCGCAGTTGGGACAACCACGGCGCTGGGGGCTGCAACGGCACCGGGAGAAGAAGTCTCAAGGGCAGTTGGTCGTCAAGAGAATCAGTTTAAACCGCTTGACGAGGTTCGCATCGGACTGGTCGGAATCGGTAGCCGTGGATCCAATTTGCTTCCTCTTCTCCTCGATTTGGAGGGAGTGAAAATTCAGGCGGTTGGTGACCTGGTGGAATCGCGAGTCGACTGGGCTCAGAACCAGGTGGAGGCTGCCGGACAGCGTCGCCCGACCGGTTACAGTCGTGGCGAATATGATTTCCGAAGAATGTGTAATGAGGAAGATCTTGATCTGGTTATGGTTGTGACACCATGGCGCTGGCATGTGCCGATGTGCGTGGCGGCCATGGAGGCGGGCAAGCATGCCGCTACGGAGGTGCCAGCGGCGACAACGGTGGATGAATGTTGGCAAATGGTGGAGACCGCCGAAAAGACAAAACGCCATTGTGTGATGCTGGAGAACTGTTGCTACGGCAGGCCGGAAATGATGATTTTTAACATGGTGAGACAAGGGCTGTTCGGAGAACTGGTCCATGCTCGAGCCGGTTATATGCACGACCTTCGTATGGATGGCGAACTCATTTCGCCAGATGGCGGTGAAGTGCGATGGCGGCTGGATAACATGATTCGTCACAATGGGAACATCTACCCAACCCACGGCTTGGGACCAGTGGCGCAATGCATGGACATCGACCGTGGAGATCGGTTTGACTACCTGGTGTCGATGAGCAGCAAATCAGCAGGGTTGAACGCTTTTTACGCTGAACGGTTTGGGGACGATCAACCGCTGGCCACGCAGCAGTATGCGTTAGGCGATGTCAACTTCACCTTGATCCGTACCGTCGGTGGAAAAACAATCACATTGGGTCATGATACCCAGTTACCTCGACCCTATAGCCGCATGTCGATGGTTCAGGGCACCAAGGGTATTTATCAAGGTTACCCCGATCGAATTCATCTCGAGGATCGGAGTCCCGCCCACGAGTGGGAAAAGTTGGAAGTGTACCAACAGGAATATGATCATCCGCTGTGGCAGCAATTAGTCGATCGGGCCGAGGGAAGAGGTCACGGCGGGATGGATTTTCTGGAACTCTATCGATTGGTCAAGGCCCTCCGCAGTGGGACCCCGACCGATTGGAATGTTTACGATGCAGCCTCCTGGAGTGTTATTTTTGAACTCAGTCAGCGGTCCGTCGCCAACAAAAGTCGTCCGGTGGACTTCCCCGACTTTACACGTGGCAGGTGGAAGACCAACCCGCCTCTGGGAATCGTAACTGCTTGAAAGAGTCGGTTAGTCGGCAAATGACTCCGCAATCCAGTGACAATTGATCACTTTCTCCGCCAGGTCGAGAGGGACATAAAAGTAGTGGTTTGACGCTTCAAATCCGATACGCGAGTCTTGCTTGGCCAGCACATAGAGTTCCTGGGCGTTGGAGATTTCGTCAGCAAGAATACGGCGGATGGATGCTTGTTTTTCTTTGCGTGCAGTGGGTGTGAGGTCGTCTGCGGCCAGCGCATCACGGGCGAGGATGAAGTCGACGTGATTTGCTGCGCTGGCGAAATGAAGCTGGCATGTCTTTGCCAGTCGCAGGTCGCCATGTGCCGTTGCCTGTTGGCGAGGGGTGGCTTGCTGAATGGCCCTTTCCATCGAGTCCAGTCCCAGCGACCACCCGTCAGCGACCTTGTGGAACTGGTCGGCAAGCACCTCGGGAGGATACGAGCCATGCCAACGGGCCAGGTCGTCGTAGGGCAAGCCAACCATTGTGGCCGAATAGCCAGTCGGTTGTGCGTAGAACAGGTTGGCTGGACCTGTCAAATGGGGGCTAAAGTAGAGAGTTTGCATGCCAAAGGGGTACTCGCGAAATGCCGTGCTGAAGGCACTCCATGCCTGCCGGGCATGGGGTGCAGCTTGGGGGCTGTACCGCTCGGCGGCGATCTGGTTCAAGACAGAATCGATCGAGGCCCCGGGATCTTCGGCAAACCGCTGCGCCACCTGAAGGTTGGGCGAGGGATATCCCCCCAGCGACCAGCTAAGTAGTTGGCCATCAATCGATACCTCCGCCAGGTTGGCACAGTGTTCGGCAACAAGGTCCATTACAGGTACAAACGGTACGGCAGCCATTTCCCAGGTGTTGTTCATTTGCAACTTGGCAACCGTTTTCAGGCCTCTTTTGCGGGCGACCTCCCAGTGTCGCAGGGCTCGCGGACCCGGGCCGCCTGCCGACATGGAATATTCCCCGACGTGCGTGTTGACACCACCCCGTGTGATCGGCTTGGACCATTCGCTGACTGACATTAACCAAACCGACTTGGGCAATTTTTCGATGAACTCTGACGCATCTCCGTCACCGTTCCAGCTCCAGTCCCAGGCAATGACGCGGGCGTCGGGGGCCGCAGCGTGTACTCCTTCGGCGATGGTTGCGTTGACCTCAGCGATAATCTCTGGCGCTGTGCGGTGGCAGCAGCGGGAGCAAGCAGCGTGATTTTCCAGGAAGGCACAATTGGTGGGATTCTCCGAAGCGGTGATCGTAAAGACTCCAGCCAGGTCGGGGATTTCCTCAAAGACATGCGACAGCGCATCGGCCATCCACTGGCGGACGCGCGGGTCGGACGTACACATGGTGACCAGACCACGACTCGAGATGCCAGCCATGTCAGGTCGATTCTGAAAAAAATCAGGCGGCATAGCCCGCGGCTCGTTCATGTAAAGATAAACGCCAATACCATAACGTTTTGCCCGCTCGACAAGGCGGCGCAAGGTGGCCAGCCTCGTTTGGTGACCTTCTCCGAACTCGGGAAAATATTCCCCACCTGGCGCGAGCTGCCGCAATACGACATGCAGCCAGACACCGTTTACGCCTACGTCGGCCAACTTTGACAGCAGCCCTTCCGGAAAAGGATCAGCCTGGTCGTTCAGCAGTGGATCTCCAAAAGGTGCAAAATAGGAATAGATGAATCGCAAACCCCGTTTCAACCGTTCGGGGTCGACTGGTTTGCGTACTTCGTTGGGGTCGATTTGCGACAGCTGCTCGACAAAATGGAACCGTGGTTCACCAGGCTCTGTTAGCTGATTTCCGAAATACTGTTGCAGGAGCTGTTTGATTTGGGCTGCTCGCCGGCTCGTTTCTGCAGTAGGCGGAATGTAGCGCAGTATTGCGCACTTTGGCTTGAGACTGCCAAGCTTGATAAAGAGAAAGTCATCTTCATGCAGCGAGAAAGCAAGTTCCTCCGCCGATAGATCCAACAGTTGTAGCAGTTGTTCGTAAGGCAGGAGGTGCCAGTTGCGGCGCAGGATCGTGATGTAGGCCCGTGTGGTGGTTTCCGGGGAAAGAGGTTGTGACTGGGGGAGCCCCATCGATGTGGCAATGGCGACTAAATTCTCAACGGGCGTATCGAGGACCTCGGCCAGGCGCTTTGCCTCGACAAGCGACCAGTTCCTCCAGACGAAGGCATGGACTCGATCGGGAAAGTGCGGAAAGGAAAGCGCATCCGGATGGGCCCCAATCGGCAACTTCGCCTCGGCAGCCAGCAGAGGAGAACTCGCAAGCATACAGATGCCAACACACATAGCATGAATCGTTTTAGACATACACGTGTTCCCAGGTTGGATGAGATGCCAGGTTCAGCAGCCACCGAAGGGACGTCGGCCGTTACAGCACATTTTGCAGGACATCCAGAAATCGTTCCACATCGTCCCCCGTATTATAGCCGTGGATGGCGATCCTTAGGCGCCCTGCATGGGACATCACGTGAATCTGGTTTTCGTCTAGCGCGCGATGAATCCGCCCGGCGTCGGGATGGCGAAAGGCCACAATTCCAGCAACCGCATCAGGTTCATCGGGAGTGATTAATTCGACAGGCAATTTTTTGAGACCATCCAGACACGCACGCACCAGGGGCCGCGCGTGCGCATCGATCGCCGGTACGCCAATCGAGTGGAGGTAGCCCAGCGCCGCATTGATGGCATAGACGGCCGGGTAGTTGGGCATGCCAACGGTAAAACTGGCGGCCCCCGGTTTGCTCACAGCCCGCTCGAACCGATCGTTTTCGAAGGCATTTTGTAGATGGAACCATCCTCCGGCCGGTACGGTCCACTCCCGGGCACGCGGTGCCGGCACGCCTACCAATCCACCGCCATGTGTGGCAAGTATCCACTTATGGGTCGAACTGACCACCAGATCAACGCCTGTCAGATCGAGGGGAATTCGGCCCAGAGCCTGCGTTACGTCGAGCGCCAATAAGGCATCGGAATGGTCTCGGACCGCTTCGACAACGCTGGGTAAGGGGATTTTGTAGCCGTTGAAAAAACTCACAAGCGACACCGTGAGCAGTCGCGTTTTTGGTCCCAACAACGGGACCAGATCCTCAACCCGCAGGGCGCCTTCCCGAGATTGCCACACTTTCACCTTGGCCGGACAGGTTGGTTGTAACCAGGGAGTTGCTCCGGCGGGAAAGTCGAGATCATTGATCACGACCTCGTCCCCTTCTCGCAATCTCATTGCCAAGGCAGCCAAGTTGTACGCTTCGGAAGAACAGGAACAAATACTGACCTCGTCAGCAGTCAAGTTGTAGGATTTCGCGACTTGCTCCTTGGCCTGCTGCCACTGCACTTCGTGGCGCTGGCGACCGTCCATGCCGAGCAGCTTGTCTTGCGCGTATTGGGCGAGGGCGTCGGTAACTGCCCGGGGAGGAATGCCTTCGGCAGCCGTGTTGAGATACACTTTGCTGGCGAGTGAGGGGAAATCCGTATCACGTGTGGACGGCGAGAACATTTTTGTGCCCTGGACCTTTTCCTTTAGAGCCAACCAAACTCACGGTCGTTCGTTCTGGTAGGAATCGCCACCGCGAACTGAAGATTCCTGGTCCACCGACAGGGGGATTGAAAGCTTTGTCTCGACTACGGTGAGGCAGGAATTTTCGGGCTTGGTTACCATCGCCGGCAACGTTGAGGACCAAAACCGCCTCATGCGCAAAGCTCAATCAACCTCTTTTTCGTCGATCCAGCTCATGAGTTTGCGAAGTTCGCGGCCCACCTGTTCCACGCCATGGTCATGATCGGCTTTACGCATGGCCTTGAAGTTTTCAGCACCAGCTCGGTATTCACCAAGCCATTCCTTGGCGAATTGCCCGCTTTTGATTTCGGCAAGGATCTTCTGCATCTCGGCCTTGGTTTCGTCAGTCACAATCCGGGGTCCCCGGCTATAGTCGCCAAACTCTGCAGTATTGCTGATGCTATACCGCATGTAGGAGAGACCACCCTGGTAAAACAGGTCGACAATCAGCTTCACTTCGTGCATGCACTCAAAATAAGCCATTTCAGGCTGGTAGCCGGCTTCGACGAGCGTTTCAAAACCTGCCTTGATGAGGGCACTCAGGCCGCCACAAAGGACCACTTGCTCGCCGAACAGATCGGTTTCGGTCTCTTCGGCAAAGGTGGTGTGGATAACCCCAGCCCGGCCACCACCGATGCCTTTGGCGTAAGCCAGGCCAATTTTAAACGTTTCATCACTGGCGCCTTCGTTGGTCGCGATCAGGCAAGGGACTCCTCCACCCTGCTCAAACTCGGATCGAACCAGGTGGCCGGGACCCTTGGGCGCCACCAAAAGCAGGTCAACTCCCTCGGGGGCTTGGACTTCTCCGAAGTGGACATTGAACCCGTGGGAACACATCAGCACATTGCCCGGCTGGAGGTTGTCGCGGATGTGTTCCCGATAAATTTCGCCTTGTACTTCATCGGGCAGCAAAATGTTGACGACGTCGCCCTGTGCGGCGGCCTCGGACGCACTTACGGGTTCGAAGCCATGGCTGACGGCCAGATCATAGTTCTTGCTTCCTGGTCGCTGGCCAACCAGAACCTTCGCGCCGCTGTCGCGCAAGTTTTGTGCGTGGGCATGTCCCTGGGACCCGTAACCGATGATCGCAACTGTTTTGTCAGAAAGTACGGAAGAGTCGGCGTCGCTGTCGTAGTAGATCTTTGCTGGCATGGTAGAATCTTGTAGTTCAATAGGGGAAAGGGGTCGTAGTGAAAAGCACTAAGAAAATTGGTGATGGGAATAAGGGCAACGTGGTTGGTTTGATTCGTGGCTGCCACGAGATGGATTGCAAATCCCGTCGAGCAGGCTGTTTAATCGGCAGCAGCGTACTTCTTTAGTCCCGTGGAACCGGCTGGTCGGTTCACGCTGCGAACCATGGCGATTCGACCTGTTCGCACCAACTCGGTAATTCCAAACGGACGCATCAATTCAATAAAGGATTCAATCTTTCGTTCCTGTCCTGAGATTTCGATCGTGACTTCCTCTGCGGAAACATCGACAACTCGGCCACGAAACACATCGGCTAATTCGCGAACTTCACTCCGCTTTCCGGGAGGCGCTTTTACCTTGATGAGCATCAGGTCGCGTTCGACATGATCTCGAGCACTCACATCCTCAACACGAACGACAGTGACGATTTTTTCAAGTTGCTTGCGGACTTGTTCGAGCACGCTAACGTCACCAACGACGACGAAAGTCATGCGAGACAGTTCCGGTTCTTCCGTTTCACCGACGGCAAGACTATCGATGTTGTAGCCCCGCGAGGCGAGCATGCCCGCTACGTGGGCGAGAACTCCCGGTACGTTTTGGACAGTGGCTGATAAGACGTGACGCATTGGTGGCACCGATTCCCCTCAAAAACCGCAAAACCCCGATCATATCTCCCCCCGAGACACCCCGCAACGGGTCGAAGTTCGGCTTTAAAAATATCCAGCCTTTTCGTTTTCGGTGAAGATTAGGGAAGAATGGCAGGTCCGTTCCACAAGTTTGCACCCTCGGTAAGGATTCAAGCTGTAGCGAAATGGAATGTTGGGACTGTCGTTCTTGCTTACAATCGACAGCGATTGGTCAGGCTGATAAATCGTTGGCGGTGGTTCAAGTAAGCAGAATCTTCGGCGACCTGTTCCAAATCGGGTTCTTCGCGGACCTCCAGGTACGGATTGGCAGGTTGAATGCTGGCTCCCCGTCCTTTGGGTAACGATCGGTTTTGCTTCAAGTTCCCCACAGAAGGAGAGTTTATAAAAGGTGAACAAATGTTCAATTCCGAGGCGGATTCAATCCTGTCGCGGCCAGGTACTGAAAACTGGTTGTGTTCGATCTCACCAAATTGACCGTTGATTGAGAGACTGTTTTGCCTCTTGATTTGCACCGACGTATAATTCTCCGATCCAAGAATGCATGAAAACTGCGAGGTTCACAGGCATGGAATCCGATTTGCCTACGCGACACTTGAATACCGCCGATCACAGGTTGCCATCCTTTTCGCTGGCTTTGGTAGCTTGCTTGTTATGTGCAAACGGGGTGCGGGCCGATGCCATTGAACCCAAATCGACCAACGATTTAGTTGGCTTGGACGCGAATCGCGGGTCTGATCCTTCAGACGCGCCCGAGTCGCTATCGGAAGCCGAGCAACTGGGTCAATTAATTCGCGTACCTCTCCCGCTGACAGGCAATGCCGACTCCTACATCAAAAACGCGATTGAGCGCGCCATTGACACGTTGACAAGTTCCCCCCTGCCGGATGGTCGGCGGCCGGTCTTGTTGCTGGAGCTTTCTCCAGCGCGTCGCTCCGACGGACTGGGGATTGGCAGTGACTTCGAACGGGCTCAGTCACTGGCCCGCTATCTCTCAACCCACCGCAATTTGGCGGCAGTCAAGACGGTAGCCTACGTTCCGCGGACGATTCAGGGACACGGTGTACTGGTTGCCATGGCGTGTGAGGAAATTGTCATGCATCCCAAAGCGGAATTGGGAGCGGCGGGTGCTGACGAAGATATGCGCGGGCCACTCGAACCGGTCATCCTCAGTTTGTATCAGCAGATCGCCGCCGCTCGACGTACCATTCCCAAAGCGATAGCCCTGGCCATGCTCGACCCCCGTCTCGAGCTTCACAAAGTCGAGACCGAAGAGGCGACTGAGTTTGTATTAGCCGACGGCGTGTCCCCGCTTGAGGAACACAAAACCGTGATTGCCGATGATATCCTGGTGCCAACCGGGGCGCTGGCTTCATTCACGGGGAGCGAAGGCCGGCAATATGGATTCGTAAAGTACATTGTGGAAAACCGTGCCGCTTTGGCTCGCGTACTCGATCTCCCGGCGGAGGCGGTCAGAGAGGACATGTCCCTCGCCGGCGATTGGCGCCCGGTGATGATCAATATCGAGGGTCCGATCACGCCACGTTTGGTTGGCCAGGTTCAGACGTTGATCGCGATGGAAAAAGATCAGCGAGACGTCAATTGGATAGGTTTTCGTATTGATAGCGGGGGAGGTGCGTTGGAAGACTGCCTGGAATTGGCCGATACCATCGCATCGCAGGATGCCACCGAGACCCGTACCGTAGCCTACGTACCTGTCGAAGCCAGTGGTGGGGCAGCGCTGGTTGCCTTAGCTTGCGATCAGGTGGTGGTTCAACCAGCCGCCAGTCTGGGGCGTGTGGGGGCGGATCCGATCGACCGTGAGACGCTTGACGCCGCCGAGGCTCCCATCAGGGTGCTGGCCGAAGAGACCGATCAAACCTGGTCGTTGTTAAGGGCATTCATCGATCCTCAGTTGGAAATCAACATTTACACCAACAAAAAGACAGGAGAGGCCGTTTTTTTTTCACCCCAGCAGGTCAAAGCCTTGCCCGATGCCAAGGATTGGCGAAAGGGGAATACGCTAACTCCCGCAGGAGAGCCTCTAACGCTAACGAGCCAGCGACTTCAGCAGTTAGGACTGGTGGGTCAGGTGGTAGACAACTTTGATGAATTTAAAAAACTCTATCGACTGACGGAAGATCCCCGTGTTGCCAAACCGAACTGGGCGCTGGAATTGGTTGAAGCACTTGCTTCGCCTGGCCTGGCAATCATGTTGTTGGTTGTCGGTTTCTTGGGTATTTATTTAGAATTGCATTCTCCCGGTTTTGGGATTGGAGGCTTTGTTGCGGCGGTAGCTTTCATGCTATTTTTCTGGAGCAAATTTTTGCATGGTACTGCAACCTGGCTTGAGATATTGCTTTTCACGTGCGGCCTGTTCTTTTTGTTGCTGGAATTTTTTGTGTTGCCAGGCTTAGGTATTTTCGGAATTGGAGGTGCAGTGATGGTCATATTGTCCCTGCTTCTGGCCAGTCAAACTTTTGTCCTGCCACACAGCCAGGCCGACCTGGTTGAACTTCGTAATTCGCTGGCTGTCTTAGTTGGGGCTGGCGCAGGAATCCTGGTGCTCGTATTCACCTTGCGGTATTGGTTGCCTCGTGCGCCAATTCTCAACAAACTATTGCTCAATCCGCCGGAGAATGAAGAACTGACAGACCTCCAAAACCGTGAAAGCGTCGCCAACTTTTCCCATCTGGTGGGACAGAAGGGAACAGCAGCAACCGATCTTCTCCCGGCTGGCAAGGCCCAAATAGGCGATCAACTAGTCGACGTAATTGCCGATGGTGACATCATGGATCGAGGCCAGGCGGTCATGGTGACAATGGCTCGCGGAAATCGGATCATGGTTCGGGCCGTTGATTCTTAGCGGGCATTAGCGACCAGCCTCGGTCAATGAACAGGGATTCTTCTCGTAGCTGCTACGGGTTCCCGTCTGCAGGGGTAAAGATAGCCAGATTCCGAATTTAGCGGGCATGGCACATTCAGCGGGCATGGCACCAAGTCTGAAGGTACGCGTATAATGGGGTTGCAGAGACCACTATTTGCACCTTCGTACGAATATGAACGCGTTAGATCCCATCGTCTGGTCAATTTTGCTGCTGGCTGCTGGCTGCGCTTTGGTCGTTTTGGAGGTATTCTTTCCTTCAGGAGGCTTTTTGGGCGTACTTTCATGCGCGGCCTTTGTGGCCGCCATCGGCATGGCATTTTATTACCACGGTACGATGGCCGGGATGGCGCTGCTATTGTTTTCTTCGATACTTGTACCGGTGGTTTTAGCTGTAGCTATTAAGTACTGGCCGATAACACCGATGGGAAGAGCTTTTCTGGGAGAGCCTCCCACCGAAGAGGAAGTGACACCAGAAGATCCGCGTCGCTCGCTAATCGGCCGCGTGGGAATTGCCCATTCAAAAATGCTTCCGGCCGGGGCGGTTCTTATCGAGAACCAATTGGTGGATGCCGTCAGTCAGGGGATGGCTATTGATCCCGATCAGTACGTTGTAGTGACCGAAGTGCGCGCCAACCGGGTGGTTGTCCGCCCGGCAAACGACCATGAGCGACCTGTTCATGAGGACCCTGATTCCTTGCTGTCGCGTCCAATTGAAGAACTGGGGATTGAAGAGCTTGATATCGATGGGCTGAACAATTCCCAAACATGACATAGCCAAAACTTGAATTGCGCGAAGATTTGAGGTACAAGAGTTAGGGTATCTGGTATTCGCCCGAATCGTTTTCGATGAGGTTGCAGCCGCAAGGTGAAATTCCCATGTTTGAGCAACACATGATCGCCATTGTTTTTGGATCACTGTTCATCATTTTTTGTTTGGTGATCCTGATTGTGTTTTCGCGATACTTCAGTTTGCTGGTTCAGTCCTGGACGACCGGGGCAGGAATCGGAATTGCTGATTTGCTTCGCATGACGTTTCGCAAAGTCAATCCGACGCTGATCACCCGAAGTAAGATCATGGCCGTTCAAGCTGGTTTGCAAACCGACGAAGGGCTCACCACCAGGGCAATCGAGGCGCACTACTTGTCTGGGGGCAATGTTCCCCTGGTCATTCGTTCAATGATTGCGGCCCGCAAGGCAAAAATCATCGCCTTGACATTCAAACAGGCAGCGGCGATTGACCTGGCCGGTCGTAATATCCTCGAGGCCGTACAAACAAGTGTTTACCCCCGCGTAATCGATTGTCCGGCAAAAGAGGGCAAGCGACCATCGCTCGACGCAGTTGCCAAAGATGGAATTCAGCTCAAAGTGAA
This sequence comes from Pirellulales bacterium, assembly GCA_022448345.1. GTDB lineage: Bacteria > Planctomycetota > Planctomycetia > Pirellulales > Lacipirellulaceae > JAKVCB01. The sequence goes on from JAKVCB010000005.1 coordinate 45,279, forward strand.
AGCTCGCGTCACCGTGCGGGCCAATCTTGACCAGCTGATTGGCGGGGCAACTGAAGAAACAATCATCGCTCGCGTTGGCGAGGGAATCGTCAGTGCCATTGGTTCCTCGACGACCCATGCCGATGTACTGGAGAACCCGGATCGGATTTCGAAAGCTGTTTTGGCTCGTCGGCTCGACTCGCAAACCGCCTTCGAGATTGTATCGATCGATATCGCGGACATTGACGTGGGAGACAACATTGGGGCGCGACTGCTGGCAGATCAGGCCGAGGCGGATACACGCGTCGCACGTGCCAAAGCCGAAGGGCGGCGGGCCATGGCCGTTTCGAAAGAGCAAGAAAACATTGCCGCGATCGAAGAGAATCGCGCAAAGTTGGTGGAAGCCGAAGCCGAGGTTCCCAAGGCAATGGCCGATGCATTTCGAGCTGGCAAACTCGGCATCCTCGATTACTACCGATTGCAGAATGTACAGGCCGATACTGAAATGCGCGGTGCAATTGCTGGCTCCAGTAATACGGCCAATACCAAGTAAACCGTCGGATAAGGGTCAACGGTTTACTCCGACCCGGGTCACCGCTGGAAAACAGCAATCGAGGGTGGCAAGCAGGCATGGAAGTCACTCAAGAGAAACGTTAGCGATTACACGACGATGCCCAACATTGTTTGCTTACCCCCATTGGCCGCGCTAGACAACATCCTTAGTGTGGTGGTCCCACTACTTTTTCTGGTCTTTTGGGTCTTGGGACAAATGGGTGAGGCCAAGAAGAAGGCAGCTGCGAAGGCCGAAGCCCGCAAACGTCACCACCAACCTGTCGCGCCTGGCCAGGAGGTTCAGCTGCCGAAAAAGACTGGGCCGGCACATGCCGATCAAGCCGATTCGCTTCGACAACAGGTCGAAGCGATGCTCCACGAGGCTAGTTTTGGTCCTGCCGAACGGCCAGGCGATTCGCCCCTTGCTCCACCGGCGGCCCCCGTTTCGGCTGGTCGCGATTCCACCATTGAAGTGCTGGTTGATGAGGATCCAGCAACGATTGCAGTGGCTCCGTTTGATTCAGCTCGTCGAAAGGCAGATACCCGATTGTCTCGGATTGAGCCAATCGTTGATCCAGAAAATCCTGAACCGCTTGCTGAACAAGTGGCGCAATCGGTCAATACGGAACGGTTGGCCGAACAGGCTTCACGCGTGGGAGACGAGATCGTCCTCGCCGAGAATAAATTTGAATCAAGAGTTGAGGAAAAATTTGCCCAAGATTTGGGAACTTTGAAGGATACGCATCGCGAGGGTGCTTACGAGCAACGTACCTACGAGAATCTTGTAGCAGGTCGCCTGGCTTCGCTGTTGACGAGTCCGGAAGGCATTCGCGAGGCGATGATTCTGAGTGAGATTCTCAACCGGCCGGTCGACCGATGGTAAACGGAGTGCAATGACCGTTGCGGTATCACACGTTGGGGAAACATGTCCGCAAGCTTGGCGCTGAATAGCACCAGATCACCAAGAAAATTTGGGGAAGGTCATCCATGCCGTTGTACGAATACCATTGTTCAGGATGTGATCAGACGTTGGAGTTGTTGGTGCGTACTACCGAACCCCCAAAATGTTCCAAGTGCGGCGGAGAGCAGCTGATACGACTTTTAAGCGTGGTTGCTGCGCCTACCAGAAGTTCTGCCGGCCCGTGCGAAATAGAGCCTCCCCGCGGATCGTGCGGTACGGGCTGTGGGTGCTTTCCGGACGGCTGATATTCGTCAAAACATGGCAACTTGGTGCGATCCCTACCAACAGCCTGTTAAGACCCCTACAACTGGACTTTCTGGCTCGTGAGGAGTCGCAAAATTGACGCTTTGCGTTAGCTTTGCGTATACTAAAGAGACCCTTGTCAGGAATGTGGATTTCGTTGGTTTGATGCGTGTTTTGGATGAAGCGGCTCGCCGGCAGTCTTCGCTGTCGAAGGGATCCCAACGTGAAATCAGCGAGAGTTGTCCTGAAGCGAATTATCTTTCCGATTGTGTGTGATTATCCCCGCGTGAGCCATGAGTTTTTTCGGCAAGCTGTTGATATCAATCGTGCTGTTCATGAGCATCCTGCTGATGACCTTGGGTCTTGTCGTGAACCGTACCCATCACAATTTGAAGGATGAGAGAGACGATTTGAAGACACAAGTCGATGCTGCCCGGAACACCTATGAGGAACTGGTGGCAGAACATAAACAGCTGGACAATGAATTGCAGCGGGAGCAGGTGGCAGTTGTAAACCAGTTACGCAAACTGGAGCATGAGCGAGTTACCCTGATCGGTCGGAATGAGGCCCTGGAGCAAAATCTGCAGGCCTTGACCGATGTGCGCCGCGAGAAGACTGCCGAGGTATTGGCAGTGCAAGAGAGAAACAATCGTCTGGCTGATCAAGTCGACGATTTGCGAAGCGAAATCAAGACCAATCAACAGGCCCGCGATCAGGCGTTTATCGCCGTTGTACAAACAACCGAGGAGTTGCACCAGTTGCAGGGACAACTGGAGCACACCTTGGAACGAAATAGTGACCTTAACGAGGACTAACCCGCAACCCGCGGAGGCAATCCATGAATCTCATCGGCAAAATCCTGGTACTCCTCATTGTGATCATGTGCATTGTGTTCATGGGGCTGGCGATGACAGTTTATTCATCACACCAGAACTGGAAAAACGAAGCAAACATCTTTGAAGACAAGTTCAACGAAAAACTGTCGCAGCTTAATAAGGCCCAAGCTGCTTTTGATCGCAAAGAGAGTGAGTTGAGCGCCAATTTGGAGGCAGTCCAACAGCAAATTCGCAAGCTCGAAAGTGAGCGGACCATGCTTGTTGATCGTAATGTTGGTATTCAGGCTGAACTTGATCAACTCAAGCAGCAGAGCCGCGATCGCATTGCCGCCGTGGCCGCAACGCAACAAAACAACGATCGCCTGATCAAAGAAGTGACTGGGCAACGCAAGACACTTCGTGACAATCAGCAGGCCCGCGACAAAGATTTTGGGGTGATGCTCGATGCCAAGGAGTCTCAGGATCAAACCCAAGGCGAACTGAACATTGTACGAGCCCAAAATCAAGCGATCACCAGACAAGTCGCAAGAATGTCCAAATTATTACGTGCCAATGGCCTTGATCCGGGCCTCGACCCCGATTTCTTGATGGAGCCTTCTGATGGGGTTGTATCTGCGGTGCGTCGCAAGGGCCCCACACAGTTAATCGAGGTGACAATCGGAGCCGACGATGGACTGCAGGCAGGCCACACGGTCGAGGTCTTTCGTGGATCCAAATACCTGGGCCGCGCTGAAATTATCAGTACCTCGCCAGACCGGGCGATTGGTAAACTTGACCGACGTTTTCTTCAAGGACAGATTCAGGAGGGGGACCGTGTCGCAACCCGACTTAAGCTCAGCTAATCCACCCGGTGTTTTAAGGTCAAAACCAAAGACATCCATCTACACCATGTTGCTGTTGTTGGCATTGCTGGCGCTGCTTTTGGGTTGTCTCTTCCTGTATCTGGAGATCAACCAATATGGTGGTTTTGGGGCGGTAAAAGGAAAAGTTTCGAGCTTGATCCCCCCCGTCACACACGTCGTTGATTTCCTGGTATAAACTGCGGGAAGCTTTCGGTGTGCTGCGACATGCCTTGTCCAAGCGGCTAATCATTCAGCATCAGAAGCGTCGCGTGCCCCGAGTTCCCGATCTAGATCCAATAAGGCAGCGGGATCTTCCTTGATCATTTCGAACTTATGGACGATGTCACGGGCAGCCTTTTCCTCATCGACCTGCTCTTGAACAAACCATTCCAGCTCGACGAGTGCAGCAAATGCCTTCTCTTTAAACGCGAGTTCGTAGAGCGCGTCAATCTGGTTGGTAACAACCTTCTCCTGTTCAAGCGCTTGGACGAAAACATTAGGGATGGAATCGAAATCAATGGCAGGTTGTGCAATCGGGCTTAATTCAACGCGGCCGTTACGAGCAATTAAAAAGTCGTACAAACGCATTGCGTGGTTGTACTCCTCCTGGCTCTGAATTCGCATCCATGATGCAGCTCCTGCGAATTGTTTGTGCTCACAATAAGCCGACATGCTGAGGTAACTGTACGAAGAGTAGAGTTCGTTGTTAATTTGCTCGTTAATGGCATCTTGTATTATCTGGTTAAGCATGGTGTTGGTTCCTTTTTTGGGCGATGCAACAAATCAAGAAAGCGGAACCACTGCAGGGTTCCTTTCATAAAGTATAGTCGACAGGAATTGTCTGACACCTAATGGTTTGTCCACACAAAAGAAAGACTCGCGAATAGTGGTCACGAGTCCCAATCTCAACTCAATCTCAAGAGATCTCTCGAGATTGAGTTGAGAGGGATTCAACCTCACCTTGCTCTCGCCTGACGAATCAACTCGATATCCGACAGGTCAGCTTTCCAGTGGGCCCGACTGGAGTCGAACCAGCACGCCCTTACGGGCACATGCCCCTCAAGCATGCGCGTCTGCCTATTCCGCCACGGGCCCAGTTGGAATGGTCCTGGGGGGTGATAGGTGGACACACTTCCCCAGAACCGTCATTTTGACGGTCATCTGCGGCTCGTCAACTGGCTATTTGCTTTCGAGAATGGTTCTCGATAGTCTCCTCACTCAGAGCAGGCCTGCCGAGGGTGACGGGACACTTCCCTGAAAACCAGGATCAGGGGATGATAGGCAAAGGCATAGCCCTGAAATTAAGTGGATTGCCAGATTGTTTGAGGATCGGAGTATGGGACCAAATTCAGGCCAGATACGCATCGCCGCAGTCGACATTGGAAACAGTCGCGTCCAATGTGGATTCTTCGATTCGTTCCGTGGATGCGTGGCAGAGGCCCAAAGTCGGGTGTTACCGATTGCAGCCTCTGGATTGCTTCAGCCAGCCAGCAGCCTGGAACTGACCCTTTCGTCGCAGAACAGGTTTGCCGAAGACAAACTCCGGCACTGGTATGAGGAATTGTGCCTGGAGCCCTTTGATTGGTTCGTTGCCAGTGTAAATCGTCCTGCGGATGATTATTTTCAGCGGGTCATTGCCGAATTGGGGGATCAAAGTGGTGGCCGACACCGAATTCACGACGTCTCACATCGCGACATTACGATTCCGCTCAAGGTGCCATTCCCCGAGCGAGTCGGTATCGACCGCTTACTTGCAGCGACGGCGGCTAACCAATTGCGGACCGATGACGGACCGATTGTAGTTGTTGACCACGGCACCGCGATGACGGTCGATTTGGTCGACGCGACAGGGGCATTTGTGGGAGGAGCGATTTTGCCAGGTATCGCAATGGGTGCCCATGCCCTTGCGGAGGGGACGGATGCTTTGCCGTTGGTGTCTTCCGCCAAAACTTCTGAGGTTCCCCCGCCGATCGGAACCGAAACCGAATCCGCTATTCAGTCAGGTTTGTACTGGGCTGCAGTTGGCGCTATCCGCTCAATTGTCGAGCAGATTGCGCAGAGTCAAACCAAACCCCCCATGGTTTGTCTCACTGGCGGCATTCACGTTCCACTGGCAGAAAACTTGACTCAGATGACGGGACTTGAAGTACGGTACGTACCCCAGATGGTACTGGCGGGTATTGCGCTAGTAGCGGGCGACCGACATGGTGGGATCAAGTGATCAGGGGATTGCTTCGCTGGAAATGGCGACTTGATGTCGAGTACTGAATGGGATCAGACTTTCCAACCTGTGCAGTTCAGCTAACGCCTGTGGGGCGGGCGGCGGTGGCGGTTGTCCGCGTCGTTGGCTCAGGAGCCCTTGATATCGTGCAGCAATCCTTTCACTCTGCCAGCGGGAAAGACCTTGCCGAATTTCCTGCAGGAAGGATTTGCTACGGTCGCTGGGCGGGTATGGCTGGTGAGGACGTGATTGTGACGCGCCTGATAGATTCGGCCCAGGTCGACATCCACTGCCATGGTGGATCGGCGGCCGTCAAGGCCATCCTCAGGCGACTCGCTGATAGCGGCTGCGAACTGATCGATTGGCAAGATTCGTTGTCAACGACCCATCCGGATCCATTTCAAGCTGCGGCTGCGAGGGCACTGGCCGTTGCAGCAACGACGAAGACCGCACGTATTCTGCTCGACCAGTTCCACGATGCCTTGGGCAGGTCGGTGCAAGCGATACTTATGGCCCTCGAGAAGCATGCGACCTCAGTGGCCCTTGAGCAGCTTAAACAGCTACTTCGTTTCAGTGATTTGGGCCTGCATCTCACGACACCGTGGCGGGTCGTCCTGACGGGTCTCCCGAATGTCGGCAAGAGCAGTTTAATCAATGCGCTGGTTGGATTTGAGCGGGCGATCGTTGGTGCGAAGCCGGGGACAACCCGTGATGTTGTGACAGCAGAGACTGCCGTCAATGGCTGGCCAATTGAGTTGGCAGATACCGCAGGGGTGCGATACTTCGTCGACCCGCTTGAGAGGGAGGGAGTTCGCAGGGCAAAACGTTCACGGCAACATGCCGACCTGGTCGTAGCGGTTACCGACGCCACGGAAAATGTCGTGCCTGAGGATTTGCTTGAGGGAAACCGTGGCGAACGAGATGTTTTGGTTGTCGTCAACAAAATCGACCTGCTCACCCCTGAGCGTAGATCCGTGGTCGAGGAGGCGACGCCAGACCGCTATGTAACCAGTGCTGTGACGGGAGTCGGTATTGAAGCATTGCTGGTTGCGATTCAAACATCACTGGTACCCATTGAACCGACTCCTGGTGCGGCGGTCCCTTTTGCGACCGATCAGGTCCAACAGTTGCTATCTGCTGAGCAGTTGGTACTGGGTGGTCAAAGTGCAGAAGCAAGCAAACTTCTTCGCTCGATGCTGTCGGCTAAAGAATCGTAGCACTGATAGCAAACGGGATCGTTCTTTGGGGGAGATTTCCAGCTGGCAGCATTCGATCACTGATCAAACTGAAGGAGATTTAGACAAATCGCACCAGATTTCACCAATTTGACTCACATAGGCTGTTAGTTTGCATGAAGAGTTGCCGATGGTAATGGTTGTAGTAGTGAATGCAACAAAACAGGAAGGGTTCTATTGGTTGTCCTGTGATGTGAGCGCGGCCCTTGGTGGAAGGATGTCAGGCGGTGCCCGCTCGATGAAACAGGGACTCTAGAGAGCAGCCCGGTTTTGCCGAGCTGAAAGAAGAAATAGGACGCGATCCCTAGGGAATTTTACACGCTGTGGCTGGCATTGTCGGTCATGTGTTCAGGAGGAGCACGCCATGCGAACGAAAAAACAAATGCGTTGGTTGGTTCGACCACAAGCCACTTACTGGGGGTTTGGGGACCGTTTTGTGGTCATGGTGGCATTTTGTGGCCTCGTCTTGTTAGCGATTCCCGTGTCCGCTGAAGAGCCAGTTACTCCCAAGGTCAAAGATTCAACCGCCAGATTCCAAGAGGACGGTGCCTCGGTTTTGGTCAAAAACCGGCAGGCGACGGAGTCAGATTCGGTTGCGTCTGAGTCGATCGCTGATTCTGAGGAGCAGGAACCGCTGGAGCCAATTTCCCAAGATTCAGATCACGAGCCAGAATTAGCGGTAAGCGTACTTCCGCTGGACGAGAACCGTAGAATTATTGCCGATGGCACCGACCCAGCGGACAAGGAGGCCGAAGAATTTGGGGCTGCTTTGACGAGAGCTGCCAGTTTGGCCAATTCTCGCCGCAAGGACCGTGTTGCCCAGCACAGCAAAACGGTCAATAAATCGCCAGCCCTGCCAACGAAGCTGATGATCCATACGAAGGTTGCCAAGTTCAATGGTGTTCAACCTGGCACCTCGTCTCCTGAGGAAGTACGCACTCTTTGGGGTGAACCGGGTGAAGAGCGGGACCTTGAAGACGGCGAAATCCTGGTCTACGAGACGGCTCCCTTTCAGAGAATAGACGTTGTCGTTACCGATGATACCGTGAAGATGATCAAAGTTGAACTCGACGAATTGCTACCCGTCGAAAATTTGGTCAAGCAGTTGCGGCTCGAAAAGTTTGAACCAGCCAATATCCTGGACGATGCGGGTGAAATGCTTGGACAAATTTTTCCCGAACGTGGCGTACTGTTCATGTTTGAGGAGGCGCAAGATACGGAAGATTCCAAGCGACTGGTTTCGCATATTGTGATCGAGGCAGTCGATTCGGCGGCGTTTGCACTTCGGGCGGAAAATCACCTCCATGGTCCTTACGAGAAAAATATTTGCGATTTGCAGTTCGCCTTGTCAATTGATCCCCAGATGGCCCAGGCGCATTGGTTGTTGGCTGATATCTATCTGGCAACCGGCCAGGCCGATCTGGCCGAATTTTCAGCGGCTGAGGCATTTAAGCTTGATCCGAGCAACGACGCGTATCGACTTCGATGGGCCAGGGCGCTAGAGCAGTTGGCGCGTTACGACGATGCGGTTCGCGAGACACGAGCTGTATTGGACAGCAGTAACACACCCACGATTATTCAAGCCCAGGCGCTGCAACAAATGGGCCGGTTGGCAAGCTTGGGTGGCTTGGACATTCGTTCGCGTGCCATACCGTTTCAAACCAAAGCGATTGAAATGGCCGACTCGGTTGCCACAAGCAAGCATATTGCCGATCGAAGGGCTGCCAAACAAGTCCTTGTTGATGCCCATCTGGCGATAGGTCGTGAGATTGCAGGCCAGGAGTATCGCAATAAATTCAAAACAGTTTCCAAGTGGATTGGTCGGGCGTCGGGCCTTGCTGAAGATGCAATCAAAAAGGGTGACGCTGGCTTGGAGTTGCGACTCCACGTTGCCGAGGAGGCCCTTGCGACCCTGGCTGAGTTCAAGCCAAGCGTCGACCCGGAACTCTGGATTGAAGAAGCCCAAACCGCTGCTGATTCGCTGGTCCAAGAGGTTGACGATCTGCTTTGGCAACAACACATCCAGTGGCGTCTGGGCGTTGCTTACTTCCAGGCGGTACGTATTGAACATGCTCGCCGCAGGTCGACGAATGCTTTACGCTATTCTCAGAAGGCGATCGATAACCTTACTGAAGGTGCGAAGAACCGGCAGTCGGTCCCCCATTTTGAACATCTGGTGGGGCGTCTTTATTTTCATATTGGTGCAGTGTACGCAGTCCACCAAAAGAACCATGAAAAGGCAATCCGCTGGTACGATAAGGCAGTTCCAATGCTGACAACCAACGTGCCTGTTACCAAGCTTGCCTTACCGCACCGACACGGCGAAGCACTCGTGAGCATGGGAGTCAGCTATTGGAAAATAGGCGCAAGGTCCAAAGGTCTTGAACTTACTCAGGGGGGCGCCGACCTTGTTGAGGCAGAAGTTTCCAGTGGTTTGATTGACAAGGAGGCACTTGCAGTTCCCTATGGTAATCTGGCCACGATGCACAAGGGGATGGGCAACAAAGATCAAAGTGCTCATTATGCCGACTTGACACGCGACGCCAAGTCTCGCAAATCAGATGCATCCGTTGGCATTGCGGGAAATTCCGACCGCACGCTACGGATATCGCGCCGCCAGCAATCGCGGACTTCTGGTGGAAGTGCCAAGGTGCGATAAGCGTCTGTGAGGTGGGTCCAATTTAAAAGTAGCGAGAGCCCAACGGAAATTTTCCCTTGGGCTTTCTTTCTTGCGGGGCCCATTTTCAGCTGCTTTTCGAAGGTGGGCGAGTCTCTTGTCAGGTATTGAGGTTCCCGCTTGGCATTTTCTCGCAAACCGCAATAATTGACACCAGGCGTGCAGTTTTTATCGACTGCCGGAGAACCGATTCCTATGTTCCATTCTGGAGTTTAGATTGTCTGATTTCTCTCCTGCGGACTATGGCCCCATATTTGCTGCTTGGCTGGATAGAAACCGCTGTCGTCCGCTGGACGACAGCCAGGCTGAAGAGGGTGGACATCACGGTCTGCCTGAACTGAGTCTTGAGGCTGCTTTTGCGAATTCGCCAATCGCCGATCGAAAAATGGCCGAGTGTTGTCTGGCTGGAGTGTGGCTGCTTTACGATTGCCTTGGAGAATCCCATACCATCAGTCAGAACATACCAACCGATTCGGGCAGTTTTTGGCATGGGATCATGCACCGTCGCGAAGGCGATTTTTCGAATGCCAAATATTGGTTTCGCCGTGTAGGAAAACACGCCATATTCGATCCTTTGGCGGAACAAGCAAGCGAGATTGGGCAGCAGTCGGGCCAAATAGGTGGTGCTGTTGAGCTGCTTTGCAGTGGACCCTGGGATCCCGTTGCCTTTGTCGATGGTTGTCGCAGCGCAGTTCGTGGCGGGAAAGATGCCCAACTCCTTTGTGGTCGAATTCAGCAGGCCGAGTGGGAACTCCTGTTTGACCACTGTTATCAAAGCGCGACGGCCACTTGAAATGTTGGCCCAGGCGCAGATACTAGGGGAGATTTGGGTTTTGCAACCGGGCCCGTCACGCTTACCCCTGTAGAATAGCCGGTTGCAATCATCGGCATTCCGACCTCACGACGATCCGTCCGGGGCCAAACCCCCCGCTGTTTGCTTTAGCTAAAGGAACAAATCATGTCACGCTCTGGTGCAATTACCTTTAAGGGAAATCCAATGACCTTGGCCGGTGAGGCCGTTACCGCTGGCGGGGCAGCCCCTGATTTTACACTGCACTATTTTGAAGGCGGAATGCAAACCCTCACGCTTGAGGATCTGAAAGGCAAGCCGTCTCTGTTAAGCGTGGTCCCGTCGCTTGATACGCCCGTTTGTGCTACTCAAACCAAGAAATTCAATGAGTCCCTGGGTGAATTAGGGGATCGCATCAACGCGGTCACGGTCAGCCTCGATTTGCCCTTTGCCATGAACCGATTTTGTGGTGCCGAGAACATTACCAATATTCGTTCAGCAAGCGATTATCAGGAACGCAACTTTGGTCAAGACTGGGGAACCTTGATTGAGGAACTCAAAATACTTTGCCGTGCAATCTTTGTTTTGGATGCCGATGGAAAAGTGGTTCACGCCCAGTACGTTGGTGAGGTAGCCGAAGAGCCAGACTACGATGCTGCCCTGGACGCATTAAAATCGCAGCTCTAAAGAAGCGAATGGTTTCCGATTCCAGGAATTTACCGGAAACAATGGCCAACGATTTGGAACGGGCAGGTGGATCGACAGGAGGCGAAAAATAGTAGCCGAAGCACCCGGAGCTTTTTTTGAGCATCGCGTGTGGTGTTGCCGTTTTAAGCCCGCCGGCGCCCATCAACAGTAGGACTGGATTGTTCCAATTGAGGGGACGATTGTCATTGCTCTGATTTATCAATACTTCTTGCTTAAGGATGAAAACAATGGGTAGATTCTTGATCATTGTTGTTGTGTTGGTTGTCATTGCCTTTGCCATTAACGAGTTGACACGCGAAAAAAGAGACGACCTCAAGCAGGTAGAGAAACCGGCCACTTCTCCATCAACCACCGATCCAGTGGTCCCACCACTGGATACCGAGGTTGCCAAGCCAAGTGACGATTCAACATCGGAGGAGGCCAAGCCGACTGCCGAATCGACCGTCTCCACGCCTGTTTCCCCTGCAGAATCCGCCACGTCGGCCACGGAAAAACCAGCGCCCCCAGTTCCTCCTGAGGCCAAACCTGAGGCCAAACCCGAGGCTAAACCACCGGCCTCCGAAGGATCTTCTTCAGAGCCAACCACGGACACTAGCAGCAAGCCGAGCGAGACTGGCAGCAAACCGACTGAAAACAACGACAAAACTGCTGCCGGTAATGACCAAGGTAGTGAAGGTAATGACCAAGGTCCTGAAACAGACATTCTACTCGGCACGGCCGAATTAACCGGGGGTTTGCCTGGTGAAGGCCCCCTCGCGATCGAAGAGATCAGCGCATGGGTCGAAGACCCTGCCAACCATGCGGTGCTCAATCCCCAACTGCCCAAAGGACTGGCTGCCGGAAAGTCGCAAATCTCCGGGCTCGAGAAAAATCCGTTGACTCGGGCGAAAATCGAACTTGGACGACAGCTCTACTTCGATCCGCGGCTTTCGAGTGACAGTACGATCAGCTGTGCCAGTTGCCATGATCCCCAATTCGGGTATGCCAAAAATACCCAGTTTGGTGTGGGTGTCGGCGGTCAACAGGGAGGCCGTAATTCACCCGTGGCTTACAATCGCATTCTGAGTGGTGAGCAGTTCTGGGATGGGCGGGCCGATTCGCTTGAAGCCCAGGCCGTCGGGCCCATTGCCAACCCCATTGAAATGGGAAACACCCATGAGGATGTCGTCAACACCCTCAAAGGTATTGAGGGTTACGAGCGGCAGTTTGACAAAATCTTTCCCGATGGGGTGACGATCGACAATGTTGGCAACGCGCTTGCCAGTTTTGAGCGGGCCATCGTGACCGGACCAACCCCTTGGGACTACCACGTTGACCTGATCAATTTTGAACAGGCTTACGAAGCCGATCTTGAAGACCTTGAGGAACTCAAAGAAGAGGATCCGGAACTCTATGACCAGTACATGGCACTAAAGCAAACCAGTGAAGCCCATCCGCTTGATGAATCGGCACAACGGGGGGGCGAACTCTTTTTCAGTGAAAGGGTAGGGTGTACTGCGTGCCACGCGGGTGCAAACTTCACGGACGAGAAGCACCACAACATTGGCGTCGGTATGGAGGCCGAGGAACCCGATGCGGGCCGATTTTCGGTGACCCAGGACGAGAGTCACCGCGGGGCCTTCAAGACTCCCACGGTGCGCAATGTGGTGCTAACAGCCCCCTATATGCACGATGGATCGCAAGCAACCCTAGAAGAGGTGGTTGACTGGTACGACAAGGGCGGACACCCCAACGCGCAGCTTGACGAAAAAATTAAAAAGCTGAATCTCACCGACCAGGAGAAGGCGGACCTGGTAGCGTTTATGAAATCCCTCACCGGGGATTTTCCCCAGGTCGAGCGCGGGAGGTTGCCCCAGTAGAACAACGCGGAAGGTCCTGGATCCAGATCCTTAAGGGGATTGGTTCTCCGGGTCGACCACGTGGGTTTCGATCACTTTTGCGTCGACAATCCGATCCCCAGCCGATCCAGTCGTAAAATCGGGTTGAGGTCCAAAACCGGAACGGTAGTGGACCTGTTGCACCCGTGCGTTCCGCTGGATCCAGTTCAATGCAGTTCGCTTGAAAACGTGGCGAATCACCGGGATCAAAAGCGCAAACCCCAAAGCGTCGGTCAGAATTCCTGGCGTCAACAGCACAGCCCCGGCAACCAGAATCAGGGCACCATCGACCAGCGCTTCGCCAGGGACCTTACCCTGGGCCATTTCTTGCCGGATTCGCAAAGTCGTGCGCAAGCCTTGCCAGCGGGCTAGGCTGGCGCCGAGCACCCCGGTGAACACGATCAGGAGTAATGTGTTACCCCAGCCCACTTTTCCCGCCAACCACAACAAGAGTGTGAGTTCGACAAATGGAACCACGGTGAACAGCAGTAGTAGGTAGAAAAACATGGTGGTCTTGCCGTGACTGGATTGTTAACAGCGGTTAGTCCGTTTTCTGAGGGGTGGCTTTTGGAAGTTCAGAATAACTCGGTCAGTGCATTCCACGCGGCCCATACGGCAAAAGAGCCAAAGAAGGCCACCGACCAAACCATGATCACAGTTCGAACCGGAGTCATCCTTAATGGCCCAGGCAGCAGGCGGCGATTGATCCAAAGCAAGGTTGCCGAGTAAACGCACATAATCCCACCATTGAGGCTGGCTGTCATCTTGAACAATCCAAGCGTACTCGCCTGGAATTGTTCAACACCGATCAGCAGGACCAAACTTCCCACAGCAATTTCACCCCATAAAAAAGCGAAATAAAGCCGGCTTTCAGTCCACCACTTGTGGTTCATCAACCAGTTTACCTTGACGATATCCGATGAAATACGGCTGGTGGCGTCAAGCACGGCCAGTTCTGTGGTGAACAGGATCACGATTCCCATGACCAAAAACAGCAATGGACCGGCCGCCCCGACGGTGGCCCGCAGCTGTTCTGCCTCGGCATAGATAAATGCCAATCCTTTGCCATATTCGCCCATCCCTTCCCGCAGTACGCCTGCGGAATCATAAAACAGGCTGTAGCTGATCAAGGTCAACACGACCAGACAAAAGATACAGGTCAAAAAGAAGCTAATAAACTGTTCTCGACTGGCCCTGGTCCACCAGATGTTCCAGCGGGCCATATTCTCTGGTGTATGGGGAAAGTGATACCCGATTTCCGAAACGGCCTCTTCCTGGCCGGAAATGGGGCTGGTAATCCTTCCGACGTGAGCCCCCATTCCAAATCCCTTGTCTTTGATGTAGTTGCTTTGCCCAAGATTGAGCGTTCCCCCACAGCCGGCAAAGGCGAGTGCCCCCAGCAGAAGGACCTCGTCAAGATTGGGAAAGTCGCTTCCCAGGGGAATGAACGTTGGCGCACCAAAAGTCGCCGTTTGTTGAACCAGTGTGGCGACCGCATCGGGACGAATCACCAGCACACCGACAACCAGGACCAGGATCAACGCCAGGAGAACGAGAATAAATTGGGTGGCTTCAATCGTTTTGTAGACCACCGGGCCGGTGGTAAGGAGAATTCCACAGCCAACCATTCCAAGGATTGCCAGCGTGGCGAGGTAGGGAGTGCCGGCGCTGATGATCTGGGACGATCCGTCAGCGAGCAGCACTGTTTCGGGAGTCCAAACAAGCCAAATGAAAAGTTCCGCGGCACCGGTTGCCCAGGCCGGGATAACGTAAGGGATTGTGTTTGCCACCAGGAATATCCAAACCCAATGGCGGCTCAGGCGGGCGAATCCGGTGATGGCCGATTCCCCCGTGGCGAGGGTCCAACGGGTCACTTCCATATTGATGAAGTACTGGGTAGTGACACCAAGTAAACAGGCCCAGAAGAAGATGAATTGACTCTGGTAAGTGATATAGGGCCAGAGAATAAACTCGCCGCTGCCCAGCGACAGCCCGGCAAGAATGATGCTCGGACCCACCATGCGGCGGAGGAGTATCGGTTTGGGCATTTCCCGATAACGCAACGGCGGCAAGTTGCCGTGTGGAATGACGGTATCTGGAACAATCTCATCAACGGGTGATTTTTCAGAAGTGTCCATCGGCTGCTATGTGTGTCACCAAACCTGGAAAAACAGATGTGCGAATTCTAACAGAAGGTCACCCCAAAGAGAACGAGACTCTGCCGAATTGTCTTGGTGTTGTAGGGAGTCGTCAAACTGGAGATACTTGACCTCCAGCTAACACACGACGAGTCGATGAGCAATTTATGAGTTATCACACTACGGTGCGCGACGTCTATCGTGAAGCAGCGACCCAGCCCGCTGCAAACCTCTGCTGTGTGCCCCAGGCGCCACGTTATCTTCCGGGCCTCAACATCCCCCCCATCATGGTCGAGATGAATTATGGGTGTGGGACGACCATACA
The DNA here is from genome assembly GCA_022448345.1 of Pirellulales bacterium. GTDB lineage: Bacteria > Planctomycetota > Planctomycetia > Pirellulales > Lacipirellulaceae > JAKVCB01. The sequence goes on from JAKVCB010000005.1 coordinate 60,663, forward strand.
TTTGCAAGATATGACCTCCAACCAACGGGTGCTTTATGTTGGTGTTGGCGGTGGTTTAGAGGTTCTGCAGTTGGCTTATTTCGCGCGGCGACCCGGTGGTGTGATTGCAGTCGATCCTGTTCGTGAAATGCGCCAAAAGGCGCGTGCGAACCTGGAACTCGCAGCCGAAACCAACGACTGGTTTGATCCCTCTTTTGTCACGTTGATCGATGGCGACGCGCTCCATTTGCCCGTGGAACGTAATTCGGTCGATCTGGCAGCACAGAATTGCCTCTTTAATATTTTTAAAACGGGTGGAGACCTGGAGCAGGCACTCGCGGAAATGCATCGTGTGCTCGACGATGGGGGCCGCCTGGTTATGTCGGATCCGATTGCATCGCGCCCCCTTCCGCTTGCCCTGAGACAAGACGAAGTTCTCCGTGCGCAATGCATTTCGGGGTGTCTTCTGCTGGAGGAGTATCTTCAGAAGATCAGCGATGCGGGGTTTGGTGCGATTGAGGTTCGCTCTCGCAGGCCCTACCGCATGCTCGATGCGGTTACTTACGACCTCGAGGACGACTTGTTGTTAGAAACGGTGGAGGTCACAGCTTTTCAGGTGACAATGCCTGAAGACGGGGTTTGTGTTTTTACTGGCCGCATGGCGGTTTATCTTGGGCCTGACGAAGAATTTGACGATGGTCGAGGTCATTATTTCCCCAAAAATATCCCGCTCCCGGTTTGTGACAAGACGGCTGATGCTTTGCAGGCACTCGGCCGTGCCGATATTCAGGTGACGCCAACAACATGGCACTCCGAGGGAGGTGGTTGTTGTTGAGATTTGAAAAACCACTCGATGATTGAATCTTTATGACCGCACTTGTCCCACTTCCGATTCTTTCGGCGAACTCGTTTCGTCAACAGGGTGTTCGGGAGTTGCGTGCGGCGGGGAAGATCCAGACGTTGCAGATCAACTTGGGCCTCGTCTGCAATCTGGCATGCCACCATTGTCATGTGGAATCTTCGCCGAAACGGGACAGTCCCCAAGAAAACATGTCTGCCGACACTGCACGGCGTGTTATCGATTGGATTGCCAGCAATCATCAGATCGAGCGTGTTGACCTGACCGGGGGGAGCCCCGAGATGAACCCTAACTTTCGCTCGCTGGTACGACGGGTTCGAGATTTGGGGCGGCATGTCATGGATCGTTGCAACCCAACCATTATTCCATACACAGATCACGAAAATAGAGAACCGTATGCATGGATTCCTCACTTCCTGGCTGAGCACCAGGTCGAGGTCGTTGCCTCTTTGCCATGTTACCTGGAAGACAATGTCGATCAGCAGCGGGGTCGTGGGGCCTACAATGCGTCGATTGAAGGTTTGCGGCGACTTAACGATGCAGGTTATGGGCGGGATCCACGGTTGCGACTCAACCTCGTTTACAATCCCAACGGCCCCCATCTGCCACCACCACAAGCGTCACTTTTTGCCGACTATCAGCGTGAATTGAAAAATCGATTCGGTTTAGTCTTCAACGACTTGTGGACGATCACCAACATGCCCATTAAGAGATGGCGGCATGAACTTGAACGGTCGGGTCAGCTTTCCGACTACATGAAAATGCTCGCCAAGGCGTACAACCCATTGACCCTTGATGGTCTTATGTGTCGGCATCAAATTCACATTGATTCGGCAGGACGCCTCTACGACTGCGATTTCAATTATGCGTTAGATTTACGCACGTCGGGCTCTCCCGAACAGTTTCTTTGGAATACGACCGCCGACGAACTGGCGGGTCGTGCAATATCGACCGGTGACCACTGTTATGGGTGCACGGCGGGTGCCGGAAGTAGTTGCGGCGGCGCCTTGATTTGAGCGTGCGGTCGCTGTTTGGTCATTCGGGAACAGTTGCCACGGGCTTCGGAAGTCAGAGCACCTTTTTGCCAGTTAGTCGACCTCCTGATAGCGTGACTCAAGCGAGATGTGGAGGCGTCCTGTCCCGGTCATATGGAAGGTCGCACCCGCATCGAGCATTGATTTTGCCACTCCGATCGGTCCCTCCAAGTCAGACGACACCAGGCGACAGCCGTCAATTTCGACAGCAAACAGACCTTCCAGTTGCACTCGCATTTGGCCTTCGTTGTGATCGGTTGCTTCCAGGAACGCGTCAAAAGCAGCACACCGGACCTGTCCAATGGTCCTGATTTCGGTCAGTGTTAGATGGAACGACTCGACGGTACCTAGCGACTGACCAAGGGCAAACAGTCGCTCGGCGACTTCACGTGGTAGCGAAATCTTCTGGCCGACAACCACTGTTTTTCCAACCAGAAATTCTGCAAGTGGACTCGCCTCACCAAGACTGTTCATGTTGCCAGCAACAATTTTGTATTCGGCAAGGGTGGGCAGTTGTCCTTGGTCGTCGGTCACCATCAACACGGTTCCATTTCGAAAACAGTGGTATTTACGACCTTCCACCGGGTCCTTTTCGGTCTTGTGGGAATCTGTTTCAGCGGTGAGTTGCCGCTCAGAAACCAGGTATCGCACATCGGCCTCAGTCATGCGATTGTGCGCAATGTCCACAGCCGTGATCACCCGGTGTTGGCGTTGCGTGAGTACGCTTTGCCTTTGTTCAACGATTTGCTTTTTCCGCCGGCCGATCGTCTTCATACTCGATTCGAACAGGAGTTTTTGTTCAACCTGGTCTCCCACGTGTGCGGAGCGACCTGTGAAGATTGCAGATGCAAGGTTTTGCGGATCGCCAGCGGTCGTTTCGAACGTTGCCTGAGTCAGGTTCCCCTGCTGTGCCAATGTTGTCGGACCGGAGATGATCCAAAGAGCAAGGGTTGCCAGGCGAATCGCGAGCTGGGTTTTCATCTGAAAATCTCCAAGACCTGTTTCGACAGGGTCATGTCCGGTTTCTACGGAAAGTGTGGCGTCTGCCCACGGCGGTCAGGTTCATTCTCGGGCAGGTCGACGGCGGATGATCGCGTGCGTTTCGGGGGACCGTCAACACCGGTTAGGGGCGAGTTTCTCGACAGTAGCGCCGAATGGTTCGATTCAACCATTTGCAAGCACTAACGGTCGCAAGGAGTGCTTGCTAGCTTAAGCAGTTTGTCCGCTTTCGAGACCGATCTCGTCAAAATGCTTCTGCCTCGTCAAAAAGGACTCTGCTCAAGCGATACCGGCCTAGGTACAGGATCTGCGGGTTGCTATAGTTCGCAGCCCTTCCGGCGGGGTTCCCATTCCTCGTTTCCGCAGATCCCACCAAGAGAATCTTGTGATGCACTACGGTCACTTTTCGTCGTTCGTATCTTCGTTGCTTCTTGTTGTGCTGTTGACCTCGGCTGTGCCTGGCCAGCAGCAACCACCGGTTCAGCCACAAGCGCCCTTCCAGCTGAACCAGATTGAAAGCGCATTTTTAGATCAGGTGTTGCTGAATTGGGAAAACCAGAGTGGAAAGATTGAAACATTTCGATGTCCCTTTGAGCGATGGGAGTACAACCCGGTATTTGGTCCGAGCATGCAGATTCCTTTCAGTAAGGATTTTGGCGAGATCAGCTTCCAGAAACCGGACAAGGCGAGCTTCCAAATTACCCACGTGAATCGTCTGGAAAACCCGCCTGCCGCCAACCAGGGACAACCGGTTACGCCGCAGCAAGCGAAGTGGATTCCACAATCCAATATTGTGGGTGAGCACTACGTGTGTGATGGTAAAAACGTCTATGAGTATCGGCATGACCAGAAACAATTGATGGTGCGGCCGATTCCACAGGACATGCAGGGCCAGGCGATTGTCGATGGGCCGCTGCCGTTTTTGTTTGGTGCCAAGGCGGAAAAGCTGAAACAGCGCTATTGGTTAAAGGTTCAGGACCAGCCTGATACAACGCAGATTTGGCTGCTTGCTTTTCCGAAATTTCAGTCCGACAAGGCCAATTACAACCAGGTACGGTTGAGTTTGGATCGGGCGTCTATGATGCCGCGTGCAATGGAGATGCACCTGCCTGACAAAAGCCGGCAGACTTACATCTTCGATCTGGGGAAAGTTTCGGTCAACGCACCCTTTCAGAAACTCAAGAATCTCTTTCAGGCTCCACGCACCCCTTTTGGTTGGAAGCGTATTGTGGAAAACAACGTCCGCCAGGCAAGCCAGAATCAGCCAACCTCTCGTTAGGCCCGTTTGTGATCCAGCCAAACCGGGTGGCAAGTTCATGGATAGTCCATCCTGTCGAGACTACTTGCCATCGCACAACTTACTATCCATGGAGTTGTTGGTCTAAACCCCGAGTGTAATCCGCTTTGCCTGCAAGTGAATTTTGCCAGATTACCACGACCACCGAGACGCAAGCCGAGGCACGGAAGATTGCCGCTGCACTTGTTGGGCAGAGGCTGGCTGCATGCGCGCATGTCACCGGTCCGGTGGAGAGCACTTATCGTTGGGAGGGGGCCGTCGAGTGTACCTCGGAATGGATTTGTGAGGCCAAGGTGCGGAGCGACCACACTGCCGCGGTAACCTCGGTCATTACGGAACTGCATTCCTACGAGGTTCCAGCCGTGGTTGTTTTGCCAGTTGTGGAGGCAAGTCCTGCCTATCTTCAGTGGCTTCGCAGTGAAACAAAAAGCGATGCTTGAGCGAATTTCGTCCACTCACGGCCCATCCAGTGCCGAGATTGCCATGCCTGCCTGGCGGATCAAAACAGCCTTTTCTGCTTTGGGGGTTTGAGCGGGCGGGCATTGAAGCCAAGCTCGCACAGGTGGTCTGCAAACTCGGCTGGCCCGTGGGTACAAATCACCTCTTGGGGTTCGGCGCGGCGGACGGTGTCGACAAGTTGATCGAAGTCGGCATGGTCGCTCAGCGGAATCGCCACATCGACATCCCAACGGTATTTTGTGCTTGGGTCCACGGCCCAACCGGTCGTTGCAATCGAAAGGGTCCGCTCGAGTCCGGGCAAGCGAAACTTGCGCATACTGCGAGGTAAAGTGATCACGACATGGCCAGCAGGCGCGGTTTCGACATATTCAGCCACGTTTCCCAGGTCGACCCCTAGTTCGAGGTAGAGTTGGCTTGTGGCATAAATGAGCGGGTGTTGGAGTACGGCAAAACCGTGGTTGGTGAGTAATTTGGTGACCTCCTGGGCCTTGCCTAGTGCATAGGCATGAATGACGGGGGTTTTTTCCGCGGCCAGTGCACCGGTGATCGTTTCTAACAGCTGGTCAATGACATGTTCCCGTGGTGGCAATCGATATTGGGGACGACCAAACGTTGACTCCATGACCAAAATGTCGGCCTTGGGAACCTCGGCTGGTTCGGACGTTGCCGAGGGGCCGAGTTTAAAGTCACCCGTGTACAGCAAGGATTGCTGGTCGTTCCTGGCCAATAGCATGGCCGAACCCAAGCAGTGACCTGCCGGGTAAGCGGTGAGCTGGAGCCCTCCAAATTCGACCGGTTGCCCAAATACCATTTCCCGCACACGGTGTTGGTTTCCCAGGCGGTGATGATAGAACCGGGCGGTAGCTCGGGTTGCCAAGGCCAATTCGTGTCGGGCAATATGGTCGGCATGCGCATGGGAGATGAAGGCCCGGGGCTGCCGGCGGCGGACGTCCACAGCCAGTTGTGCGTCCGTCAGAAAAAGCCCATTGTTATCGTGGAACATTTGGATCGTGTGGTCGGCTTGTGACTATTTCTTGCGACTATTTGTGGTGAAGACCGGTGGAACGCCTACCTGCCCGCAACCCACCCTGGTGCTTGCTGAGGATAGGCGTATAGTATCACGGTTTGTCTCAATTTCGGAGTTGCAATCGCGTGGACTACCTTCAAGTCATCATCCTGGCAATTGTGCAGGGGCTTACTGAGTTCCTGCCAGTCAGTTCCTCCGGACATTTGGTGGTGGGTAGTGCAATCATGGAAGCCCTTGGATATGCACATCCACCCGATTTGCTGGCGGTGAATATTGTCTTGCATGTCGGGACCCTTGGGTCGATTCTAATTTTCTATGCTCAGGAAGTCCGCCGCTTATTTACGGAAGACAGGCAGTTGATTCCCAGATTGATTGTGGGAACGATACCAGCGGCAGTTATTGGGATACCGTTGAAGGAATTCGCAGAGAAATTTCTGGAAAGCCCGCTTTTGGCGGGATTGATGTTTCCGGTCACCGCATTGATCTTGCTGTGGGCGACACGGCATCCGGTGGGCAAAGCGTCGTATCGCAATTTGAGTTACGCCGGCACGGTTCGTATTGGTTTCATGCAGGCTTTGGCGTTATTGCCGGGCATTTCGCGAAGTGGGACAACGATTGCCGCCGGACTGCATGAAGGGCTCGATCGGGGGAGCGCAGGTACGTTTGCCTTCTTGTTGGCGATTCCAGCGATTGGTGGCGCCGGCTTGATTGAAATCGCCAAATTGGCCAGGCAGGTACAACAACCGGGTATGACCGAATCCACATCTCCCTTGATGCTTGTGGTGGGCGGCCTTGTTGCGATGTTCGTCGGTTGGCTTGCGCTTGGGTGGTTAGTCCGCTGGATTCAGGCAGGTCGGTTGGGACGTTTTGCCTGGTATCTCATCCCGCTAGGGATAGCGGTCGTCGCCTGGCAATTGTGGAACTAAATGGAGCCGTTGGTTACTGCTGGAAGAATCCGCTGTAAAATTGCCCCGTGTTCAAGAAGTACGTACGGTGACCCGTAGCCGCCTTGGCTTGGTCGGTCGATCCCTGCGTCTCCATAGTGGTGACCTGCTGAACTTGACGTCCAAGGCGGTGAAGTTCGGCCTCCTGGCGGCGATTCGTTTCATTTTGCCGAAGCCGCGGCCGTACGAAGGTAAAATAATTGGGTGTTGGCTCATTCATGTTATTTCCCCGGTCAAGCTGCAGATAGGGGCTGAGCGTTGGGGTATACCCGATTTGGGAGAATGGTTTGTGGATGGTTCTCGGTGGGCTGGTTCCTCGAGAACGGCCCGTAAAGGTTGGACGTGGAGGCATCGCGGTTTGAAGTTTGGGGTTCGACGGACTGTTGAGAGATCTCGTCGGCTGACCTGCTCCCCGGAGGATCTGTCCCATGGTGGGTGGCGGAACGGGTGGTTGGGTTGCTGAAGGTAGAGATGGACTCACTGCCGGCGGCAGTGGCACCGCAGGTAGTGGATCGGACATTGGAGTCGCTGTTTGGGGATAGCTGGGTGGGAGCGTCAGGCTGGGGGTTTGTTCCGCAGGTAGAGTTCGCGGAGATTGCTGAGCAACTGCCCACGGAGCACTCGAAAACAAAACTCCCAATAGCAACCACCAACCCAACCCGAATGTCTGATGACGCATAGCCTGTTCCTCTGTCCCAATGTCGACCCCCGTCAAAAACCCCTACATTCAATATAATCGTCAAATTCGCATGGATAACTTGCGTGCAAATGGCGGGAGGCCACCACAGCAAGCAGCGTCCTTGAAGAAAGCCCTGAGGCCATTTGGAGACGCCTGCTGACGATCTGTGCAGAAAGAAAGCACTGGATGAGGACGCTATCAATGCCGCCTGATCAAGCAAACTGCCCCCGCCAGGGCCAGCCAGGCCAGCACCGCAGTGGCCGGTTCGGGAATGACAGCAGTTGTGCTGCCAAGTGGCATTCCAGGACCTCCAAATTGCGTTTGGATAATTTGCAAATCAAGGCCGTTGACCATGTTATCCATGTTAACGTCACCCAGACCGCCAGGGTGTCCGGCGTTCGCTTGCCAGATGATGATATCGTCAAAGTCGACGATCCCATCGCCATTGAGATCTCCACCGACGGCAAGGATAGAAGATTGGACGACGAGCTTGTAAATGTCAGCGTCGAGGTCAGCGACTGGAACAAAACTGCTTTCTGTACCAAGGAAGGGGAGATCCCACTCGGAAAAATCACCGGAGAGTTCTCCTCCGGCTCTCATAATCAAGTACTCGTCGCCCACCTGCGGGGACATTGGATTGGCACCAGATTGGTTGAGGGTTACCTCCAGGGTGCCACCCTGCAAATCAATGTCTCCCATAGATAAAACACTGCTGAATTCGTTGCCGGATTCACCGCCACCCAAAACAAGGCTTAGCGTTCCACTATTTGTAAACTCACTTGCCGTATAGCCGAGCGCATTTGGCCCTACATGTACACTACCATCATTAGTCAGGTGATCGTTGAAAACGACAAACGTATCATCACCCACGATGGCAATCAGCCCCTCTTCGATTTCTGGCGTACCGGCTTGATTGATAATGTTGCCATAAAACCGGTTAGTGCCGCCGACGAAGTTGACCAATCCTTGATTGAGAACCCCGGTTTGAAAACGCAAGGTGCCATCGTGAGACTCGATTTGCCCATAGCCACGGGATGGCATCTGGGTCGTTTGTGCATTATCGAGGCGAAGGTTACTGAATGCCTGATAGGTAGCTTCGGCACTTCCAGCGATATCATCTTCGCCACGTGTCAGTTCCAGTTCACTGTCGTGAACCTGAATTAATCCATAGTTTACCAACGGCGCGTTTTGTGGACCCGTGTCAGCGTCACCAAGATTACTTGTAGAGTTGATCAGCAGGACATCTTCACTTTTGACCCTTATTTCACCAAGATGTCGATTGCGAAATAGTCCGGTATCAATTCGGCCACTTCCGGAAATAATTCCGTCGTTGATTAAAATTACGTTTTCATCATTTTCGCCAGAGTCACTGCCAGTAACAGCAGCAAGTCCCACTTCGACCCGACCCCCAGTTTCTAAATTCAGACGACCAGAACGACCAATTAAAAGCTGCGTTTTAAGTTGGTTTGAAGTGATCGAACCACCAGAGTTGAGATTTTGGACCGAAAGGCGCCCTTGATTACGGACAGTTACTGTGGCGTCACCGACGTCTGCCCCGTAGCGAGCGTTGGTACCCGTGATTGCGGCGTTTCCGTTGTCATTGATCTCACTTAGGTCTGCAAATCCACCTAATTGCAGCCCCCCATCAACTGCCCATCGCGAACCGGAACCGTCAATCACCACGGTCCCTGAACCACCCCGTTCTGGTGACTCATCGTTGCTATTGCTTGCATTGAGAAAGAATGGGTTGCCACCAACTACTGCGCCGAGAATTTTATCAGAATTCAGCAAATTGAAACTTGTTGCCGAGTAGACGTTGGCACCGTTAGTAATATTGAGCACTCCAGTCCCTTGACGTCCAATCACCGTCATTTGTGGATCAGCGTCAGAAGGGGTGGTGCCGGCAAAAGTGCCACCACCCAGGTAAGAGCTGAACCCGTCAATGGTGATTTGTCCATAAGAGCCTACCTTGTCACCAGCGACAATTGAGTCGTGAATCTCAGCACGGCCTCCCGAAGAAATGAAAAGGGTGCCAGTTCCCGTTTCACCAACGATGAGGTCAAATCCAGAGTCGGCGCCAGCGGCGGTACTTCGCTTTGTACCAGTAATTCCCAAGGGAGTGAGTACAGTATCAAGAGTTGTAAAATCATTATTGAAAGTAGCGCCGAGACCAGAAATTTCGACAATACCATTTCCTCGTAACCCATTGTCAACCGAACCGATAACAAGGTCTGTAAAATTTAACTGTGAGGGTGAGAGGATGCGTAATATTCCATGGGCGTATTGTCCGACAGTAATTGTTGGGAATGAGTTCGTATCATCTTCCAGATCTCCCCAGTCATTGTTTTGGAGAATACCTTCAAGAGTAACTTGATTGGCTGGATCGCGGGTATCATCAATAAAATTTCCATTCGATGGTAAGCCTTCGTTATCCAGAAAGGTAAAGGGATTGTCGATGGGAGTTACATTGCCGGATACGTTGATTGCACAAACCGCAAGTTGCGACTGACCAAGCAGTAGTAGGCCGACAGACAAAGGAAAAAATACCCACCGAACCACGCAACGCGTTGAGTGTAGGACACCAGGTTGCAAGGCATCAGTTGACATGCGGTACATAGACTCTTCTCCTGCATTCCGTAGGTGAAACGAAATGGAAGTTTCACCAGTGGGCCGTTGGTCACAAAGGCATTTATTACCGAGTTTTGGTGGTTAAACCCCAAAGTTCCGCGTCCACTAGCGCGGCTAATGGAAAACAAGTGTTTTTCAAGATCCGCTTTCAGCGAATTGGAATCAGAACGGTTAGGGGTAATGCTGGTGCGACCTGCCTTTTGTGGCCCAGGTACTAAAGGCCCGCACGATGGCCATTATTGGCCATTGAACGAGGGGCTCTTTGGTTGCTGGAAGCTGTTCCGGCTTCTCCTCCTTATTTTCGTTAAGAATAACCCATTTTGCAACTATTTTGCCGGCAATCGTTGGCCCCGGCAGATGCCAAATGCAAGGAATAACGGGTTTTTTGCGCCGGTGCGATTCGGACCAGAGGTGGGCTGGGAGTTTCTGGCGACCAACCGCCCGGAGCATCCAGGGCTTGTCAGGCCACCGCTTACCAGGATGTTGCCCACGAGAACGGCAGCCGGCTGGTTAAATCAGGAGAATCGATACAACACTTCCGGTGTCGAGTTCAAGGGGCTGGGCCGGCAGAGCGACCAGGCAGTTGGCAGACGCCAGGGCCGCCAGGTCGGCGGAATTTTGCCACGGCACGATTTCCACCACAGGATCGTGCTGATTTTCCCAGTATGCGGGCCGATAGGTTGCCCGGCCACCCCGGTGAGAGAGGGGGCTGCTGAGCCGTGCTTCCTGCTGGTACAGGCCGTGAAAACCGCGCCCAGCGAGCTGACCGAGGGCCGGACGCACAAACAGTTCGAAACAAACAAAACTGCTCACCGGGTTGCCTGGCAGGCCAAACACGAGCGTTTGTTGTGATTGGCCTTCCAATACACCAAACCAGAGCGGTTTGCCAGGTCGGAGGGAGATTCGGTGAAACACGTTCTGCACACCCATGTTGGAGAGCGTCTCTGGCACCAGGTCAAAGTCACCTGCGGAAACTCCACCCGACAAGAGTAGTACGTCCGCCTCCAAGCCGGTCGAGATGAGTCGCCGAAGTTCGTCGGGGTCGTCGCGACCAATCCCCAAATCGCTCGCTACGCCACCGACCGCCTGAACCGCAGCGGTGAGCAGTGGTCCATTACTGTTACGAATTTGTCCGGCTGCGACCGTTTGCCCCACTGCGACCAATTCGTTGCCGGTCGGAAGGATCGCGACTTTGGGTTGTGGGATGACTTGGATCCGATTTCGGCCTGCCTCGGCCAGGATACCGATTTCAACGGGACGCAGCATGGTACCCTGACGCAGAATCGTCTGACCTGCCCGCACCGAGTGACCCAGTGGGAATACGTGATCACCAGGTTGGATGGGAGTTTGGGACAACTCGATCAGGTGGTCTCCCACGTTTTTTGTGTTCTCGAAGGGGACTACGGCATCGGCTCCTTCGGGTATGGGGGCACCGGTCATGATGCGGATTGCTGTGCCTGGCGTCACGGCGCGGCGAGGGAGATCTCCGGCCGCAACGGTTTCGATGACCTGCCGCTGGGGAACCTGGTCGTGACTGGCGACCGCATACCCGTCCATTTGAGCTTTGTCGTAGGGAGGCGAATTCAACTCGCTCGTTACGTCGTCGGCCAGGATCAATCCGGAGCAGTCTGCCAGATCAGCTCGCCCGGGAGCGAGCGGCCTGGCGTGCTTTGCGACCAACCGGAGGGCTTCTTCAACCGATATCATTTTGATGGCCAAGTCCTCTCTTTGATTCTCCGGTTGAGGACTGCGTCGGCGAAATTGCTCCCCAAAGGATGTCACACTTCGAGAAACCGCTTAAGCAGCTCGATACCGCAATGGGTCAGAAAGCTCTCGGGATGGAATTGCAGACCGAAGAGTGGATATTTTTTGTGGGTAATGCCCATGATTTCCCGGTATCCGTCAGGTTCTTCGCTCCAGGCGGAGACTTCAAATTCGTCGGGTAACGAATCAGGTTGAATGACCAGGCTATGATACCGAGTTGCCTGAAACGGATTTTCAAGATCCCTTAGCAGGGATCCGCCTTGATGGTGAATCAAATCGGTTTTCCCATGCATCAGGTTCTGGGCACGTACGATCTTTGCTCCAAATGCCTGGCCAATCGATTGATGTCCCAGGCAAACGCCGAGCAGGGGAATTTTACCGGCAAGCCGCTTGGCGCATGGTACCGAAATGCCGGCTTCGCTCGGGGTGCAGGGCCCTGGGGAGATGATCACGCGATCTGGTTTCCGGTCAACGACCTCCTCGACGGAGATCTGATCGTTGCGAACCACCTCGATCTGAAGCGAAGCATCGATCTCCCCCAGTCGCTGCACCAGGTTATACGTAAACGAGTCGTAATTATCGATCAGCAGAATCATGCTGCAAATAAGTGTATCGATTTTGGTCGAAACGAGCCACTCTTCCTCCCACTACGGTCGATGATTAGGTAACATATTACCAATGACTGATTCTGAAGCAATCCGGCTTGTAATGCAGTTGATGGCAATTTCTGGCCAAAGTGGGCAGGAACAATCGATTGTGAAACTCATTTGTTCACGTCTCCGGCAGGCGGGCGTGCCAGAGTCGAGTTTCGTAACCGACCGTTGTCACCGCCGTTCCCCCTTCAAGGGGGAACAGGGCAATTTAGCGATCAAGCTGCCTGGGACCGTGCGGCGACCCCGTCGCCTGTTTTCTGCCCATACGGACACTGTCCCCATTTGTGTCGGTTCGCAGCCGATCCGGAAAGGAAACCGGATTTACGCGGCGGATTCGTCCACTGGGCTCGGGGGCGATGACCGTGCCGGCGTGGCCGTGTTGTTGTCGACCGTCATCGATTTGCTCAAACGCAAGTTGCCCCATCCGCCATTGACCTTTCTTTGGACCGTGCAGGAAGAAGTAGGGTTGCAAGGTGCGCGAAATCTCCGTGTGGGAATGCTGGGTCGTCCCCAGTTCGGGTTCAATTTCGATGGAGGTTCGCCGACCAAGCTGACGATTGGTGCCACTGGTGGGTACCGTATGGAGATTGAAGTACTCGGTACCGCGAGCCATGCCGGAAACACTCCTGAAGAGGGAGTGAGTGCCATCGTCATTGCGTCTCTGGCCATTAGCGATTTGGTCAATAATGGATGGCATGGCAAAATCGTCAAAGGCCGGAATTCGGGAACCAGCAACGTTGGCGTGATTCATGGAGGAGCGGCTACCAATGTAGTCACCGATCGCGTGGTGATTCGGGCCGAAGCGCGCAGTCACAATCCAAAGTTTCGTGAGAGAATTGTGACAAAAATTAACCAAGCATTTCAGCGTGCCGCTCGGAACGTGCGTAATCACCGGGGGCAACACGGTGAGATTCGCGTGCGTGGCCGCCTTGATTACGAAGCGTACCAGCTGTCGCCCCGTGAGCCATGTATTGCTGCGGCCGTGAACGCCGTTGTTCAAGAAGGTTGGGAACCCAAATTGGCAATTGCCAATGGAGGACTCGATGCGAATTGGCTGATGGTACACGGAATTCCGACCGTTTCACTTGGCTGCGGCCAGAAGAACATTCACACAACTAGTGAGCAGCTCGATATCAAGGAGTTCCTCGCCGCCCGCCGGATTGCGCTCCGTATAGCCACGGATACAGAATCGCGTTAGGGTACGCTCCGCCACATGGCGATTTTAGCAAAACCAGAAGAAGCCAGGTCACCGCCGCCACTGGTGGGTGTCCATGTTGGGCGCCGTCTTGCGGAAGAAAATTAAGATCACCCCGTGTTTGATCAGTCAGTAGATAGATTGAAATGACTCAGCCCACCTTGATCCGGAATTTTTCGATTGTAGCTCACATTGATCATGGCAAGAGTACGTTGGCCGATCGTTTGATGGAGCGGACCGGTACCGTGACAGTCCGTGAAATGAAGGACCAACTCCTGGACGACATGGAACTGGAGCGACAGCGGGGGATTACCATCAAGGCACGGACGGTATCGATGAATTACGCGCTGAACGGCTGTACGTACGAACTCAATTTGATCGATACGCCTGGACATGTCGACTTTCAGTATGAGGTTTCTCGTTCGCTTGCGTGCTGTGAAGGGGCCGTGTTGTTGGTAGACGCGTTTCAAGGGGTTGAAGCTCAAACAATGGCCAATGCCTATGGCGCCATCGAACATGAGCTGGTCGTGGTACCCGTGCTGAATAAGATCGATTTGACACATGCCCGACCGGATGAAGTTCGTGAAGAGATGGAACAAACATTAGGAATCGATCCGGATGAGGTGTTGAGTTGTAGTGGGAAAACGGGGTTGGGTGCGAAAGAGTTGCTGGAGGCGATCATCGATCGTGTGCCACCCCCGACAGGTGACCCCAAGGCAACCCTGCAGGCGATGGTTTTCGACAGCGTGTATGACGAATATCGTGGCGCGGTGACCTATGTTCGCATCATGCAGGGAACCGTCTGCAAAGGGCAAAAAATCAAGTTCCTGCAGGCTGGCACCGTGCATGAAGTAGTGGAGCTTGGCCAGTTCGCTCCACAACGCAAGGCATGCGACAATCTGGGTGCCGGTCAGGTGGGCTATTTGATCTGCAACATCAAGTCGCTGGGCCAGGTTCACATTGGCGACACAGTGAGCACGGCCAATGATAATCCCGCCAGCGCGTTGCCCGGATATCAGGAGCCAAAGCGGATGGTATTTTGCGGGCTCTACCCTTCCGATGGCCAGGATTTTGAGCAGCTGCGAGAGGCACTTGCCAAGCTTGCGATCAATGATCCCAGTTTTGAGTTTGAACCCGAAACGAGTGATGCACTCGGTTTTGGTTTTCGCTGTGGATTTCTGGGGTTGCTACACATGGAAATTGTGCAGCAGCGTCTTGAACAGGAGGCAAATATTGACCTGGTGCAAACGGCACCCAACGTAACGTACGAAATTACGACGACCACTGGCGAACAACTTGAGGTTCACACTCCACAGCGAATCCCCGATCTGGGGGATATTGAAGAATTTCGCCAGCCCATTGTGCGGGTAAACTTTGTACTGCCGACTGAATACATTGGTGGTGTGATGAAGATTTGCACGGATCGTCGAGGTACGTATGTGCGAACCGAATATCTCTCACCCACGCGGGCCATGGTGGTTTACGATCTGGCCTTAGCCGAAGTCATTTACGACATGCACGACCGGCTGAAAAGCATGACCCGCGGCTATGGAACGATGGATTACGAACTCAAGGATTATGAGGCAGGTGACCTGGTGCGACTGGATATCCTGGTCAAGGGTGACCGTGTGGACGCGCTCTCGATCGTTTGTGATCGCCGCGACGCAGAAGTTCGCGGCCGCGCCGTCATCAAAAAACTCAAGAAAGAAATTCCCCGTCACATGTTTGAGGTTCCTTTGCAGGCAGCGGTTGGCAGTCGGGTTATTGCCCGAGAAACCATTTCGGCCATGCGGAAAAATGTGACTGCGAAATGTTATGGAGGCGATATCAGCCGCAAGCGCAAGCTTTGGGAAAAGCAAAAGGAAGGTAAGAAGCGGATGAAGTCGATCGGGCAAGTCGACATCCCGCAAAAAGCCTTCCTGGCCGTCCTCGAAACGGGAGAGGAAGAAGGTAAGAAAAAGCAGGGATGAGTGTGACGGCCACGCAAGTCACCACGAATAGCTGGCGTCCTGCGGCCCACACGGTGGTTCCTCCAGAGGTGGCCTCCACCGGTCCGCTGCAGAGTCACTAAGAGGCCATTGTGGAGTTTTCTTGCAGAGGCAACGCTCAGTTCCCCCGGCAGTAACTTCAGAGACGTGGTTTCTCGACCTTGTGCTCTAAAGCTTTCCTGCCAGGTCCGGCAAACAGGGATCCGAGAGTCTTATCCTGAAAGCTGCGGTGCTTCGGCGGTTCTCACCCATTGGCTCAGCTGTCTAAGGTGTGTAGGCACCAACGCCTAGCGGAGTTCCATAGGTTACAGGGGCCGAACCGTAGGACACTCCTCCTTCTGAGCAACAAGGGCCGCAGGCTGGTCCACAGGCTGGGGCATACTGGGTGACGACGGGCGTGCAGACTGGTTCTGGTTCCGGGCACATCCAGCTGCAACATCCGCAACCACTAAAACCAATCATTGCCGTAACTGCAACCGCTAAGATGACGATCCTTTTCATCGGTCCTGGGTCCCAGGGGATGGGACTCTCCATGGGTGGGAGGTGTGGGCAGACGAGCTGGGAGGTGAGAAACTACGCCTGCAGGTGGGTACTAAACAAAAGACCGCTCAACCATACCTGCCATGCAATGATGTGCAAACGCAACAGTTGAGTTTTGACCATATTTGCCGAGCACGACAGTGTTAGAACCCGCGCAAACGGTGCAATTGGGATGACGATTTTTATTGGGGAAGTGGCCAATGGGTTCGTTGTTACAAACCAAAACCCTGAAATTTAATTCAAGGTGACATCACTGATTTATGCACCCATGTCTTGCGCAAAGAGCCAATTTGTGGTGTAGGTTTGGCTGTAAAAAAATGACCATGGCATTGGAGGCGAACGGATTTTCCCTGTCTTTACGCGTTGGACGCGGCCGCACTTGGAGTCTCACATGAAGTTTTTTCTCCCCCTCTCGGTTCTGATTGCGATCGCCCTGACGCATTCATTGTTAGCCAACCAGGAGTTTGTTGTGCCTGATGAGGCGATTCCTCACCAAGGTGTCACTGCAGCTGAAGCGGAGAGTTATATCATGGAGTCCGAAACCAGTGCCGTGACAACCTCTCAAAATGGAGGTTCCCAGCGCAAAGTTTATCGTTATGTCGACAGCCGGCGTTGTATGCGGCAATATCCCTATTCGAGCTATGGGCCAAGAGGTATCGATCATTACTACATGCCATCCATGCCCTATTATGACCCCCAGTATGGCTACAATTCTTTTCGACCACTGCATCCTCGGCGGCGGTGTCGTAACAGCCGCGGATACAACGGCTGGGATAATTGAGCGGCACTCCCCACCCGCCAAAGTGTACGAGCAATAGGTTACCTTCGGTTGGACTTAAACCAGCCGTGTTTGCCACTGCCTTGTGGTAGTTTGTTGACCACTCGGATACCGCGTTACCATCATTCTACCGAGCCGGGCCTCAGCGGTTGTCACCATTGCTGGTATGGTAAAGAATGGGGCCAGAGATTGGTCGGCCCGCACGGGGTGTTGCAGTCACTCATCCTGGCCTGCCAGGCTGGCCTTCCGGTTCGGTGCAACGAGTAGTCCGGTTGTGGATGTTGTCTGGCGGTCCTCGCAATGCAAACAGTTCTTCCAGCCGGTCGATGCAACCAGCAGGCAATCACTCCACGCGGATGATGCATACTTAGCGATGAATAATCGTCGGCAGGGAACATTTCGAAGTCTGCTCCACGCCATGGTTGGGGGTGTCGTGCTTGCCCTGTTCCTGCATACCTGGGCGGTGATGGGGCTTGTATTTCCGGTCGCAATTCATGGTGACTCGATGGAGCCGACCCTTCCCCGTGGGAGTCGCGTAATCGTGGACCGTGCTGCGTATCTTTGGCACAAACCGCAGCGGTGGGACGTGGTCGTTTTCCGCTGTCCAACCAAGGCAAACGAGTTGTGTGTCAAACGGATCGTTGGCTTGCCTGGCGAAACAGTTTCACTTGCTGGTGGACACATCCAGGTCGATGGAGAATCACTTTGCGGAAATGTCCAGCACGAATTGAGATATCAGGATTTGGTCGCATTCAGAGCCCGCCACGGGAATTTTTCCCCGCAAGATGTCAAATGGCAGTTGGGCGAAAGCGAATATTTCGTCTTGGGTGATCACAGTTCAGTTTCGGAGGATAGCCGAAGCTGGTGGCATGGTCCCAGTCTTCCAGCCGCCTTGTTGGTGGGTAAGGTATTAGGAGTCCGGCGCACAGGCAGGGAAGTTCCAGGCGAGCCGACATATTGAAGCCATTGGAAATCGGTTATATTTGTCCACCAGTCTGCGAATAATTCCACAGGCCGACCTTTTAATCCCGATTTGTAACGGGATTAGGTCACCCAAGCAAAGTTTTACATAAATAGCATTCCTCTTTTTGCACAATCGAGCTGAAAGCCATGGCCAAACGCAAGAACCAACACCACCGCGCACAAGCGGTGCCCAAGCTTCCCAGCCAAACGGAACGGCCTGCCAAAACCAAGAACCCGCAAGCGTTTCGTGAGACGGTTGAGTCAATTGTGATTGCGTTTGTACTGGCTTTTCTGTTCCGTACTTTTGAGGCCGAAGCTTTTGTCATTCCGACCGGGTCCATGGCCCCCACTCTTATGGGTCGACACAAAGATGTCTTTTGTACCGACTGTGGTCAGCGGTTTCAGGTGAATGCCAGTGGCGAGGATAAGGACACGGTTTTAGCCTTGTTGCAGAACAGACAGATTCGCTCATCTGGGGAGGCAAAGTGTGTTGCAGGCAAGTGCCCTGAGTGTCGATACAACATGCCGATGCAGCCCAACCTGCCTCACGATCTGCGCCAAGATTCGCTGACCCAACCCATCGAGAAGCAAGCTTCCTACAATGGCGATCGGATCCTGGTCAACAAGTATATTTACGCGTTTTCTGAACCGGAGCGGTGGGATGTCGTGGTCTTTAAATATCCCGGCAATGGACAGATGAACTATATCAAGCGTTTGGTTGGTTTGCCTGAGGAAACGTTACGTATCTACCAAGGGGATTTATTAATTGGTCCGGAAAATGCGACTCGTGACGCGGAGTTTGTGATCGAGCACAAGCCTCCGGAAAAAGTGCAGGCCATGCGACAATTTGTCCATAGCACCAATGACGATCCAGCTGTTTTGTACGATCTTGGATGGCCTTTGCGGTGGAGTATTTGGCCGGAGGAGGAAGCGCAATCGAGCGCATGGAACATTGAGCGTGAGGCCGATGGCGAGACGGTTAGGCAACGATTCATTGCCAACCCGACGAATACCAAGACAAGTTGGATTCGGTATCAGCACTTTGTCCCCACTTATGCTGCGTGGCAACGCGCTCTGGATTTACAACGGAATGGCGGAAAGTTTTCAGCAACCAACGACCCGGATGTGCGGCCGCAGCTGATCACCGATTTCAACAGTTACAACACGACAGTTCATTATTGGGAAGCAAGAAATAATAACAGTTTGCAGCCGAATCCCAGGCATTTTGATTACCATTGGGTCGGTGATCTGTTAATCGAAGCAAATGTCGATATCAAGGCACCGCAGGGTGAACTCATTCTTGATCTGGTTGAAGCAGGGCAACATTTTAGCTGTCAGATTGATCTTTCCAGTGGCATTGCGACACTGGCGATTGAGGGGCAGGCTGATTTTTCGCCCCAGGCTAGTACTCAACTCAAAGGGACTGGGAAACACAAGCTTCTGTTTGCGAATGTCGACGACCAATTGCTGCTCTGGATTGATCAGAAGCTGGTGCAATTCGATGCCAGTTCTCAGTACGATGCAGATGCTGTTTTTGGTAACCGGCGCGAAATGCGGCCACAGACCAGCGCCAACGATCCCGGGGATCTTGCACCCGCGGGTGTTGGCGTCGTTGATGCAGACCTCGAAATCACACACCTCGAATTGTCACGAGATATTTACTACATCGCTTCTAGTCATCGCTACAGTAGCGCACAGGTGACCGATGCGCCTGAGATGGAGTCCTACAATCGCAGCCAATATCTCCACGACCCCTCGACCTGGGATGTCTTTCTCAAACGCAGATCTGTCGATTTCCCACTTGGCAAGGACCAGTTCTTCGTGATGGGGGATAACAGTTCCGAGAGCCTCGATGCCCGGCTTTGGCGAGGGGGGAATGCTCGCAACTCTGGGCACCCTGGGGGATCCTATCTGGAACGAAGACTTCTGATCGGCAAGGCCTTGTGTGTTTATTGGCCCCATTCCTGGAACCGGATTCCGGGCACTCGGATCCCATTTCCGCTGTTTCCGAACTTTAGAGACATGCGGCTGGTGCGTTGAACGCTACCGCGACTCAGCTATCACTCTTGGTGGACAAGAGACCTGTTGGCCAGTTTCCCCGGAGAGATTACCATCCACGGGTTAAGGCGACGGCTAAGGGAAGCTGCCGATGGTCGTAAGAGGTGGAATGCTGCTGATTGCATGTTATGAATGCATGTCGTGGAGGAGAAAATGGCCCTGCTTGAAGTTTCCGGACTTGTCAAAACATATGGTCGTCGTCGCGTCGTCGATGGTGTCGATTTCGAAGTTTATGCCGGGGAGATAGTAGGCCTCTTGGGCCCCAACGGTGCGGGAAAAACGACTTCGTTTCGGATGACCTGTGGAATGGTTGATCCTGACGCTGGTCAAGTGCGACTCGGGGACCAGGATGTCACGAATTGGCCCATGTTTCGGCGTTGTCGGGACGGTGGTATGGGATACCTGGCACAGGAGTCCAGCGTATTCCGTAAGCTCTCTGTACAAAATAATCTGCTTGCGGTGATGGAAATGCTGGGTATCAAGCGACGTGCTCGATACCGTCGGTGTGAAGAATTGATGGAACAGTTTGGCATCACGAAATTGCGGCGGAGCCGAGCAATATCGCTCTCTGGTGGTGAACGCAGGAGACTTGAAATTGCTCGCGCGCTCGTTTCGAACCCTAAAATTATCCTGCTCGATGAGCCCTTTACCGGGATTGATCCGGTCACGATCGATAACATCCAAGCCATTATCCGCGATTTGCAGAAACAGGGAATTTCGATTCTAATTACGGACCATCAGGTTCGAGAAACGCTTGAAATTACCGACCGCAGCTACGTGATGCGAAATGGACAGGTGTTGTGCCACGGCCAACCACGCGATGTGCTCAAAAATCCTGAAGCCCGCCGCTATTATTTTGGGGAGGATATGGATTTAGGATTGGGGGCTGCTTAGTCGCGCACTCCAGTCCACCGGATGAGGGCCTATTTCAAGGAATCATTTTGTGCAAGATTCGGTCTATGTTGTAACCTCGGCGGAGAGTTTGTCGTGCTGATCTTTGCTACCCAACATTGGCCAGATTCTTTGGACCTGCTGATAACTACGCTTTGGCTTGCCATCGTTATCGGTGTGCCTTTCACGGGTTACCTGTTGATGGTTGTCGATTACCGTAGGTATCTGCGATCGTTACGACGGACAATGGTGTTTGTTGGAGGTTATCTTCCCGTATTACCCGAATGGGTTCTCCAAGATACACCCTATTGTTTTTACGTGTTAAACCTCTCATTACCCTGCTCTGCTGAGGATGTGCTAGCAGCTTATCGTGGTAAAGTGAAGTCGATGCACCCAGACCGTGGTGGTGACCGTAAAGCGTTTCTGGTTCTCCAGCGTCATTTCGAGCAAGCAATGGCTTTCGTAGAAAAATAGAAGTTTCGCAAGGGTCAGGGAATAAATTCACGGCCTATTCACCACGGCTTGTCAAAGCTAGCAGGAGTGCCCTCTGGCTGACCTTGCTTGCAGCCAATGCTCACCGTAATATCCATCCGCGTCAGGTGTCAGGATGGGTCGAATCGCCGGGTTTTCCAAGGCGAGACCAATGCGCATCTGGTTCAGGCTCTTTTGGAAAGGACACCCGCGATATGGACAGCCCGGATGGAGTTCTACTTTCAAAGCTTGCTGAACTTGTGGGAGGGAGTGCAACGGGTGATCAAAAAGTGCTCATCACCGGTGCAGCCCCGATCGGAGATATTCTTGCAGGCCAGATAACTTTTGTCGACGATCCCCAAAGGCTTAAACAACTTGTTGATACAGCCGCAGTGGCTGTTGTTGTTCCGTCTGGCGTCACCTGTGAGAGACTTCCTTCGATTGAGGTCGAGGATGTCCATGCAGCTTTCACCCGGATTGTTGAGTATTTCCGACCTGCCTGTCAGGAGAAGCAAACCGAGATCAATCCATTGGCTGTGATTAGCCCAACTGCCACCTTGGGTGACCATGTCGATGTGCACCCAGGCGTCACCATTGGGGAGGGTGTGTTGATTGGTGACAACTGCCGCGTGCTGGCGGGGGCCCAGTTGTTGTCGGGTTGCTGTTTGGGTGAAGGTGTAATTATCGGTCCTAATGTCGTTCTGTATGAGAATACCATGGTTGGTGCCCGGTCAAGGATCCATGCCGGGACGGTTATTGGAACGCACGGATTCGGTTATCGGCAGGTCGATGGTCGACATGTTCCCACCGCCCAACTTGGTCATGTCGCCATTGGGGAGGATGTGGAGATTGGCGCCAATGTGACTGTGGACCGGGGGACCTACGGCACAACCCGCATTGGTGATGGCACGAAAATTGATAACCTGGTACAGATTGCCCACAATTGCAAAATTGGACGGCATAATCTGATTTGTTCCCAGGTTGGAATTGCTGGGAGCACGACCACCGGAGACTATGTTGTGGTGGGTGGACAAGCCGGGATTCGCGATCACGTTCACGTGGGAACGGGCGCGATTTTGAGCGCCATGGCGGGCATTTCAAACGACGTCGCTGCTGGCGCTGAGATGATGGGGATTCCCGCTACGACAGCGCGCGAGCAAAGAAAAAAACAAGCGGCTCTTGCCAAGCTGCCTGCCATGCGGAAAGAATTCAAAACCATTTGCCGCAGCCTCTCCCGGTTAGAGAGTGATGGCGCGCCAAACAGCAGCGTGAAAAAGGTGGCATGACTCAGGTTCGCATCCAACAAGGTTCCGCAACTCCGATTGGGCTGGTTGCAGCGTGGGGTCGGTTTCCCATCCTGGTAGCCGAAGCACTTAAACGAAATGGCTACCGTGTTTGCTGCCTGGCTGTCAAATACCACGCGGATCCAGCCCTGAGAGAAATCTGCGATGACTTTCACTGGGTGGGGATGGCGCGCCTTGGTGAAGCAACTCGCTGGTTTCGGAAACGTGGCGTGAAGCAGGCAACGATGGCCGGGAAATTCCACAAGGTGTTTCTGTATCGTCCCTGGTTGTGGCCACGGTTTATTCCCGATTGGACCACGGTCAAGGTCTTTTGGCCCCACTTCGTTTCTCGCAAAGGTGATCGCAAAGACGATACTTTGTTGGGCGTTTTGACAGATGCTTTTGCTCAAAAAGGTGTCGTGTTTCATCCTGCTACCGACTTCGTTCCCGATTTGCTTGTGCCACCTGGAACTGTGGCTGGTAAGCCTCCCACGCGGGCACAACAGACCGATATCGATTTCGGCTGGAAAGTTGCCAAGGAAATGGGCCGGCTTGACATTGGGCAAAGCATATGTGTCAAAGAGCGTGCAGTCTTGGCTGTCGAAGCGATCGAGGGTACAGACCTCTGTATCGAGCGTGCGGGTCAACTCTGCCCCCAGGGTAGTTTCGTCGTTGTCAAGGTGGCCAAGCCACAGCAAGATATGAGGTTTGATGTGCCCACGGTGGGTGTGGGGACTTTGCAAACAATGGTTGCAGCAGGGGCAAGTGTGCTGGCCATTGAGGGCGGCCGTACCATTCTCCTCGATGATGCCAAATTTCGCGAGTTTGCGCACAAACACCGTCTCTCGATATTGGCGATACCTGATCGAACCAATGCTCGTGTTGCGGCGTAAATCGCTCGGGGGGGGGTGCAGTTCTTGTGTGCCCCGGGCAAACGAAGGTTTCCGATTCTGCTTCAGGTGGGTTTCGCCGGTATTGGCTCCATGGATCACGAAGACCAATCAGGCAAAGGGTTACAGCGGCCCTCAGGTGCCACTAGCCAATTCGCTGCACGATGCCACAGTTTGTTACTTGGGGTAGGGCATGCCGCCGCCTGGAGTGTGGCACTCTTCCTGGTAGCCATGGTCTTTTTGCGAATCTTCTGGTTCGACGGCACGATCCTTCTTGTTTATTTCAACACGTTCACATTGTATTTCTACCTGCCTGCCTATGCCTGCTTGCTGTGGGCCTGGAAATTTCGACGGCCGATGTTAGCGGCGATCAGCCTGGTGCCTATCTTCTGTCAGGCTTGGCTCATTATTTCCGTGTTGTTCTTGCCAGCGGATGGTCTACAGCAGACCACGGTAGCTGGCCAGGCGGCCAACACCGCAGACCAGGTAAGAGTCCGGATTTTTTTTGCCAACGTCTGCTCGGTGAACAGGCAGATTGACCCGATGTTGGAAGAAATTGCTGCCGCTGACCCAGACATCGTCCTGCTTGCCGAATTTTCCCATCCGTGGCAGCAGGCTATGGGGCGGGCTGAGTTCATGGAGAAGTATCCTTACTCCTACAAGACTGCGAACTACGGGGGAAACGCGAACGGCATCTTTTCTCGATTTCCGATCAAGCTTCGAAAATCAGTCAGTGCCCAGTTATCCCGGTCAATCACGGTTGGTGTGGACGTTGATGGCAAGATCCTGCACGTGTTGGAGTTGCACGCGCCTCACCTGGTTTTTTCGCGAACAGAACCTTATTTTAAGTTCTGGCGTCGTTGCCAGAAAGTTGTCTCAGAACTTCCTCGACCCCTTGTGGTTATTGGAGATTTTAATGCAACACAATTCTCTGCAGCCTACGAACAGATGACGTCGGGTGATTTGCGGGGAGCCCATGTGGACCGTGGGCGGGGCATGGCAACCACTTGGCCAAACGGAAAGTTCTGGATTCCTCCCATTCGCATCGATCACGCTTTACTCTCGCCTCAGGTACAATGTCTTTCAATTGTTGAGGGCCGCGGTGAAGGTTCCGATCACCGACCCCTCATCCTAGACATTGGTTTTTAATATGTGTCCAACAAGGCGACATTTTCCAAACCTCGGATGACCAGCATGACTTGCTTCATCAATGCAGTACCAATCAGCGTGAACTTGCAGAATCGCCCTCGGCACGTTCGTCCAGGAGAAGCAGCCAAAACAAACAGAACCCGTACCGGGGTATTCCTGGCTGGTTGTTCTTGCTGGTTACTTATTCTGGTTGGGTTCGCTGGAGAGCTTGCCCCTGCGCGGGGCGACTCCCCTTTGGCTCGCCCCACAGACACTTCCAGGCCTGATGAGGCCCCACAATTACCCGAACCAAAAACGCACTACATGGGCCGGGAGATTGCCCAAACCATGCACTTTCTGGGTGCTCCGTGGCTTGTCCGTGAGTCACGGGAACGCGAAGAGGATTGCAAAAAACTGCTCACGGCGTTGCCGCTCAAGCTGGGCGATTCGGTTTGTGATATCGGTTGCGGGAACGGGTTTTACACTTTGCGTCTGGCTGGGCGGGTGGGACCCAATGGTAAAGTGTACGCCAGCGATATTCAGCAAGAAATGCTCAACATGTTGGTGGAACGGGCCAAGTCGCGACAGGTCACCAACGTTCTTCCTGTCTTGGGAACGCTTGTCGATCCCGACTTGCCGAGTGCCTCGATGGATCTGATTCTAGCCGTGGACGTCTATCACGAATTTTCCTATCCCCAGGAGATGTTGGCTGCTCTTCGGACCTCACTCAAACCAACCGGACGTCTGGTCCTGGTCGAGTTTCGAAGCGAAGATCCAGCCGTGCCGATTAAGCCTCTGCACAAGATGAGTCAGGCCCAAATCATGCGCGAGTTACCAGAGAACGGGTTCAAATTAGTAGGCCAATTCCACGAACTTCCCTGGCAACACGTTTTGACCTTTGCCCGCGATGATTCGCCCTTGCCCGAAGTACCGCTGCAAGCGTGGAATCTCCCAGACTAGAGGCAGATGCCTGGCGATCCAGGTCGAAGCAACCGTAGTTCCCTACGGGGGTTGCCCCAATTCGACTGGCGTTTCATGGTTGGAACCTATCCATACATAATGGGCCTAACTATTGCTCAATTTATCACGTAAACCGTTGTTCAGTAACGATTTATGTCTTTTTTTGCTGTGCGACGGTGGCGTTTGGGGATTGCTGCAACCAGCACAATCAGACAACTTTCTCCATAAACCCGCGTTCTCCCAACGAGAATCGTTGTATGATCCTCGAATCTGACTAGAATAAACAGCATGGAGTCTCGTTAGGTAATGAGACGGTGAGGCGGTGATCGAACCAGTTTTGCTTTGGCCCCCGTCCCGTTCCCAGCAAATGGCTGGAGCAGTCTCCATCAGAAGTCGCAACTGCCTCACTAGCTTTGTGACCAAGGTTTTGTTTGAGAGTTGTGTTGTCCAACGGGCATTCAAGGACTGTGTGGCCTAACTGGGCGCAGGTATCGGCGGAAAAGGACGCGCTGGTCTACTGCCAAGCTAACTTTCTGAGAAAGTATGACCGAGCAAACCGCTCCTTCCCTAGAAACTCTGCTTGATCGGCGTCCTGAAGAGGCCAATAGCTGGGTGCTAGGCAATAATCCACAAGTCGGGCGTATTGCCCGTCACGCCGAGCGTGCTGCGCAAGTGCAATGTACCGTACTTGTAACCGGTGAAACGGGAACAGGTAAGGAAATTTGGGCACGTTTGCTGCATGAGCTCAGTCCAAGACGCAACAAACCGTTTGTGCCGGTTAACTGTGCTGCGTTGACGGCAACCCTGGCCGAAAGCCAGTTGTTTGGTCACGAGAAGGGCGCATTCACCGGTGCTGCTGGGCGGAGTTTAGGTGTGTTCCGTGCCGCCCAGGGTGGTGTGGTGTTTCTGGACGAAGTCGGCGAAATGCCAATAGAATTGCAGCCCAAACTGCTTCGCGCGTTGCAGGAATCGGAAGTAACACCGGTTGGTTCTTCGCATCCGGAGCAGTTCGATGTGATGGTGATTGCCGCGACAAACCGTAAGTTGGACGTGGAGGTGGACAAAGGCCGCTTCCGTGAAGATCTTTACTATCGGCTCAACATGGTTGAACTGGAGATTCCGGCGCTCCGAAATCGGATCGATGACATTCCCTTGTTTGTCGAGTTCTTTTCGCGCCGATTTGCGGCCAAGTACAGTCGTGACATGTGGTGGCCCAGTGAGGAGTTGCTGGGACAGTTTTCCGCTTATCCCTGGCCTGGCAACGTACGCCAACTGGGACACGTAATTGAGCAGGCCTATGTTTTGGATTGTGAACCACGACTACCCAATAAAGTAGCGGAACGGACCGAGGCAACGCTGCCTTACACCGATCTTAGCCAACTAAGGTCCGCCGCAGTCCGCCAGGCAATGCGTTCCACACAGGGTCACAAGGGTCGTGCCGCAAAGTTGCTGGGCGTGCATGCCAATACGATGACCCGCTTGTTGGCCCAGATTCGTGAAGAGCAAAAGAGTGAAGAAGCGGATCAAGCTGAGGGTCTCTAAGGGCCCTTGTTGGGGTTGCCTCAAGTAACTCTGATCTCTCGTCGCCGCCAGCCATCTCTACAAGCGTTGATTCATCCTGGGCTGGAAAACATTGGAATCCCCGGTATGGTCCTGGTGCGAAAATTACCAACGATGCAGACGGTTTTGCGATAGGTCCTCTTGGCACGGCCGATGAAGCCCTGCTCGCGGTGCAACACGCGCGGCGTCGGCTAAAATTGACGGCCAATGAAACCAGGGCACGACTCGGCCCCATACTGGTCGGCACCGTACTGGACAGGCCGTTGGGCTTTGTGGGATATGCCATCGAGCCACGGTGACTCACCTGAGACGGGACGTGCATTTGGTGCTGATCCGGGCGAAGAAGATGTTGCCCGGACTTGTTGGGACGTCAGCGGTCAGCGGTGGTGATTGCTGCATTGTGAAGCCATCGTACAACAGACCAACCAGAAACTTGCCATCAGGTCAAACTATTCCCGTTTCAGTCCAGTGAGAAACTCCTCCCCATCTGCGGATCGTTACGCTTGCGGTTGGCTTCGCAGGTCGTTGTGTGCAACGCACAAGTTGCTCAGTTTGGGGCACCTCACGACATCCAGGTGACTATGCTGTCTTGGAGGTGGGCCTGATTCGACGAAGTACGAAAGGTTGCAACTTTCCGTGTGCAACCGCATACACCATTGTCCCAATCAGGTTCGAAAAAAATGCCCGCCACGCGTTGCCTCCATCGAACGGTTGATTGCCCCGGTAGCCGTCGAACAAAGCCACGTTTAGCAACGGTCTTATGCCGAAGGACGCTGCAGTTTTTGAACCGCTTTGCGGAGTTCCTCACTGGTCCAGCCACGATTTTCGGCCTCGCGCAGCATGTTTCGCTGTTGATCATGAGGAAGTCGGGCAACGACTGCGTGAGCTGACCAGGAAAGCGAAGTCGATCGGTTTCCCAACGGCACCCTTCGAGCCACAGAAGCGTAACGGCTGAGTTGCTCGGTAGATACGATCCCTTCGCACATCTGTGAAAAGGATTCCCCAAAATGGTCTTCGCCGTGGTTTAGCAGATCGCCAATCCACCATGGCCCGGCCCGCTGGCACCACAAGGCAAATTGCAGCGGCCCCTTCCATTGATCGAGTTGGGGTCGGCCGGAAAATTTCACACCCACCGACGTGAACTGAAACGGTCCGAGCGAGATAGTCGGAGGCATGGCGGACGATGAAATCAGGAAAAATGAACGACCAGACGATTACCAGATTCTAGAGGGATGACCAGAAGCAATGGAAGTCTATTCAGGAGGACTTTTGCTTAATCTGAACCAAAGCCCTTTTTTGGAGGTGCGGCAGGCAATTGTGGTTTTCAGCTAAACCTGCCTTTGATCTTCTTGCGCATACCTGCCTGGCGATGGAAACCCTCTGGCCCGGTTTAGTCCCTATTTTGGCTATATCCCCAAAAAGCAATGTGGGTTGGTATTCCAGAAATCTTAGGCTGGCAAGTCTCTTTTAGAGATTTGCCAGCAACATTCCCGGAGTCGGTTTGTTGTGGTGGGTCAACTTCTGGAAGTCGACCGAGTGTGACTTCCATAACAACAAAATTGGTTTGTTATCGTCTTGGGGGGGATCGTAGGTGTCCAAGACTTTGAACCTCGAGACTCCACGACCTGATCGAAGCAATATTTTGTAGTCCGTGTCACCCGATGTCATCCGGACGTTCGCTTCATGATCTTTTCCGGCCGTCGTGAAAAGAGGTTCCCCAGCCCGGGAGGCGATCTCGGCATGGATGGATGTTTTGCTGGGGAAGTCCACCTCGGGAAAAGCACTCGGTAATGTTGCAGCGACAACTTTAGGGCGGTTGGCCATCTCATAGACCTGGAGAAGGTTTT
Source organism: Pirellulales bacterium (assembly GCA_022448345.1). Taxonomy (GTDB): domain Bacteria; phylum Planctomycetota; class Planctomycetia; order Pirellulales; family Lacipirellulaceae; genus JAKVCB01. The sequence continues at coordinate 89,537 of JAKVCB010000005.1, forward strand.
GCACGCGTCCTGGCTTTTTCGACACTTGGCTTGCCTCGAGGCGATTTGTCCCAGGCCGGCTGGAGTCTTGTTTGAGCCCATTGACCGGCTTGTTCGCACAGGGCTTACTGGGGCCGAAAGTGGCTACCCATTTGTCGTTGTTTGTAGGCATTTCAAGCGCAAAGAAAAACGACTCGCCTTGAAGGGTTCCACTTACCAATAGGACCGCCGTTACAAACCCTGCTGTAATGTTGAATCCGCGTTGCATCGAATTTTCCCCCGCTTGGTTTTGGACTGCTGTGGTTGATCGGCTTTTTGCCATCGTTTGCCTGGTCGCACTGTTGGTGCGGACTGGCGATTGGTTTCTTCTATTTGCAATCTTTGTGTCGCAATCTTTGTGCCAATTGTAGGGGCCCAGCTCTCGATGGATGCATAAACCGTTATATAGACTTGGTTTATGTAAACTCTAATTGCCAGCTCCACTTACAGAGTCAGATTTGCGGTGGGTCTGAGACTTTGGCTTCTCAGCCCTAAGTGCTTTCAATAGGTTTGTGGGCGCGACCCTTGAAGGGGTCAACATAAAACCATGCAACCTGTTTTTATCAAAGACATTACAACGATAGATGGTTTGAACACCAGTGTGTGAGATAGAGATAATATGAGCTACTTCATATATTTATATGACAACAGAGAGTTTATCCAGGCGGTCACATTCCTTGTGACAATTCATTAAGACAGTGAAAAGACACCATAAGATGTTGTTACATAACAGTTTACAAAATAAAAAATGATTGGGAGCTCACTGGATTGGTGACTGGGGCCATGGTGCCAGGCCTCTGCTTGAAATCTCAGGAAAGTTCATAACTACCTTTATGAAAACATCTTAGGTCGATTATAAAAAATACTTACACGTTTGGCACGGGAGTCGCATTTAGTCCCCAGCGTGAGGCGTCGCTGGCGGATCCAGAGTCAACCAGCTGAATGCCTGGAAGGTTTGATCGAGGGGTCGAGCTTTCACCCTTATCCCGTGTTTTGGAGGAATTGATGATGAGTCACAACCAGCGTTACCAGGCAGCGGAGCTTGAGTATGGCGGAGATGCGTTTCACCGAGAGGAACGCATCGTACCCAGTAGGACACGTCGGGCACCGGCAGGTCGTCGACGGAACAAAAGTCCCCAATCGTTTAACGGCATGCACCGGCGACGCAAACGCAAGATGAGCTGGTAGATCGCTGGGAGTCGCCAAATTCGTGCTGTAGTTCTGCAGACGTGCGGCGACAAGTCAAGGCGGACTTCGGTTTGCGTACAAACCTGTGCTGTGAATGGCAGGGTGTGGAAGATAACCAGGTGAAGTCGAGTTGGTGTTTTTCAGGATGCGTGTCGCGGCGAGGGTCTGCCCGAAGTGTGTAGGCAGATGTCGAGATAGACATAAACAACCAGGTTATGCGTACCCGGTTAATGACAAAACAGTAGAAGATCCAATAACGATCTCCTGCAATGCAATTAAAGAGCTTTGACTTAGATGCGGAGTGCAATGCTGTGTAAGTGTTGGGCGGTCAACGGCATCGACAAAGTTATATCGGTTTCAACATAGAGCGAGTTATCACACGATGAACGAACATGAAACAACGTTATCAGCCATGGCAAATGTTGCGGGAACACGCCAGGTGGTTTCAAGAAAACCCGCACCTCCGACGGTGTACCAATGCATGGTGGTGTCCCCGAGCGAGGAGCGAGGAAAGTTTTTTCAGGATGCGGCTGTTGCACAGGGATGGGAGACGATCACGGTTTCCGATGTGGATACCGCAGCTCAAAAGGCGGTGAAGAATCGTATCGGACTTGCTGTGGTCGATCTTGAAGGAGTGGACAGTTCCAGTCAGGTACCTTACCGAGAGCTCGTCCAGGAGATGATCGACAATGCAGATGGAATTCCGTTGTTGGTCGTGTGTGGGCCAGAAGACGATCCCACGGGGGAGATTTGGTCGCGCCAGCTCGGTGTATGGATGTACCTGCCAGGTGTCGATGACCAAAGTGATGTGGCCATGTTATGCGGCGAAGCAAGGAATGTCGTTGAGAAACTTAAAGGCCAACCCGTGTCGAAAGAACGATAGAGTTCACAACGAGTTGGGTGCGGTTACGAAAGCTAAAAAAACGATGGACAAAAAGTCGTCGTACTACGGTTACTACAAAGACGGTTCTACGGAGATCTGTTCGAAGTGTAGAAGGTTGAAAAAACCAGGGTTGTTTGTCACCGAACGGGTCAAAGTGTTGAAAGGGGGAATTCGATGAGGAGTTCGAATTATCGGGATGAATCCGACGGGGAATACATCTCTGATCAAAAGCAGCGAACAATAAAGTACAGCGTCAGTAGGAAGCCACATAGTCGTACAAGATCCAAAGTGAAACGCCCTTCAACCGACCAGGTTGCGAAACGTGGCATTCACCAGCGGCGCAACAAACCGATGGGTTGGTAATAGGCAATCGTACAACGTGACAACAGCGAGAGCTGTATTGAAAAAAGTCGAGTTTAGGTTCGGGTGTCGTGCATACGGGTAACCGAGCCAGAAAATCTTTTCCCATTCTATTGAAGTTTGTCCCGATGTGTGGTCTGCGCTGGCGGTACGCGCAGAAAACCTAAGGGGCGTGAGAGGGTATGAACATCATGGTTTCGAGTTGGAAAAAATTCACTGGCTGGTCATTGGGGCGCCCTTGGCTCTGGGGGTATCCCGCCCGGCCAATGCCGATGCGATCAAAACGCAGTTGCCGGATCGAGGTGATACGTTCTCCCGGACCAGCTTTGGAAACGCATTTATCGACCGTGAACGTTTATGGATTGTTCGCCCGCCAACACGTCAATCCACCAATGGCGTCTCTGTCCAGTACCGTTGCGGTGCTGTCGATGAGGGGTCTTCAGCAAACACACGACATACAAAAATTTAACAGTTTCAACGGTCGTTTTCCGATCAAGCACATTTCGCGAGGGAGTTTTATCATGAACAGAATTTCTACCAAAAATACAATCGGGTTTATTACAGCGGCCTTTGCTTTTGGATTGGTAATGGCCAACTCGTCCGGAATCGTAATGGCTCAAGAGACGTTTAATTTGCAAGACCTCATCGACACGATGGGTAGTTTCGAAGTTGAAGACAAGCGATTTTCCAATTTTCAGTACAGCTGGACTGGAGATATGCCTCCGGCAAATAATGTTAATCTTGTGACTTTAATTGACAGTGGTGGAAATCCGGGTTTCAGAATGACGGGCTATTTTTCGGACACCGCTCTCACCACTGGTGGGACCACTGGTGGGTCGGATGCCCTGCTGACTTACGAAGTGGATGTCACCAACCCGACAAGCAGAATCGTAGGTGCTTTTCTCGCAGGGAACCCAAATCTTCTGGGTGGAACGCAGGGGTCGATCAACGTATCGGAAACCTTTCTTCCACTTGGAGCTAGTGGAGAGTTCACAGGCGAAATTTTTGACGATACCCTTGCCGGGACTCAGTTAATAGACTCGGTCGACTTTGGGAGCGGTTACACGCATCTCTCTGTGCAGAAGGATATTGGTGCCATTGTGTTTGAAGGTAGCGGCACGATGTCCTTTGTGGACCAAACGTTTTCCCAAACCACAATTCCTGAGCCTAGCACGACACTGTTGTTGATTTTGGGACTTGCGATGTGTGGTGTGAGTCGACGGACCCTTGCTTCCTCGGACTACGCTTCCCAGGCTGCTTTGATTTTTGGGTGAACACCCTTAAACCCGTTTGCGACTTTAGTTTCTACACCCATGGACTTTCAAAATATATGAAATCGTAT